>JAZLLE010000097.1:0-35895 GCA_045597985.1 Bacteroidaceae bacterium | reverse complement strand
GGCGAAGGTGCTTCTGCGTCTGGGTTTCCGCTGGTCGTTCACTACCTGGAACTACATTGAGAAATATCTTCTTTGCCTGAAGGGGCTGGGTGTGTTTGACAGTGATTTCAGACGGTAATAAAGTAAAAGCCAGATTGATTCATATGGAGTCATCTTATATCAAAAGGATAATTGACAACGGCATAATCCATCCGGAAGGGGTAGCCGTAGTTGACAATGAGGGACTACATACGTGCAGATTCATGAACTGGCTGATGGCTTTGAAAATAATCCCATCGGCTAGGCTTTTACCGCTGTTTCAGACAACTTTCAATCAGAACCATTATATTTACTTGACAAAACTACACGTATTATGAAGTCGTTACTTAAGCTTTCCATTATTGCCGGTGCCATGCTGCTTGGAACGGGTCCGGCCAGCGCGGCTAAAACCGCCCCGCAGACATTCTGCAACCCTCTTGATGTGATTATCGGCAATGAACGCTCCTATCGCGGAGGCGAGCCGGTGGTGCTGACTTACAAGGATGACTACTATCTGTTTGTATCACACCGCAAAGGTTACTGGTACTCACCGGATTTCCGTAACTGGACATACGTGGATGCTCCAAACTATCCGGGCGGAGTAGTGTCTGTGGTTGTTAAGGACGGCATATTCTACGGCTGCTCAATGAACAATAAGAATGTGTTCAAGTGCGAGGACCCCAAGTCGGGCAAGTGGGAGAAGGTGGCTGAGCTGGACAGCGACCGCTATGGCGATGCGAACCTGTTTGTAGATGACGACGGCAGGGTATATCTGTATTACGGCTGGTCCCAGATAATGCCTTTCAAGGTAGTGGAGCTTGACCCTGTTACATTTAAGGAGATTGCCGGTCCTGAAATCTGCTTCTTCGGCGATTATAAGAACCACGGTTTTGAGGCGCGTCATACAGAGGATGTAATCTATTCTATTTTCAATGGCCGCAGGGATTATTTCCCGGAGGAGTATCCGTGGATTGAGGGCCCTTGGATGACCAAGCATAACGGCAAGTACTATCTGCAGTATGCGGCTATCGGTCTGGAGCTGCTTACCTACTCGCACGGCGTATATGTAGGCGACAGCCCTATGGGGCCGTTCACATACTCTGAGCATAACCCTCTTACATATAAGACGTCTGGTTTCCAGGTCGGCGCGGGTCACGGAAGCACTTTCCACGACAAGAACGGCCAGCTGTGGACTATCTGTATGATTCCGGCCAGCTATGGAGGCGCAGGCCGTGGCTCTGAGCTTGCCATCTATCCGACTGCGGTTGACGAGGATGGCGTGATGCACTCGAATGTATCGCTTGGCGATTATCCGCAGTACTATCCTGGCATCAAGAAGAATGCGGTTGATAATAACTATACCGACTGGAAACTGCTGTCGTACAAGAAAAAGGCCGAGGTGTCATCAACCCTTGAAGGCTATCCTGCCACAAATGCCACCGACGAGAACTTTATGACCTGCTGGAGTGCCGCCACCGGTAATCCGGGTGAGTACTATACTCTTGATTTTGGCGACGTGGCCGAGATTTATGCCGTTCAGCTGAACTTTGACCATATTGGCGCGAAGAATCAGGGTGGCGCACGTGGCTTTGGTGGTTTTGGTGGCGCTGCCTCTACGGCACAGACAGCTCCGGTTAAATATCAGTGCTATACTGTAGAGGTGTCGAAGGATGGCAGCTCGTGGACGAAGGTGATAGACAAGAGTGAGAATTTCCTGGATCTGCATCACGACTATAATGAGCTGGAGAAACCGGTGAAGGCCAGATACCTGAAGGTAACGAATGTATATATTCACGATGAGGCTAACTTCTGCATCAAGGATTTGCGCGTGTTTGGCAATCCAAAGGCTGCGAGGAGCGTCAAGGTTAAGGAGTTTATGGCAGTGCGCAATCCGGAGGACCGCCGCGAGGCCGATCTGCTGTGGCAACCTGTTAAGGGTGCGGACGGCTACATAGTACGCTATGGCATAGAGCCCGACAAACTTTATAACAGCTACATCGTATATGATAAGAACAGTCTGCACATACGTAGCCTGAATACCGCTCCTGAGTACTATTACGAGGTTGAGTCGTTTGACAGTGGCTTGGAGAGTAATCTTGATCCGACCGAGGTTGTGAATGGCCTGGGCGCGGAGATTGAGATTGACAAGGCCGGCCGCGGCCGTATGGCATATGGCGGAACCGACAGCACACGCCGCATTATGCTGCATCAAGGCACTAATGAGTATGAGTTCGACGGAATCGATGCCGGTACCTGGACAATCCGTCACTCATACGGTCCAGTGCTTTGGAGCGGTGAGTTGAAAGAGGCCGATCTGATTGGTAAGGGCGTCTCGGTAACAGCAGACCTTACTGAGCTTGGCGCAGGTACCAAGGTTTCCGGTATGCTTCAGATGCGCGTGGAGCGTGGCGAGACGTCTGGCAAGATTGTAATCGTAACCAACTATAACAAGTAAAAGCCAACCTGTAACTTATGAAAAGCCGGGTAGCAGCGTTTGCAATGGCTGTGATACTGACCATTCCGCTTTACGCTCAGGAAAATGTAACGTGGAACGGCTCAGTTGATGCCGCAGGTGCATCAAACAATGAGTATAGCACAAGTCTGAGAATAAACAGCGTTACTGATCGGCTGAATACAGGTATCAGTCTGGACTGGTATAATGGCAGGACGGAGGAGACAACGTTAAAGCACAGGTTTATTGATAAGATTATCTCGCACACCCTTGACACTCTCTCAACCAAAATGAGGAAGACGGATATCGCGTTCAAGGTTACTTTTGATTATAAGCTGACACCCTCAGACATACTATCGGCATACTTGTCTCATAAGGGAATTTACAAGGACAATACTTCTGATGAGAGACGTAGGGTAGCACAAAACGACTATACTTTTTCACACAGCACAGTAGCACGTTACTTTGATGCTAATGTACAGTCTGTTTATGGTGGTGATAATGGAATCGGTGTCGGCTACAAGCATTCTTTCAGTGATGGGATGAGGCTCAGGGCAAATGTAGGTTTCCTGGTGTCGGACCTCAATGACAGCTTGTATCACAAGACGGATGAATATATGTATCCTCCGTTCTGGATACCTGACGAGCCTTTAACGATTGAGGCTGAGGAGATGATGGTCTCGCATAAGAAAAACAGATCGGACAAAAGAGTGGAAATGGTTACAATGTTTGAGAATGACCGGTCTTGGAATGTAAAGGGATTATCATTATCACCCGGTATGAAGTATTCTTATTTAAATGTCCTGGACTATAGAGATAGCTGGATATTTGATAGAAGTGAGGGAAAGTGGGGCAGGATTGACGAGCTTGATGTCGATTACAAACTCTCTCAACATTTTGCCGACTTGTGCCTGATTGGAAGCTATAAGACAGGTAAACTGGCTGCCTATATTGATTTAAACGGCCAATATATGCATTACTCTCTTCTCTGCAAGGGTGTGAAGACAGACGAGGCGCTAACTGGTAATTATTTTGATTTCTATGGAAATGCCGGTCTTTCATATTCTTTCTCCGATGCTCATAAACTGTTCCTGCGATATACTCGTTCTTTGATATATCCTACGTATATGCAGTATTCCGGCACTTGCCAGGTGTCTGATAACTTTCTTGAGTTTACGGAAGGCAACAGTGATCTGAGATACACCGATAATAATCTCATTGAGTTGGGATATGGGCTGAAAAAAGGGAAATTCGCAATTGACGTATCTGCGGCATACGAGCATATTGACAATGATATAGACCGGGTTGTGTATAGGCAAGTCAATACTGTCAACTATTACAAGTGGGAGAATACGCAGTATGAGAACAATATGAACGGCTATGTCACGTTGGCGTGGAATGGCAAGACTCTTACTTTGCTGGCGAAATCGTACGTGAAATACAAGTATCTCAGAAACTATGTCTCATCGGCTGTGAAAAACTCGTTTGAATATGGTGCCAGCGCCAATTTCAACATAAATTTCAAGAGGGACTGGGTAATGTCCGGTTCTTTCATATATAAATCTGCAACCAGGCAAACATATTCAGAGACTGATCAGGATATTGATGCTTCTGTAAAAATCAGCAAGACTTTTTATGAAAAGCTCCAGATCTATCTTTGCGGTCAGGATCTGTTTGATATGCCTGGCGTTACCAGAAATTGGGACAACACCTCCAGTGATTACGAAACTGCTCTGATTCGTGACGAGAAGAACGTGGATAGTGATAATCGTGCAATAGTTGCAGGATTGATATTTAAATTCTAGTAGCTGGCTTAGCTGTTACCTGCGTGAGTCGGCGCCCCACATCATCTTTTCTCTGAGAGTGGAGAAAAAGTCTGAGCCCTCGGGCTTGACAACATTAATATGGTACGGGGCGCGGCATATCTCCATTGCGGTGCCGTTCGGGCAGCTGAAGCTCCGGCCGTCTATTGAGACAAGGAAATTGTGGCTGCGGCTCTCCACGTTCAGACTTATGATACGGCTGTTCTGGAGTATCAGCGGTCTCATAGTGAGGCTGTGAGGAGCAACGGGGTTAAGCTCAATAACATCTGTTCCAGGTGCTATTACCGGGCCGCCCACGCTTAGCGAGTATGCCGTGGAGCCGGTTGGGGTGGCTATCACCAGACCATCGGCCATATATGTGGTAAGTGGCTGTCCGTCAACGCAGGTATGTATGCTTATCATCGATGAGATATCGTGTTTCAGGATGGCTATGTCGTTCAGGGCGTATGGCGAATAGCCTTCGGGAAGCCCGTTCATACGCAATTCAAGAAGCGAGCGCTTCTCCAGGCTATATCTGCCTTGATGTATCAGGCGTATTGCATCACCTGCTTTTTGGGCCGTTGTGTCTGCCAGAAAGCCAAGCCTGCCTGCGTTTACACCGAGCATTGGTATCCCCTTGCCGCCCACACGTGCGGCGGCGCGCAGAAATGTTCCATCGCCTCCGATGCTGATTACCATATCGGCCGTGAAGTCATCGCCTTTTATTACATCGGTATTCGGAATATTGAGACCTATCTGTCCTTCTAGTGATTCTTTGTAGGAACTTTCTATAAGTATCTCATCCTCAAGCGAATATAATAATTTAAGCAAGGAACGCTCATACCCTGAGTTCTTGCCTGGGGTAGGATTGCCGAAAATAGCGAACCGCATAACTCTGTTTTTTTTGAATAATTGAGCGTAAATATATATTTTTGCTCTTTCTGGCAAAGATAGGTATTTTTTCCTATTGAGATTTATTATGACTAGGTTAAGTGTCAATATCAACAAGATAGCCACCATTCGCAACGCCCGTGGCGGCAATAACCCTGATGTGGTCCGGGTGGCGCTGGATTGTGAGCGTTTCGGTGCAGAGGGTATTACGGTTCATCCGCGCCCGGATGAGAGGCATATCCGCCGTGTCGATGTCCCGGCGTTGAAGGGTGTGCTTACTACCGAGTTCAACATTGAAGGCTACCCGTCACGCGACTTTATAGACTTAGTGGTCAGCACAAGGCCCGCTCAGGTTACAATGGTACCGGATTCTCCTACTCAGATTACATCGAACGCAGGATGGGACACACAGGGAAACCTCGGATTCCTTACTGATGTGGTAAGCGAGTTCCGTGGTGCCGGTATCCGTACATCCATATTTGTCAATGCCGATTCAAGGGTGATAGAGTATGCCGCCAAGGCCGGTGCCGACAGAGTGGAGCTATATACTGAGCCGTATGCGAGCGCTTATCCTGAGAATCCTGAGCAGGCGGTGGCGCCTTTTGTACAGGCGGCTATTACTGCACGGGAGTGTGGCCTGGGACTTAATGCCGGTCACGACCTGAGCCTGCTGAATCTGCGTTTCCTTAAGGAGAGAATACCCTGGCTTGATGAGGTGTCAATAGGTCACGCTCTGGTATGCGATGCCCTCTATCTGGGTCTTGAGACAACGATTAATAAATATAAACAATGCTTGATATGATTCTATTACAGTCAACTATCGCTGAGACTATCGGTGATTCAGCGTCTATGGTGAATGCCGCTGCCATGATGAATGGTGACGGTGTTGCGAAGATGAACCTTCTGGATATGGCAATGAAGGGTGGTTGGATAATGATTGTGCTGGCCGCGCTCTCCATCCTTTGTTTCTATATATTCTTTGAGCGTCTTGGAAAGTTCAAGAAGGCAGTAAACAAGGATGTGCATTTTATGGACCGTATCTGCGACTATGTAAAGAACGGCGAGATAAAGTCTGCAGTCAATTTCTGTCAGGCGCTGGATTCTCCCTGCAGCCGTATCGTAGAGAAGGGTGTCTCGCTGGTGGGCCGTTCCAAGGCCGATATCCAGGCAGGAATGGAGAATGCCGCAAACATTGAGATTGCCAGACTTGAGAAAGGGCTCTCGGGCATATCCACCATAGCCAGCGCCGCTCCTATGATTGGTTTCCTTGGAACCGTAATAGGTATGGTAAGGGCATTCTGGGAGATGTCAAATGCTGGAAATAACATTGATGTATCGCTTCTGTCAGGTGGTATATACGAGGCAATGATTACAACCGTAGGTGGTCTTATTGTAGGAATCATCGCGCTTTTCGCATATAACTATCTAGTGAGCAGGGTTGACGGAATCACCAATCAGATGGAGTCTTTCATTCTTGATTTTGTAGAGAAAACAGGAGAGTAATTATGCTGAAGCGAAAGAACAAGATATCACCGCAGTTCAGTATGTCGTCAATGACTGACATCATTTTCCTGCTGCTGATATTCTTTATGATAACATCTACTATGGTAAGCCCTAACGCCATCAAGGTGCTGTTGCCGCAGAGCTCGCAGCAGACATCTGCCAAACCATTGGCGAGGGTCATCATAGACCGGGATTTAAATTACTATACCGCTTTCGGCAATGACGATGAGATGCCGGTGCTGTTCGAGGAACTTACTCCGTACCTTCAGGATTATGCCCGGAGGGAGCCTGAGATGTATGTGGCGCTATATGCAGATGAGACGGTTCCATACAGCGAGATAGTAAAGGTGCTAAACATAGCCAATGAGAATCAGTTCAAAGTGGTTCTGGCTACAAGACGCCCGGATAGAAAATGAGACCTGTTAAAGAGGATAGGATAGACTGGTTGTCTGTGGCGCTTGTAGTAGTGTTGCATATACTGGTAGTTCTGACATTATGGCTCGTCAGGCTGAACCGGCCGGAACGGCAGGAGGAGAGCGGTGTACCGGTGATGATTGGTGATATGGGCAATCTGAATACCGATTATGACCTTACCGAGGTTGATACATACAGTGCTCCTGTCACGCCAGTGCCTGCCGCAGATGTTCAGGCTCCGTCGCTTGTAACCCAGAACCTTGAGGAGACCGTGGAGATTGAGAGTGGTCAAGAAAAAGTGGATAAACCACAGGAGGCTCCGCAACCTACGGAGGAGGAACTCCGCGCCCAGGAGGAACAGCGTGTGCGCGACGAGGCAAACCGGCTGATGCAGAATCTTTTCGGCCAGAGTGGCGCCTCAACCTCTTCTCCAGAGGATAATACCCGGAAGGCCGAGGGTGTGGCGGGAACTCCCGATGGAAACGCCACTCAAGGCAAGAGCAGCGGAACAGGCGCTTTTGGCAACTATGACCTTGGTGGGCGTAGCGTTGATGGCAACGGCCTCCAGCGTCCGTCATATACGGTTCAGGAGGAGGGCCGGGTTGTGGTGACTATCACTGTTAATCCTTCGGGCGAGGTCATAGCCACCAGCATAAACAAACGTACAAATACTATGAACGCACAGCTAAGGGCTGCCGCTGAGGATGCTGCCCGCCGTACGCGGTTCAATTCTGTAGATGGTCCTGATAACCAGACGGGAACCATCACATATTATTTCCAGCTTAAATAATAAAGTCAAGTATATGGTATATGTTTTTCTGATTGACGGCTTTGAGCCGATAGAGGCTATTGTTCCGGTTGATATGCTCAGGCGCGCAGGTCTTGAGGTTACAACCATTGCTCTTGGCGATGATTTTCTGGTGAAGGGCTCTCGTGATATACCTGTCCAGGCCGATGACCTCTTCTGTAATACGGATTTCTCTGATGCGGAGATTCTGATATTGCCAGGTGGTCCGGGATCTCCGGCTATGATAAAGCACAAGGAGCTTTGCAAGTTACTTAAGGAGTTTGCGGCAGCGGGCAAGCCGTTAGCCGCTATCTGTGCCGCTCCGTCTGTGCTCGGTAAACTCGGAATTCTGGACGGACGCAAGGCAACGGTATATCCCGGCTGTGGCGAGGGGTTGAGGAACATTGATTTCACCGGCAGATTCGTAGAGCGCGATGGAAACATTATCACAGCCATTGGTCCTGCTGCCTCATTTGCATTCTCTTCTGAGATAATTGAGCTACTTTGCGGGAAAGAGGTGCGTGAGTCAGTCTGCGGAGATATGCAGTTCAACGTGAACTGACAAGACTGCCTATGCAGGACCTTGCGCAGCGTGATGTAAAGTATCTGACAGGTGTGGGCCCTGCGAGGGCCGCACTTCTGGAGAAGGAACTTCAGGTGCGCACGCTTGAGGACCTGCTATATTATTTTCCATATAAATATATTGACAGAAGCCGTCTGTTCAAGATAAATGAGCTGGACGGTAATATGCCGTATATCCAGCTGCAAGGCCATATCCTCAGTTTTGAGACTGTGGGTGAGGGTGCGAGAAAGCGTCTGGTTGCCCATTTCACCGATGGAACAGGTATTGTTGACCTTGTCTGGTTTCAAGGGCTTAAGTTCATTCTTGACAAGTATCGCCCCAACACTGAGTATGTGGCATTCGGCAAACCGACGATTTTTGGCGGACGCATCAATCTGGCACATCCTGACCTTGATTCGCCGGACAAGCTTGACATTGCCGGAATGGGTATGGTGCCGTATTACAATACCACTGATAAGATGAAGCGTGCCGGGCTGAACAGCCGGGCCATTCAGAAACTAATTCAGAATCTCTTTTCCCTGATATCCTGGCCTTTGCCCGAGACACTGCCGGACTGGCTTGTAGCACAAGAGCATCTTATGTCTCTGGACGATGCCTTAAGAGGGATTCATTTCCCTAAAAATGCCGATGAAATGCGGCGTGCGCAGTATCGCCTGAAGTTTGAGGAACTGTTTTACGTTCAGTTGAACATAGCCCGCTATACCTGTGACCGTCAGAAGCGTTTCCGTGGATTTGTATTCAACCGGGTTGGCGATTGCTTCAATACCTTCTATAAAGAGCATCTGCCATTCAGCCTGACTGGGGCACAGAAAAGAGTTGTGCGTGAGATTCGTTCGGATGTCTGCTCCGGCCGTCAGATGAACCGTCTGCTTCAGGGCGATGTGGGCAGTGGCAAGACAATGGTGGCTCTGATGGGTATGCTGTTGGCCCTTGACAATGGATATCAGGCATGTATGATGGCTCCTACTGAGATACTCTCTGAACAGCATTATGCAAATATCTGTCATTACCTTGATGGTATGGGCATAAGGGTTGAGTTGCTGACTGGAAGCATAAAAGGCAAACGCCGCCAGTCCATACTAGAAGGGCTGGCTGATGGCGATGTCAGGATACTTATCAGTACCCACGCCGTTCTGGAGGATAATGTAACATTCAACAAGCTTGGCTTTGTGGTTATTGACGAGCAGCATCGCTTTGGTGTGGCACAGCGCGCACGACTGTGGGCTAAAAACGACAATCCGCCACACGTACTGGTGATGACTGCCACTCCAATACCACGTACATTGGCAATGACACTATACGGTGACCTTGATGTCTCAATCATAGATGAGCTTCCTCCCGGACGCAAGCCCATACGCACTGAGCATTATTATGATACGCGTCATTCAGACCTTTACGCTTTTGTGGAATCACAGTTGCGTGCCGGCCGTCAGGCATACATCGTATATCCTCTCATAGAGGAGAGTGAGAAGATGGATCTCAAAAATCTTGAAGAAGGTTACTCCATTATTTGCGGGCGTTTCCCTCAATATGGCGTGAGCAAGGTTCATGGACGTATGAAACCTGCGGAGAAGGATGCGGAGATGATGCGATTCAAAGGCGGCGAGACACGAATAATGGTGGCTACTACTGTGATTGAGGTGGGCGTTGATGTGCCGAATGCCAGTGTGATGGTGATTGAGAACGCTGAGAGGTTCGGATTGTCTCAGCTACATCAGCTCAGGGGCCGTGTGGGACGCGGTGCGGATCAGTCGTTCTGTATTCTGGTTACCGGGTTCAAATTGTCGGAGGATACACGCCGACGTATAGATATTATGGTGGAGACCTGCGACGGGTTTGAGATAGCAGAGGCGGATCTGAAGCTTCGCGGCCCGGGTGATCTGGAGGGAACGCAGCAGAGTGGCATCGCTTTTGACCTGAGGCTTGCAAACTTGGCCCGCGATGGTGAACTGATTGGAAAGGTACGTGATATCGCCCGTTCCATCGTGGAAAAAGACTCCACTCTTACATCTCTTGATAACAGGTTGCTGGCGCGTCAGTTGGCTAAACTGAAAAAGTCTCCTTACGATTGGTCGTCTATATCATAGTTTAGCTGGAATAAAATGCCCCGTTTATCGTTTTCGTTTATTATCTTTGCAAGTTAAAAGTACAAAGGTATGTGTGAGATGTGTCAGAAAGCGGCTGAGAAGCCGGATACGGAGAAACAGTTCGCCCAGATAATGGAGATGTGCCGTGCGCTCTATGTGAGGAAACTGGAGGATTATGGCGCAGCGTGGAGAATCCTGCGTCCGGAGTCGATGACAGACCAGATATACATCAAGGCACGGCGCATACGCAGCATTGAGACCAAGGGAGTCAATCTGGTTGGTGAGGACATCCGCTCAGAGTTGATAGGAATAGTCAATTACGGCATAATGGCTCTGATACAGCTGGAGCACGGCTACGCTGACAGCGTTGATATGTCAAACCAGACGGCAATCAATGAGTATGACCGCCTGTCGCAGAAGATTCTGGAGCTTATGCGCATAAAGAATCACGATTATGACGAGGCCTGGCGTGGAATGCGCAAGAGCTCATACACCGATCTGATTCTGATGAAACTCAATCGGACGAAGGAGATTGAGGACAACAATGGTAAGACCAAAGTGTCTGAGGGGGTAGATGCCAATTATATGGATATGGTCAATTACGCCGTGTTCGGTCTTATTAAAATTAAGTTCGGAGACTGATTTATGGCAAGAAAAGGTGGTCTGAATTTCTTTACGGCGGCTGTGAGCATCAGTCGTCTGCTTGTGGCCGCCTGTTTCATCTTCTCCGGATTCGTCAAGGCCGTCGATCCGGTGGGAACACAGATAAAGATACAGGATTATATGTCGGCATTCGGCATAGGCGGTCTTACATCGTCCGATGTCCTGATTGCCGCCTGTGTGCTTGCCGGCTTTGAGTTCCTTTTAGGTGTTTATCTGCTTTTCGGAATCTACAGACATGGAACCTCTGTATGCCTTTTGGCCATAGTCTCCGCATTCACAGCGCTTACGCTCTATCTGGCTCTGAAAAACCCTGTGTCGGATTGCGGCTGTTTTGGCGACGCGCTTGTTCTGACCAACTGGCAGACTTTCTATAAGAATCTGTTCCTGCTCGTGATGTCAATCCACATATTAGTGTCTGAAGACAGGATACGTCCGCTTATTAGCGAACGTCGCTCCTGGCTTATAACCGTGGTGACAGTTCTTCTTATAGGTCATTTTATGTTTTCCAACATAAGGGATCTTCCGGTCTTTGACTATCGTCCGTATAAGGTTGGCACCAACATCAGGGAGGCGGTGACTAGAGGTGATGACCGGTTCGGGGATTTCTTTATGATGGATGACTCATTTGATGACAGGACAGAGGAGATACTGAATTCACCCGGATTCACATTTTTGTTGGTATCACCTTTCCTGGAGGAGGCATCTCAGGAGAACATCGACCTTATCAATGATATGTACTACTATTGCAAGGATGCCGGATATCCAATGTATGGCGTGACAGCATCGGGAAGTAGTGAGATTGAGCACTGGAAGGATGTAACATACGGTGAATATGGCTTTCTTCAGGCTGATGACATCCTGTTGAAGACTATGATAAGGTCAAATCCGGGGGTCGTAGTATTGAAAGACGGTGTTGTTGCCGCAAAGTGGAGTGATTGGAATATACCGCTAGACTCGCATCAGTCCATGCGTATGGAGCGATTGGGAAAAGCTCATCCGCTGCTTTCGGTGAGATACGTAAGGAATACATTTATCGCATTCTATTTTATCCTTCCTTATCTGCTGGTTCTGCTGATTGACCGGCTGTGCAGGAAAAAGAGATCTGATAAACTCAAATAACATACTAAATATTTATTGAAATGAGAAAGAAAATTGTTGCAGGAAACTGGAAGATGAACAAGAGTCTCCAGGAGGGAATTGAGTTGGTAAAGGAGATTAACGCTGCTCTTGAGGCAGACAAACCAGCTTGTGATGTGGTGGTTTGCACTCCGTTTATTCATCTGGCATCAGTTACTCCGTTGGTTAACCCTGCATTGATAGGTATCGGTGCTGAGAACTGCGCAGACAAGGAGTCAGGCGCTTATACCGGCGAGGTATCAGCCTCTATGGTGGCATCAACTGGTGCCAAGTATTGCATTCTTGGTCATTCAGAGCGTCGCGCATACTATCACGAGACGAACGAGATCCTCAAGGAGAAGGTCCTGCTGGCTCTTGCCAATGGCCTGACACCCATTTTCTGTGTTGGCGAGGTTAAGGACGAGCGTGTTGCGGGCATTCAGAATAAGGTTGTGGAGAGCCAGCTTGAGGGTGCTCTGTTTAATCTCTCAGCAGAGGACTTCGGCAAGATTGTCATTGCATACGAGCCGGTTTGGGCTATCGGTACTGGCCTGACAGCTACATCTGAGCAGGCTGAGGAGATGCACGCCTTCATCCGCTCAAAGATTGAGGGTAAGTATGGCAAGGCTGTGGCAGATGACTGCTCAATCCTCTATGGTGGCAGTTGCAAGCCTTCAAATGCAAAGGAATTGTTTGCTAATCCTGATGTTGACGGTGGCCTGATAGGCGGCGCCTCTCTTAAGGCTGCTGACTTCAAGGGTATCATCGATGCCTGGAAATGATGATGAGAAGGTCTGTTCTTTTTCTGCTGTTCCTTCTGTCAACCTTATCGGTTGCTGCGCAAAAGCAAACATTTGTTGAGCAGCTGGAGGAGGATGTGCCAGGTCAGGGCTGTATCAATATTGAGTGTGATGCCCGCCTTGACAGCCTGATAGGACATCGTGTTGAGGATACTGAGGGAGAGCAGATAAAGGCAATTGGTTACAGAATACAGGTTTTCGCGGGGAATAATACCCGCGAGGCCCGTTCCAGGGCTCAGGAGGCTGAGACGTATATTAAGATTAACTATCCCGAGCTTCCTGTATATACTGTATTTAAGTCGCCCAGATGGCTTTGTACCGTTGGCGATTTTCTTCATTACGAGGAGGCATACGATGTTATGCGTACTCTCAAGAAGGATACGCCATATAAGGGTGTTATTATTCTCAGGAATCAGGAGATAAACCTGAAGTTCTGAACTATAAAGTGATCAGGTGGTAATCCTGTCGCCAAGCTTGCGTGCCAGACTGTTTCTCGCGGAGAGAAGAGTCTGGTACTCTTTTTGCAATTCCATAAAGTCGGTGACATCAGGCATCTGCATCTTGCTCTCCACGCTCTTTATCTCGTAATTGACTACGGCCAGCTGGTAGTCTGTGATGATGTGACAGGTTATTCCGAAAAGATTTTCCTCATCGCTGAGACCGCGTGTCTCCTTGTATATGCTGCTTAGCTGATAACGGTCCTCAATGAGACTTGCGGCTGTAAGGCTTATCACACTATCCGGGTTAGAGAGGAAGAATCTCTCACTTACGAATCCCTCATCGCGATAGTGCTCCATAAAGAGATCTGCCATCTTATGATAGACTGGGTGGCAGAATGACAGTCCGTCGTTCTGCATAGTTCCCATAATGTATTCTCCTACTCTCATAGGATACTCCTCGTTGTCCTGATATGGAGTGTAGCAGCAGATTCTCTCTCCGTATCTTACCAGCAGCCTGGCAAGCATTTTCTCCTTGTCCGCTATTCCAGCCTTGTCAGAGCGGAGCAACGCCCTCACTTGTTTCCGTAACTCCTCCGTTGGGTCTGTGACCTCAGCCTGGACTGCTGCCTCCTTAGAGCCGGCCTGCTCTGGCTGGATTCGCCGCTCAGACTCCATTTGCTGCGGCGCCTGGCTCTCAATGGCAGGATATTGCCTTGAGGTGGTCGTGCCCTGCCTCCGAAGGTTGTTTATCTCCGATATCAGCATTCTCTCGTCAGTCTGCAGTATCTGGCTGCACTCGCGGATATATACGGAGCGTACAACCTGATCCGGAATGACTGATATGCTTGTGTTGATTTCCTTTATGAGATTAGCCCTGCGGATGGGGTCACCTGCTGCCTCCTCCATGAGCAGTCTTACCTTAAAGCGGATGAAATCAACCTGATGATTGTCTATGTACTGTTGGAACTCTGTAGCGCTTCTACCACGTGCGAAACTGTCCGGGTCCTCTCCGTCAGGAAGCAGAAGAACCTTTACATTCATACCCTCCTCAAGCAGCATGTCTATGCCTCGGATGGAAGCCTTGATGCCCGCCATGTCACCATCGTACAGCACGGTGATGTTGTCTGTGAACCGGTGTATCAGCCTTATCTGTCCTGATGTGAGTGATGTACCGCTTGATGCGACCACATTCTCCACGCCAGCCTGGTGCATGGAGATGACATCGGCATAACCCTCCACCAAGAAGCAACGGTCCTTCTTCACAATTGCCTGCCGTGCCTGGAATAATCCATACAACTCGTTGCTCTTTTTATAGATGGAGGATTCAGGCGAGTTTACGTATTTGGCAACTTTCGCATTACTTTCCATCACTCTTCCACCGAATGCCACTATCTTGCCCGATACGGAATTTACAGGAAAGATTACTCTTCCTCTGAAACGGTCTCTCAGGGATTGGTCATCGCGCTCGTAACACAGGCCGGTAGCTATCAGGTACTCCTTGCGGTAACCCTTTGCCAAAGCGGCGCTTGCCAGTGCATCGCCCTTGTCCGGCGAGTAGCCTAACTGGAATTTCTCAATGATGTCATCGCGGAATCCGCGCTTGCGGAAGTAGGCCATACCGATGGCTCTGCCTGCTTCTGTATTTCTGAGCATATCCTGAAACCATCCGCGTGCAAACTCGTTTACGATGAACAGGGACTCACGCTCATCCTGCCGTTGCCTCTCCTCTGGCGTCAGCTCCCGTCTGGTATAAGGAATATTGTATTTGTCTGCCAGCCATTCAACGGCTTTCTGATATGACAGTTGCTCGTGCTCCTTGATGAAATGAATCACATTTCCTCCCTTGCCGCAACTGAAGCACTTGCATATTCCCTTCGAGGGTGAGACGTAGAACGATGGAGTCTTCTCGTTGTGGAAAGGACACAGACCCACATAATTGACACCGCGTTTGCGCAGTGTGACAAACTGTGATACCACATCAACGATGTTGGCGGCATCAAGCACTTTCTCTATTGTCATCTGGTCTATCATATCAGCATCGGGTGGTTGTCTGCTGCAGGCAAAAATAGCAAAAAGAGCCCTTTCGGGCGGCTTTCGGGGTGACTATATATCAACACGTTTTCAACAACGGCGCAGCTTGTCTTGTTTTTAGATTTTTTGTACATATTTTTTTGCAAAATCATCTGAAAATGCATTATTTTGCAAAAGCATAAAACTTACAGATAGTGAATATGGAAGCTAAAGATTCAAAGCCTTACAAAATCAAGGAGTCGTCGCAGAAAGACGCGGCGTACAGGAAGTTGATTAAACCGGAGCTGGCAGATGAGTTATATGACAGGATTCTGGCGATTGTGGTGGCAGGAAAGAAGTATCGTGATCCGGAGTATTCCGCGCAAAAGCTTGCGAAGGAACTGGATACCAATCCCCGTTATCTCTCCGCTGTCATCAATTCCAGATTCGGTCAGAATTATTCTTGCCTTGTAAATGAGTTCAGAATCAGGGATGCCCAGCATATGCTCACTGACAAACGGTTCAAGGAGATGACGATGGAGGAGATCGGAAACGCCGTGGGTTTCTCTAACCGTCAGTCTTTTTATGCGGCATTCTTCAAGTATAAGGGAATTGCACCGCATAAGTATCGCAGTATGCATTCCTGAATCAGGTTCCGCCTGGCGGACGGGGTTTCAGTCAGTCTCGTGTGATGGATAAGAGAGCAGTTGAGGATAGGATAATTGAGATAAGGCAGAGGCTCACACTGTATATGAACGGCGTGTCGGTTGAGGATATGCGCCGCCACGGAATTGTGTATAAGCTGAGCTATGGCGTCTCTTTGCCCGAACTTCGTTCTATTGCCTCTGAATATGAGAAAGAGCACGATCTTGCGCAGGGCTTGTGGAGACAGGAGTGCCGTGAGTGCAAGATGCTGGCGGCAATACTGCAGCCACACGGCTCATTCACTTCAAGTCTGGCGGATTTCTGGCTGGAGAGCATTGAGTATCCCGATTTGGCTGAGGTGTGTTGCAAGTACCTGTTCCCATATATGCCTGATGCCTCGCAGACTGCATTCCGATGGCTGGCCGGCTCTGATGATATGGTACAGTATTGTGGTTTCCTGACCATCGCCAACCTGATGCGTGAGGGACGTGAGATGGCGGAGAGTTATAAGAGAGAGCTGAGGGATCAGGCCGATGCGGCTTTGAAAGATGATGCCCTGCTTCCAAGGCAAGGTGCTTTTGCGGCCCTGAGTGTTTTCACGGAGAAGTATGGAGACGACTGATTATTGCAAAGTAGCTGTTGGCAAGTTCCAGGAATATCTGCGTCAGCACAAACTGCGCAAGACGCCGGAGCGTTTCGCCATTCTGGAGGCCATATATTCAGCCGACGGACATTTCTCTCTTGAGGAGCTGCATCAGAAGATGGTGGATGAGTGCCATTTTGTAGTAAGCAGGGCCACGGTCTATAATACTGTCAATATGCTTGTCGATGCCGGGCTGATTGTGCGCCACCGGCTGGCGGAAAAGGCAGAGTATGAGAAAGCGGTAGTCACCGGCAGCTCACATTTCCATCTTATCTGCAACAAATGCGGTGCAATCAGGGAACTGCATAATGACAGGCTTATGCGTGCGCTCTCCGAGATAAAGACAAGCAGGTTCTCTGCCGAGAGCTATACGTTGTATATATATGGTACGTGTGCCAGATGCAACAGTGCCATTAAACGCAAAAACAAGAAAAAAGAGACAAATAATAAGATATGACACAGAGTAAAGTTGATGTTCTGCTCGGTCTCCAGTGGGGAGATGAGGGAAAAGGAAAAGTAGTGGATGTCCTGACTCCGGGATATGATGTTGTTGCGCGTTTTCAGGGTGGCCCCAACGCAGGTCATACACTTGAGTTTGACGGTAAGAAGTTCGTGCTGAAGTCAATTCCATCGGGTGTGTTCCAGGGCGACAAGATTAATGTCATCGGTAACGGAATGGTTCTTGACGCGGCTTTGTTCAAGGCCGAGGCAACCGCGCTTGAGAGTGCCGGAGTCAATCTGAAGGACAGACTGCTTATCTCCAAGAAGGCTCATCTGATTCTTCCTACACACAGACTTATGGACAGTGCTCTGGAGGCATCCAAGGGCTCAAGTAAAGTTGGTACTACCGGCCGTGGCATAGGTCCTACATATACCGACAAGGTAGCGCGCACAGGTCTTCGCGTAGGCGACCTGCTCACACCAGACTTTGAGCAGAAGTACAACGCCATCAAGGCATCGCACGAGCGTACTCTCGCATCCCTTGGCTTTGAGTACGATCTCTCACAGACCGAGCCAGCCTGGCGTGACGGCATTGAGTATATGCGTCAGTTCAAGTTCATCGACAGCGAGCACTTCGTGCACAATATGCTTCGCGATGGCAAGAGCGTGCTTTGCGAGGGTGCCCAGGGTACGATGCTGGACATTGACTTTGGCTCATATCCTTTCGTCACATCATCAAATACCGTATGTGCGGGTGCCTGTACCGGACTTGGCGTCGCTCCTGGCAATATCGGCCGTGTGTTCGGTATAATGAAGGCATATTGCACCCGCGTAGGCAGTGGACCATTCCCTACTGAGCTGTTCGATGCTGATGGTCAGGCAATGTCAGACCGCGGCTTTGAGTTCGGAGCCGTTACCGGCCGCCGTCGTCGTTGCGGCTGGGTTGACCTTGTGGCCTTGAGATATGCTGTGCGTCTGAATGGCGTTACAGACATCATCCTTATGAAGAGCGATGTCCTGGATACTTTCAAGACAATAAAGGCTTGTGTGGCATACATACTGCCCGACGGTACCCAGACCGATGAGTTCCCGTTCGACTGTGAGGGCGTGACACCGGTTTACGAAGAGCTTCCGGGCTGGCAGACAGAGCTTTGCAAGATGAGGCACGAGGATGAGTTCCCCGAGGAGTTCA
Source organism: Bacteroidaceae bacterium (assembly GCA_045597985.1). Classification (GTDB taxonomy): domain Bacteria; phylum Bacteroidota; class Bacteroidia; order Bacteroidales; family Bacteroidaceae; genus Colenecus. The sequence goes on along the minus strand of JAZLLE010000097.1, from coordinate 17,408 downwards.
ACAACTACATCACATTCCTGGAGGAGTATCTTGAGACTCCTGTATCTATTATTTCAGTAGGTCCTGACCGTAACCAGACTATAGTAAGAGGCAAGTAATGTATTGGATATTGTTCATAGGTATAGCCATAGCCAGCTATATCGTCCAGCTTAACCTTCAGCGTAAGTTCAAACAGTTCTCCGGGATTCCCACCGCCGGTGGCGAGCGCGGGTGCGATGTGGCAATGCGTATGCTTCGCGAGAACGGCATCAACGATGTGCGCGTAACCTGCATCGAGGGACAGCTTACAGACCATTATGATCCAGTGAAGAAAACTGTCAATCTCAGCACTGATGTCTATAACGGACGAAACATAACCGCGGCTGCCGTTGCCGCTCACGAGTGCGGTCACGCTGTCCAGCATGCAGTGGCTTACGGTCCGCTTCAATTACGCTCATCCCTTGTACCTGTGGTTCAGTTCGCATCGAATTGGGTCACTTGGGTACTGCTGGCAGGAATGGTACTGATTAATTATTTCCCTGGCATTATGCTGGCAGGTATCATACTGTTTGCGCTGACAACTCTTTTCAGTTTTGTCACACTGCCTGTGGAGATTGACGCCAGCCGCCGTGCCATCAGCTGGATGACCCACGCGGGTGTGGCTACCGCCAATACAACAGAACCTGCCGAGGAGGCTCTCAGGGCAGCCGCATACACATACGTGGTGGCTGCGCTCTCATCGCTTGGCACACTGCTATATTACGTAATGATTTTTATGGGAAGAAGAGACTGATATGAAACCATCCATACCAAAGGGTACGCGCGATTTCTCACCACTGGAGATGTCACGCCGTAATTACATATTCGATACAATACGCCAGGTGTTCCGCCTGTACGGCTACCGTCAGATAGAGACCCCGTCAATGGAGAATCTCTCCACGCTTATGGGGAAATACGGCGATGAGGGCGATAAACTGCTTTTCAAGATTCAGAACTCAGGAGACTATTTCCAGGGTATTACCGATGAGGAACTTCTCAGCCGCAATCATCTTAAGCTGGCATCAAAGTTCTGTGAGAAGGGATTACGCTATGACCTCACCGTACCTTTTGCACGCTTTGTGGTGATGCATCGCGAGGAACTGCAGTTCCCGTTCAAGCGTTTCCAGATTCAGCCTGTATGGCGTGCTGACCGTCCGCAGAAGGGCCGTTACCGTGAGTTTTATCAGTGTGATGCCGATGTTGTAGGCAGTGACTCTCTTCTCTATGAGATTGAGCTTATCCAGATGATTGACACCGTTTTCAGCCGTTTCGGCGTGAGGGTTGCCATCAAGATGAACAACAGAAAGATACTTGCCGGTCTGGCTGAAGCGGTTGGTCAGGCGGATAAGATGACCGACATAACGGTTGCCATAGACAAACTGGATAAGATAGGTCTTGACAATGTTAACGCCGAGCTTCTTGAGAAAGGCCTTCCGCAGGAGGCTGTTGACAAGCTGCAGCCTATAATCAAGCTTCAGGGAACCAATGAGGAGAAACTCTCCGTCATAGAGAATGTCCTTGCTGGGAGCGAGACCGGTTTGAAGGGTGTGGAGGAGTGTCGTCTCATTCTGGACAAGGTGGCTAAGACCACTCTCAGGAATACCCTTGAGCTTGACTTGACCCTTGCACGTGGTCTGAACTATTATACAGGAGCCATTTTTGAGGTAAAGGCTCTTGATGTTGAGATTGGAAGCATAAGCGGCGGTGGCCGTTATGATAATCTTACAGGCATATTCGGAATGCCTGGCGTAAGCGGTGTGGGCATCTCTTTCGGTGCAGACCGCATATACGATGTTCTGAATCAGCTGAATCTTTATCCTGAGGCTACTGTATCCGGAACAAAAGTTCTCTTCCTGAATATGGGCGATGCCGAGGCTGACTTCTGTATGAATTTATTAAGTAGCCTGAGGGAGGCCGGCATCAGTGCTGAGCTTTATCCCGATGCCGCCAAGATGAAGAAGCAGATGGCGTATGCCAATGCCACGGGTGTCAGGTTCGTTGCAATTGTAGGAGCAGATGAGCTGACTGCCGGTAAGGTTACACTGAAAGATATGGTGAGCGGTGAGCAGACGCTGTTGACCGTGAAAGAGTTGCAGGAGGCGGTTCGCTGATATCCACATAGTGTAGTAATACGATTGCAACGCTCTTGTGACGTAATTGCAACGTTTTTGCAACGCTTTTTCCTTTGAAAAGCGCCGTGGTGGCGCTACTTTTGCCGTAGATGTTTAATTAAAACAACGATGGTAGTATGAGACAAATGTTCAAATGTTTTTCTATCCTGATAGTTATGATAGCTTGTGTGTTACCATCTGATGCGGCGGATTACCGCCGTGATTGGAAGTCCGTTGAGCGATTGATTCAGGAAGACCTTCCTGAGAGCGCATATAATAAGGTGGAGTCCATCCTGGCCAAGGCTGAGCGTAAGGGAGACAACTACCAGATGCTCAAGAGCCGTGTCTTTCTTATTACCATAGGTGCGGAGTATCGCGAGGATTATGTGAATGAGGCTTTTGCTGGAATGCATTCACTTATTTCAGAGTTGAAAGATGAGTACCTGCCGTTAGGCTGGGCTCTTTTAGGCAACTGCTACAGGGATTACTATATGCGTAACCGCTACTCCGTAGGCCGTAGAGAGCGTATGGAGGAGATACCCGATGATATCAGCCTTTGGGATAACGAAGTCTTTCAGGATACCATCCAGGCCTGTCTGCTCAAATCAATCACGCTTAATACCGATGCCGGCAGAAATGCGGATGTGAGTGATTTCGCCGGTCTGATTGAGCCTGGTAACAAGCCGGGTGACTTGCTTATGCCGTCTCTTTACGATGCTCTCCTTTGGAATGCCATCTGGAATAATAACACAATATCAGTCAGTGACGCGCAGGCGGAGATATATAAGGACAGCCGCCTCTACTCACTTGAGTCATTTCTTGCTATGGCTCCTGAGCTTGAGGCGCTGGGACTGCTTGACTGGAACCTCCGTGTGATGTCCCGTATCACGGCGCATCAACGCCCGGACCAAAACACAGACATATACGCCGGTATCGAGTATGAGTTCCTTAACCTTCTCAGGTCGCAGAGGTGGGTGGACCAAACGCTTTTGAACAATTCCTTACTTGAGCGTGGCCTGTATTACCTGCCATTGTCTGAGATCTCAGCCAGGTTCATAGCATCGTATGCGGAACAGATTGGGTTTGACGAGTCAGAGGCCGGTGTAGCCGCTGTCGTTGAGCTGTGCCGCAAGGCGGAGCAGGCCTGGCCAGACTCTTACGGAGCCACGCGTTGCCATAATTGGATATTGGACAAGAGCGCTCCGCACATCTCGCTTTCCGGCACGTCCGAACTCTCCGCATCCAATCCTGTTTTCATAAATGTAAGTCATCGCAATACATCCAGAATATGGCTCAAGGCAGTGCGAGGCAATCCTATTACGGACATCTATGGCCGTGACGTAGTGACAAGGTTGCTTGGCCAGCCTGCCGAGGCATCCTGGAGTGTGGAGCTGGACAATCCATCGGGCTTTACCTCGCGGAACACCCTGATAGCGTTGCCAGAGCTTACACCGGGTAATCATTATATTCTGGCATCGTCAACCCCTGATTTCGGCAATGAGGATATGGTGTCGTTCATGCAGACTGACGTATGCTCTTTCGTATATGCCAAGTTGGGTATTGACCGTTCGGCAGAGTTGCCGGGCTATGTCGTGGACCGTCTGACCGGCAAGCCTGTGAGAGACTGCTCATACCGTCTGTTCCAGATTGAGGGATATGGAGTGAACCGTAAGGAGACGCTGATAACAGAGGGCGTTACAGGCGCCGACGGACTCGTTGACCCAAAGATACCGCACGTATCATTTGCCAGTATGAACTGGGCGCTTCAGCTTGAAAAGGGTGAGGATCGTGCCACAGTGTCGTTTTACCGGAACGTACGTCAGGACAGGCCTGAGCCTGTAATACCACGTATCTATACCGACAGATATACCTATCGTCCGGGCGAGACCGTTCAGTTCAACTGCATTGTATATCAGACAGACGGATACTCTTTGGGGCATACTGTAAATAACTGTGATGTACTCTTTGAACTCCACGATGCCAACTGGCAGGTGGTTGATACATTGCGTCTTACCACAGACAGCTTCGGAACTGCTGCCGGAAGTTTCAAGATTCCGCACAATCTTCTTCCTGGCCGGTTTACCATTAATGCCGAGGTTGAGGATGAGAATGCGTACGGCTCATCGCGGCCGATTAATGTAGAGGAGTTCCGTCAGCCCACTTTCCAGATTGAGATGGAGGGAGTGGCCGGGAATCTTGTCATGGGCGACACCGCTGTGGTGAGAGGTACCGCAACCACCTATACCGGAGTGCCCGTAGGAGGCGCGAAGGTCAGCTACAAAGTAAGCTATGAGGCTTTCCACCGGCTTATGTGGAACCACGACATTAATCAGATAGCATCCGGAGAGACACTCACAGCGCCTGACGGTACTTTCTCAATAAAGTTCCTGGCCGATGCAGGCAAGGCCCTGGGCTATGAGCCGGAGTCGCTGAACTTCAGCGTTGAGGCTCAGGTTACAGACCTGAATGGCGAGACGCACGGCGCAATGACATATATCCATACCGGTCGTGACGTGCAATACGTCCGTCTCACCGGCACCTCAGTGTTCACATCCGCTCCAGAGTTGCGGCTGCACGTCTGGAACGGGGCGCAGAATTATATCGCAGGCAAAGTCAATGTCACTTTTGAGCGCCTTGTTCCTCCAGAGAGTCCCAAGCTGGGCATTCTGAACTCATTCGCATCCATGGGCAGTCATCTTGAGTGCATTCACGTAGCCCCTGAGCTGAGGGAGCGGTTCCCTATATATGACTTTGACAAGTCCGGCAAGGAGGAATGGACCGTGTGCGGTGAGGCATACAGTCAGACCATCGATGTGCCGGCAGGCAACGCGTACAAGCTTGTTCTTCCCGAGGCGCTGCCCACAGGAACCTATCGCGTCAGAGCTGATATTGACGGCGTCACGGGATCAGCCGATACCCTTCTCATCACATCTGTCATTCAGAAGGAGCAGTGTATGCCCGACAACGACCTGCTTCTGGCCACGCCGCTCAACGACAGCTATAAGGTAGGCCAGACGGCTCAGATTCTGGTTGGAAGTGCGTTCCCCGAGGCTGTCATCTATTATGTGGTGGAGAACAGGTTCGGTCTGGTGGACAAAGGCATCATCCTGCCACAAGGCAAGGTCACTACACTCAGCGTTCCTGTCACCAAAGAGATGAAGGGCGGGTTCACCGTGCGCTTCGGTACTGTTTATCAGAAGCTGTCAGACTGCGCGTCAGTAAATATAGATGTGCCTTTCTACGATAAGGAGCTCGATATCTCGCTTGTCACCTTCCGCGATATGCTGGAGCCGGACAAGACCGAGACCTGGGAACTATGCGTCAGGGATTCTGAGGGAAAGCCCGTTGATGCGTCACTGATGCTTGCCATGTACGATTCCGCAATGGACATCTACGGTGACAATTACTGGCAGTTCATGCCTTGGAGCAAAGCGTTTTTCTCCGCCTCTCCAATGTTCAATATGAGCCAGCTCTGGTGGTCCACATCGCTTACTCCCGAAATCAAGTATCAGGGCTATGAGCTAACCTCACTGCCGGTTTTTGCAAAGGTAGTCTCGCCGTTGTCGCACTACCCATCTTACGCGCTTACAGTTTCAAAGGGATTACCGAGGGTAGGCGCAATGACGCTTCGTGGTGCCAGTAACGTTGTCGAGATGGAGGAATTCGAGGGACTTGGCATCACGACAATAGATGAGGCATTGCAGGGTAGGATAGCCGGTTTGGATATAGTAGAGACTAATGACGCAGGGATGACTCTGTCAGAACCTGCCCTGACGGTTGATGAGGATGTCGCGATGGAGAATGTGATTATGCGCACGGATATGAATCCAACAGCGTTCTTCATATCGAATATGCGTACCGACAGAAACGGCAAGGTAAGCTTCTCTTTCACCACTCCGCAGCTTCTCACACGCTGGAACTTCCAGGGACTGGCTCATACAACCGATTTGAAGTCGGCCTTCTTCACCAGGCAGGTCACAACCCGCAAGCAGCTTATGATTCAGCCCCGTGCCCCACGCTTTGTGCGTCAGGGCGACACATTCATATTCAGCTCAAAGCTTATGAATGTCACTGAGCAGGAGATGACCGCCACGGTTCGTCTGGAGATACTTGACCCCATCTCCTCTAAGGCTCTCAACATCATTGATGGCGATGCCGTCCAAAAGGTCACCGTTCAGGCCGGGCAGAGTTCCGAGGTCTCCTTCCGCATAAACGTGCCCAAAGACATCAATATGCTCGAGTACCGTATAACAGCCGCCTCGGCAAAACATTCCGACGGACAGCAGGAACTTGTTCCGGTACTCTCATCGCGCACCGTCGTGACAGAGTCTGTATCGCTCTTCAACAACGGCAATGAGTCACGTTCCTTTGAGCTCAAGGCATTGTCCGGCAATCAGCTCTCCGAGACCGCCACAGACCGCACTCTCACCTTGGAATATACTCCCAGTCCCATATGGTACGCCATTCAGGCGCTTCCGTATCTGGAGCAGTACGATAACCCAAGCAACGAGTGTCTGTTCCACAGATACTTTGCCAACGCGCTCTCATCGCACATCATTGCCACAAGACCCGCGGTAGGACGTATGCTCCGGAAGTGGGCCGATATCCCCGCCGACAGCTGGCAGACACAACTTGAGAAGAATCAGGATTTGAGGCAGACACTGCTGCAGGAGACACCCTGGGTGCTCAACTCAAAGAGCGAGAAGGAGAATCTGCGTCGCCTGGCAGAGGCTTTCACAATGGACAAGATTGAGGCCGGGCTTCAGGAATCGCTCAAGGAGCTGCTCAAGAGGCAGGAGCCCGATGGCGGCTGGTCCTGGTTCCCAGGCTTCGCGCCTGACATCTGGGTTACAAGGACCATAGTATCCGGAATCGGTCAGCTGCAGGATGCCGGTTGCCTTGACATTGAGTCAGACCCTGAGCTCAGGAGTGCCGTATCATCGGCCCTGCATTGGCTGGACTATGAGACCAGGGATTATTACGACAAGTATGACCGCAAGGATATGAGGTATGTACGCGAGAACGATCTGGAGTGGCTGCTCACTCACGCTCATCTGAAGTCCTTAGGTGTGGCGCAAGGTTGTGAGGATATATACAATTTCCTGCTGAGACTGGCTGAGACCCAGGCCACTCACGACCTCTCGCTCTATACACGCGCCTCACTGGCGCAGCTTATGTCGCTGAACGGCAACTCAAGGCGCGCGGAGGAGCTGGTCGCCACACTGGTTGAGCGCTCGCTTTACGATGAGGAGCAGGGACGCTGGTGGCGCGACAACACAGGCGGTTACCTGTGGCATCAGGCTCCGGTAGAGACCCAGAGCCGCATCATTCAGGCGCTTCTCTCCGTAAGGAACCGCAAGACCGAGGCCGCCGAGTGTGCCCGCTGGCTTCTCAAGCAGAGACAGACCACTCACTGGGCCACATCGCCATCCACAGCCCAGGCTGTCATCGCCCTGCTTAGCGTAGGCGATACCCAGGGAATGTCGCTCGATGTACCGGCCGTATCATATATATATATAGGTGGCGAGACCATCCAGGCCGGTGGCGATGATGCCGATGCAGGCTACATCATCCGCAAGTGGCAGGAGCCCGCTGATCCGGCTATGGGCAAGGTCAGCGTTCGCAATGACTCAAAGGAGATAGGCTGGGGCGCTCTCTCCATCCAATATACCGAGGAAATGGACAAGGTCCATTACTCAGAGAACGGCATATCGTTGAAACGTACACTCTATCGCGTTGATGAGAAGAGCGATGGCACCACACTTCACGAGGTGGGCGGTGACGAGAGCCTGCACGTTGGCGACCGTCTGCGCATCCGCATAGAGCTTAGCTGTGACCGCAACCTGGAGTATGTGCAGCTCAAGGATATGCGTGCCGCATCGTTCGAGCCTGTCAGCACTCACGCCGGTCTCTCGTACAATCTGCACGATGACCTTCGCTCTTATGTGGTTCCGGAGAATGCGTCGCAGGTGTTCTACATAGACCGCCTGAGCCGTGGCAGCTACCTGATTGAGTACGATGTGTATGCCGAGCAGGCCGGCACATTCAGCTCTGGTGTGATATCTGCGCAGTGTATGTATGCTCCTGAGTTCCGGAGTACTGCCTCCAGCGCCTCTGTAACTGTAGAATAGCAGGCAGGTGGGTCAGGGGGACAGGTACCTTGACCCACTTGACAGCACTCTGTGGTATGTCTCAATCATATTGTCATAGTCCGATGGAGTCTTCCAGACATAACGCTTCCCCCGCCACTCATCTATAAAGATAGTGCAAAAGCTATCGGTAAGCATATCCGGCAAAGTACACCACATATAGCGCAATTCCGGCTCCAGCATTCTGGTACGTCCGGATATCAGACTGCGCACGAACCTGATTGTCACAGCCATCTCAAGCCTTGTGTTTCTGGCACTCATATTCGAGACTGCGTTGCCGACAGAATAGATTACCGGCACTCCATTGATGTGGGCCGTGTCCTGCACAACGTGCGGATGCGAGCCGATAATAGCGCTCACACCCTGCCTTGCAAGCCATTCCGCCCATTTCTCCTGACTCTTTGAGTGTTTTAGCTCATACTCATTGCCCCAATGCGGCAGTGCCAGTATAAAATCAGCGCCAGCTGATTTTGCCTTGTCAATGGCCTGTCTAACCTGTACGGTGTCCATCCTGCTCACCTGCGGCCATTCCCGCGTTTGCCCGTTGTTGGTGCCGTATGTGAAGTTCACCAGAGCTATGCTTATTCCTCTCTTGTTCAGGATCAACGGACTGGTGGCCTCTCTCTCGTCCTGGTCCGACGCGCTCCCCGTGAATAGTACCGAGTCTCTCATTGAGCGGTAGATGCCTAGTGTGCGCTCCAGTCCTCTCTCGGAGCGGTCAAGTATATGGTTGTTTGCTGTAAGGAACACATCCACCCCACAACTAGCCACATACGACGCATATCCGTCGGGAACAGAGAAAGCAGGATAGCCGCTGTACGGCTTACCGCCTAAAGAGAACTCCATATTGGCAATGGCTATGTCAGCTTTCTCAAGCGCGGGAGTGATGCCTGCAAGGAACTTCTCCATATCACACTCCATCTGCCTGGAGTGCATCATCACATCGCCAATGATGATAACCGACACCGTATCCTCAATCTGTAGGATCGGCTTATATGCGGGAACATCAAAACTAAACTGTGCCCGCATAGTCAATGGCCACAACACTGAGAGCAGCCACGCCAGAACGATTGAGACTCTCCTTGACATCCTCATTCAAAAAGGAACATTTTCATCACGAAGATAGTGTTTTTCCCGGAAAAGCCGTACTTCATTTAACATTGAGGCTTTGCCGTATTATATAGAAGGCCACGTTCGTTTCATTTCATTACTTGAAACGAACGAATTGAGGCCTCATTGTATTCGTTTCAAGTAATGAAATGAAACGAACGTATATACACATATATTGCGGCTTAAGGACAGTGCCTGATACAGGTTATTACCCAAGTCGGAAATTGTGGCTTTCTCTTGTGTTATTGGAGGCTGACTGCCATTGGCAGGAAAGCCTATGGCCCACTTGCTTGGAAGAAGATTTCTGCCTGCTACTAATAACAGAAGTTAAATATCAGCGAAACCTGCAAAATACTTACTAATTCATTAGGAGGAAAAACCTGCCGATAATACATTTGTCGCAGGTGTCTCACAAATAAACAATCAGGGCTTATGAACTACATTCTTATTCAAGGCATTACACTGGTACTTCTTCTGACTGTCTATAAACTGACACTCAGCCGCACTACACTGCACGGGTTCAACCGCCGCATACTTCTTACTATTATAGGATTGTCTGCCGTTTTGCCGCTGATTCGTGTGACACTGCCCGAAAAGCAGGCCGATGCGATACCGGCTCCTGTTTCGGAATATCTGACGGTTCCTGTAGGGTACATTATGCCGGAATCTATAGAGGATGACAATCCTGTTGAGACCGTTGCGCCTGTGGCTGAGACAGAATACGCTCCCAATAGACAAATCAACTGGAGAGGAATCATTACGGCTATCTGGCTTGCCGGTGCCACGGTTTTCCTACTGCGCCTGCTGCTGGGTGTAGCGCGTGCCGAGTCAGTAAGCCGCCGAAGTCCGCGTACCTTGTCTGACGGAGTGCGCCTTGTCCTGTCGGACTCGGACTGCCAGCCGACAAGCTGGCGCCACACCATAATAATGAGCCGCCGTGACTATGAGGAGAACGGGCAGCAGATAATCGCACACGAGCAGGCACACATTCACTGCCATCATTCCCATGACGTGCTGCTTGCCTCCCTGCTGTGCTCCGTACAGTGGCTCAACCCCGCCGCCTGGATGCTCAAGCGCAGCCTGAAGCAGATTCACGAGTATGAGGCCGATGCCGCCGTCCTGCGTGAAGGTTATGACGGCCACCAGTATCAGGTGTTCCTTATCCGTGCCGCACTTGAGCGCCGCATCTGCTGCGTGACCAGCAACTTTGCCGATTGTTCCACCAAAAAACGTATAGATATGATGAACAGAAACCAGTCTTCCCCTTGGGTGCGGATGAGAGTGCTATTTCTGCTCCCCGTCACCTTGCTTGCAATTGCTTTGGCATCGGCATGCAAACCGAATGCCAGACAGACTTCAATGGAAGAACCCCATAATGTAGAGAGTTCTATTGAGAGTACAATCGAAACTACAATTGAAACTGCCTCAACGCAATCCGAATTGCTTGACACTGCGGCTTTTTTGGACAAATATGGCTTGCCTGAGGACTTTAAATTGAAAGAGTTGAACAAGTTTGTCTATGTTCAGACTGACGGTTCCATTTTCATAACCGTTGACGGTCAACATTCATTTTATAATGTTCTACTTTCAAACTTTGAGACAGAATTTGGTAAGCGTACAAATGGTGCTGATTACCAGTGGGTCAATCCTGAGATGGTGTTTGTCACATACTGCAATCCTGCACATTTGGAGGTGTGCGTTGACCTGGTGGAAATACTTGAGAAAAGTTATACCACTGATAATATTCGCGTGTTTAAGGATTCATTATTCCGCCAATTTGCACCAACTCCTTCAATGACTCCCGAATATGGATACAATGTGAATAAAGAGAAGGACAAGTATGTCAATATTGACATTGACGGTAATAACCGGATAACACTGACAGCATGGAATGGGTGCAGCCCCGATGGAAACGGCAGCATTGTCCCTGAGACAAAACGCACGCTAAGCACAGTTGATGAAGTCAAAAATATGCTGGACAAACTGTTCCCGAATCAGAATGAAAAAGTGCTGTATGCTTTTACGCCGGATATCAATTCATCCACTCGACTCAAGGAACCGATTGCGGCTTTGCTTCGTAATTCCAGATACGTTAGGGCGCCTTACAATCGAGGTCCTGCAAATTTGACGCATAAGGATTCAATTGACTATATCATTTTGGAAAAATATGGGTCTCCATCGGGGCGTATCCGTCATGTAAAGGACATGAAATGGTACAACGAGAACAAGGACAAGGACAATTTCTTCAGAATGGGATTCATTGGCGGAAAGCTGTGCGTATGCAAGGGCAATGATGCGTCAAAGCTCGCACCGATAGCGTGTGGTCAGCTGGTGCCATACTTCAAGGAAAACTGCCCGGACGGAAATGAAAGAAGTGCGATTGTGTTGTTTGAGCTTCCTGCTGACGAGTCCGTCCCTGTTGCATATCTGGATCAGATTCTCACCAAGATGGAAGGCTGGATTACCACCTTTACCAGGAACCTGTATCTGAGTCCCACACATATCGAGTAAAATGAAGGCATTATCTGAAAGAGAACAACCCATAATGGGCATAATCTGGGAGAAACGTCATTGCAGTGTCGATGACGTTCTCCAGGAAATGCCGGACCCTAAGCCTGCCTACACCACAGTGCAGACATTTATGCGGATTCTGGAGCAGAAAGGTTTTCTGGGGCACAGGCAAGAGGGCAAGAAACACGTGTTCTATCCGCTCATAGAGAAGGGCGAATACACCCGCTGGACGTTGAAGAACCTGAAGGACAGCCTGTTTGACGGTTCCGCCAAATCACTGCTCAATACATTCATCAGCGACAACCACCTGTCAGACAACGATGTCAGGGAATTGATACAGTTGCTGCAGGAACTGGAACCGGCATCAATCTGATTGTATTGCAGCAAAAGTAAAAATGTATGGTTTTCACTAGTGGCCAAATATAATTTCTGCAAGGCCTTGTTAATTGTTGATACACAACCCGCGTTAGTGTTATAAACCTAAAAATGCTTTGTCGCATGGTACTATATGTGAAGACCTTGCAAAATCCCCATTTCCCTAACTTAAATAGTCCACTTCGGGGGGCTTTTTTGTCCGGACACGACTGGCTTTACGTTAATAACAAACATCCGGTTGGAATTTGATTTGTTTCCAACCGGATGTGGCATTAATCCTTATCGGCCAAGTTAGAGATTCTCAAGAACATCCATCGGCACGCCGGTGCATTGCGAAATGATATCCAATGAGACACCGGCAGTCTTGAATTTGGTCGCATCCTCAATAGCTTTTTTCTTGCGTCCTATTTCTTCGCCTTCAATACGGCCTTCTTTCCGCCCTTCTTTCCGCCCTTCTTTTAAGCCCTCTTTCCGGCCCTCTTCACGACCAACGGTTCGCCCAAGCTTATTCCCCTTGTCGATTGCGGCCTCAAGTTCTGCCGCACGGTCAAGCTCGGCATGGAACTTGGCCAGGTATTCCATCTGTTCCTCGTATGTCATGGCGGTAAAGTTAGAAATATCAAACAGTTTCTCCAAACCTTTACCAAAAAATTCTTCAGGAACCGACTTCAGCGACCCCATATTCCTAAGCAGCCATATCATCCTGTCGGCCAGAGTGCCAAGGCTTGCCACATCCTTGTTGAACTTGGGCAGCTCAACGGTCACGTAGTGCACGTTGTCGGTCAGGGTCTTGCTTATGTCGCTGTCGTTGCGTATGCAGAAGCTGTTGATGACACTGTCAGTGGTCCTGTCTATGTCCAAGCAGAAATCCATTATGGCTATGATGTACAGCGGAGCCAGCTTGTATTCCTTTTTGCCGCTACGCACCTGCTCGCGTATGGGATATGTGGAGTAATATATCAGACGGTCGTTGAAATCCTTCTTCTCGGCCAGCTGCATCTCAATGACCACAGTCTCGCCGTCCTCGGTCGTTGCCTTGATGTCGAAGACAGTCTTCTTGTCATTCTGGCTGTCGCCCTCGTTCTCCTGATTGCCCAGGGTCAGCGTCCTGACGTGCAGCTCGGGCAGGATGCTGTCAATGAGCATCTTCAGCAGCTCCTCGTTGCCGGGTGTCGCAAAGACGCGCTTAAATGCAAAATCTACACGAAGGTCTATGAACCTGATGCCCTCATCATTGGGATTGATCACTTCCGCAGCAGGTGCGGATACTTCTTGCTTTGACTTTTTCATAATAAAATGATTAAAAGTGTTTATGGTTTAAGTTCTTGGCGTACCAATTCATCAAACGCTGTGATCTCATGGCTTACCACTGCAAAGATAGTCGGAAGTGTCAAAAAATTGGACGATTTTCATCTGAAAAGTACGATTTCCTGACTTTATATTGCAAGGAGATATTTTTCAAAAGTCAGCCAGTTGTAAAAACATAGTGTGTTCGCCCTTGGCTTGCGGAAAAATGTACGGTTTTTTAACTACTTTACCACCTTAACGCCTTACCTGCTTGATGACTATTGGTGGTTGAGAAGTCCTTTCATCTTTTTCAGAAGTGTTCTTGTTGGTTCAATCAAAGGTCGTACGTCCTCTTCTGTCCAATCAAACATATCATCATAATCACCTGACTGGCGCATATTTTGGAGACGTGACACCAGTTTGGCGTCATCAGAGCTCAATAGTCCGGCCAGAACAAACTCTTTTCCTAGAATATGAATAGCTCCTGCGTGTGTATGGGCGGAAAGGCCTTTTTCTACCAACAATGCTAAAGTACAGTAGAAAACAGAGTAATACAATCTGTTTGCGACAAGCGTCCACCTGCTGACGGTAAGCTTATTCTGATTCATTGGCCTTAATGATTTATTTTCTTTTTTATCAGATTGTACTTGTTCAAAACGCTCCGATTGGATTCTCCTTTTTGAGGACATTCAGCCTAAATGTACTAATCGTTCTGAGGTCGGCACTTCCACAGCGCCATAGGATGGGAGCTAACCCGACTGGCGATGTCGCCTTCGCCAAACAGCACTTCCGGGCGATACAGACGCTGGTGGAACAGACTGATAAACTCATGCTCTTTTTCGTCAAACAGAAGGAATCCGTCAAGGAATTGTCTTACTTCCTGTTTTGCGGCTAAATAGTCGAATTTCTCCCTATTGCTGAGTACAGGTAGAAATTGTGCTCGTACCTGGCTGAATGTAATGTTGTCTATCTGAGGAAATGAAGGGAACTTGTCAGGGATATCCTCAGCCTTGCAGTTCGAGCCGACAGCCAGATAGAATACCAAAACCTTGCGCAGCATGTTGAGTTCTTCCTCATTGAAGAGCTCAAACCGAAGCATGTTATATACATCATAGACGTCGCGCATGGCACCACGGCCGATGAGCGCATTGATCTTGCTTGCGAACAGCTCAACTGGTGAGAGCACGTTTACCGTAATGTTACCAAGGAAATCAATAGTGATGTTACGCTCAACGACAGGTAGCACATGGCATCGGTCGCTGTAGTTGATCTCAATCTTGATAGTGTCAGCGTTGCCGCCGGCATTTGTGTAACCGAATATCCAGGAGTCAAGGGTATGAGGATTTTTTGAGCCTGGCTTCAGTCGATAACCCTCGCTCTCCATATAGCGCAATACTTCTTCATTGACAGCAGTTCGGGTGCCAAGCATCTCCTCCCGGCTACAGTTCCTTGCAAAGTCAAGATTAATGTCAACAGAGAGCCTGGGCATCTGGAATACGGTGAGGTTGATGGCTGTTCCGCCTTTCAGCACCAACGAACGTGCAAGCAAGTCGTTGTCGTGAAAGTGTCTCAGCACCTCGGCAAGGCGCATCACTTTTTCAAGGTTGTCTCGAATGAACCCCTTCTCAGTGGCAATTCTATCCAGGTATGATTTGTTAAATGATATCATCTTCTGTCATTGTGTTGTTTATCAGTAAATATGGAACGTAAAGCCTCCAGCGGGCAATGAACATGTCCGAACTGCCGTCGGAGGTTAAATATTTGGTGTGGAGCGCGCTTTTCTCCCGGCATATCTCGTAGAAGGCTTCGCTCAGATGTGCCTGCGTGCAGAAAGTCTCAAGCATAAACCCTGTCTTCTGGTAGGTGACAGCTTTGCCGATGGCGGACAGGTAATGCAGCAGACGTTTCTCTTCAAGTAAGGTTACTCCCTCCAGACAATGTGAAAGCTCCTCTACACCGCCTGCCTTGTCAGGCTGGTCGCAGCAATCAACAATGGTGCGCTCAAGGTCGGTCACACGAACATATGGATTGCCCACTGGGGTAATGACACCATTTTCTGCAGTCGCAATGACATGAGACTTGCAGTAATAATAGTCTGTTCCACCAAAATTGAACGGGTTGAAACGGCTGCTGCTGCCCACGTATGCTGTAAAGAATGGCTGATGCGCAAGACCATGGAACTCAAGAGCAGTATGCCAGCCTACGTAAGAAGTGGGGGAGAGGCGGGTCGCAATTTCATATTTGTCGGCCAGCGCACTTCCGGAAGCATAGTCTGTCACTGTGTACATATCCCGACGAATCATCTGTATGATGCCTTGCTGCTGCCACCTGAGGAGCGCGGAAGCCGCTGCGGACCTTGTCATACAGAAGGACTGCATAATATCGTTGAGCGAGAAGATCCGTAGCTTATAAAGCTGACTTATATTCATTGCTATTTTCAATTATTGCACAAAGAGCTGCGTATTTGCAGTTCATCGTGCAAAAATAGAAACTTTTGACTACGCCAACAAAAAATTCAAAAGAAAATGCGTTAGAGGATTGACCTTCCCTGAGATTGGTTGACACTTTAGAGGTTGTTTAACTGATCTTCTTTACACCTAACGATGTAAGTTCCTGACATTGGGAAATACTCTATTTCTCTGGAACAATTTGCATGTAATAACAAAATGTTATATATTTGCAATCATAAATATTACATAAATTATGAATACATCCGTTTCGAACGCAAAAGTACAAACCGCTTTCAGATTCAATCCTGACCTGATAGAAAGGCTTAAAGCTAGAGCGAAAAGAGAAAACAGAAGTCTCAACAACTATGTTGAGAAGGTCCTTATGGACATTGTCTACGACGAGCCTAATGAGGAAACTGTTGCGGCAATGAATGAGGCGAAATCAAGCAAGAATCTGGAAACTCTTGATCTTGCAAAATTCAAGGAATTTGTTGCTTCGCTCTAACGGATATGTGGATTCTAAAATATACAGGTCAATTCAAAAAGGACCTGAAGCGATACCAGAATCAGCCCAAGAAAATTGACAATCTCTTGAAGGTGCTGGAACATTTGTCCAAAGAAGGGACAGTTCCTTCACAATTTGATCCGCATCCGCTTAAGGGAAGCTATGCCGGATATCTGGAATGTCACGTCGAGAACGATTTCCTTCTCATCTGGTTTGATGAGGAGAATTTCCAGATAAGATTGGTCCGTGTCGGAACACATTCGGAATTGTTTAAGAAATAGCATCTGCAGTCTCGGCATATCCGAAGTCCAGATATGACTAAGCCAGCATAACAAGCTAACTTGTCACCGAGAACAAATGGGTCTTGCCGACCACCAAACTCATTTTTCGGCCCTCACCATATCTGGACATAGGTATTCTACTAAGCCGCCTAAGCATGTACGTTCTTGTCAGCGGCGAAGTGGCTTTTCAGCCATAAATCACGATAACTATCGTCTATTATGTCCTTTCCTTTGGCAATACAATCGGAATGGACTATTTTTGTAGGAATTATGATTCCTAATATCACAAAGGATATTACAGCGACTATTTGTTACGAGAAATACATACTGAAAGCTTTTGTGTATCCATCCTATCCCGGCACTATTTCAGAATACGAAACTGGACATCAGCCTGGCGATAATATCACCCTGGAAGTTACATCTTCCGAGTATCTGGGAGACGGAGGAAAATTCGTCGGTTGGAAGGACAAGGACGGCAACCTTATCTCTGATCAGGCTTCCCTTAAATTCGTTATCGAGTCAGATGCATTCCCTGTTGCTGTCTTTGACGTGAACTACGGCACAGATGCTCCCCTCAGCGGAGTTTTCACTGTCTCTGCAGACAAAGGTGA
>JAZLLE010000096.1:0-45865 GCA_045597985.1 Bacteroidaceae bacterium | reverse complement strand
GTGGCCGAGCTTCAGCATGTAGGTGACACCGACCGTAGCAGGCTGGTCGAAGCGCTCTCCAGTCTCTCCATTATATACGTATGTCTTGCCATAGCGGGGCAGGCCAGCCTTGTCGGTCCAGTCGCAAAGGTCGTCGATGGTGGCACCATCGAAGATGGGAGTGGCAAACTTGACACCGAGCTTGCGTCCGGCATGACCAAGAACAGCCTCGAAAATCTGACCGATGTTCATACGTGAAGGCACACCCAACGGGTTCAGGACGATATCCACAGGACGACCGTCTGCAAGGAACGGCATATCCTCCTGCTTCACTACGCGGCTCACGATACCCTTGTTACCGTGACGACCGGCCATCTTATCGCCCACGCCAATCTTACGCTTCTTGGCAATATATACCTTTGCCATCTGGATAACGCCTGAAGGCAGCTCATCACCAATGGTAATGGCAAACTTGCGACGCTTGTTCTCTGCATCGTACTCCTTGTACTTACGCAGATAATTAACAATAAGACGGCTGATAAGCTCATTGGTATGCTCATCGCTGGTCCATTCGTTGGACTGGATTGAGAAATAGTCAATATTTGCAAGATTCTCCTTGTTGAAGCGCGCTCCCTTTGGAATGATATCGGTTCCAAGCAGGTCGCATACACCCTGGGATACCTTCTTCTCGGTAAGCTTCATGAGCTTCTCAACGAGAGTCTCCTTCAGGGCACCGGTCTGCTCCTCAAACTCCTCGTCAATCAGAGGCAGACGAGCCTTCTCCGCGCTCTTTGAGCCACGGGTCTTGATGACACGTGCAAAGAGTTTCTTGTCAATGACAACGCCCTTCAATGAAGGAGAAGCCTTCAGTGAGGCATCCTTCACGTCACCGGCCTTATCGCCGAAGATGGCGCGAAGCAGTTTCTCCTCTGGTGACGGGTCAGACTCACCCTTAGGTGTAATCTTACCTATTAATATATCGCCTGGCTCAACGTATGCGCCAATGCGAATGATACCATTCTCGTCAAGATCCTTGGTGGCATCCTCGCTTACGTTTGGAATATCGGCGGTAAGCTCCTCCATGCCACGCTTGGTCTCGCGGACCTCAAGAGCGAACTCATCAACGTGTACGGAAGTCAGAATATCCTCGCGGACAACGCGCTCGTTAAGCACGATGGCATCCTCGTAGTTGTAACCCTTCCAAGGCATATATGCCACGAGCAGGTTCTTTCCAAGAGCAAGCTCACCGTTGGCGGTTGAGTAACCCTCAGTAAGAATGTCGCCGGTCTTAACGCGATCGTCCTTCTCGCAGATAGGACGAAGGTCAATGGTCATATTCTGGTTGGTACGGCGGAACTTAGGAATCTTGTACTCCTTTTCTGCCGGCTCAAAGCTTACAAACTCATCCTCTTCCGAACGGTCATAGAGTATGCGGATAGTGGATGCGTCAACGTATGTGACGACACCGTCACCCTCGGCTGTGAGCTGTGTACGTGAATCCCGGGCAAGCTGTTTCTCGATACCGGTACCTACGATAGGAGCCTCGGTACGCATAAGAGGTACTGCCTGACGCATCATGTTTGATCCCATCAACGCACGGTTGGCATCGTCGTGCTCAAGGAACGGAATCAATGCGGCTGCGATAGAGGCAATCTGCTGAGGCGATACATCCATCAGCTCAACCTCCTCTGGAGGCACAACCGGGAAATCTGCATCACGACGGGCCTTTACCTTTGTGCGGATGAACTTACCGTTCTCATCGTACGGGGCATTACCCTGACCGATAATCTTACCCTCTTCCTCCTCGGCAGTGAGATACTGAACCTCTTCATTGCTGAGGTTAACGTGGCTGTCTGCCACCTTACGGTAAGGAGTCTCGATAAAGCCAAGGTCATTTATCTTTGCATAGATACAGAGTGATGAGATAAGACCGATGTTGGGTCCCTCAGGGGTCTCAATAGGACAGAGACGGCCATAATGTGTATAGTGCACGTCGCGGACCTCAAATCCAGCACGGTCACGTGACAGACCGCCAGGACCAAGGGCTGACATACGACGCTTGTGCGTAATCTCAGCCAACGGGTTGGTCTGATCCATAAACTGTGACAACGGATTGGTTCCGAAGAACGAGTTGATGACTGAGGAGACAGTCTTCGCGTTGATAAGGTCGGTAGGCTTGAACACCTCATTGTCGCGAACGTTCATACGCTCACGGATGGTGCGGGCCATACGGGCAAGACCAACTGCGAACTGATTGCTGAGTTGCTCACCGACAGTGCGTACACGACGGTTGCTCAAGTGATCAATATCATCAACAACAGCCTTTGAGTTAACCAACTCGATAAGATACTTAATGATCTCGATGATGTCCTCCTTGGTCAGAACACCGATTGACATATCGGTTGAGAGACCAAGCTTGCGGTTTACGCGATAACGGCCCACCTCTCCAAGGTCATAGCGCTTGTCTGAGAAGAACAGGTTGTTGATGACATCGCGTGCCATTGCGTCATCAGCAGGATCGGCATTGCGCAGCAGTCTGTAGATATAAACTACGGCCTGACGCTCTGAGTTGCAGGTATCCTTCTGCAACGTATTGAATATGATTGAGTAATCGGACTGGCCGGCATCCTCCTTATGGAGAAGGATTGACTCCTCGCCCGACTCCAGGATAGCGTCGATATGCTCAGGCTGAATCTCTGTCTCACGCTCCAGAATAATCTCGTGACGATCCAATGATATAACCTCACCGGTATCTGCATCGGCGAAGTCCTCCTGATATGTGTGAAGAATACGGGCTGCAAGCTTGCGGCCTACGCATTTCTTTAAGTTTGCTTTTGTTACCTTTACCTCTTCCGCCAGATTGAATATATCAAGGATCTGACGATCGGTCTCGAAACCGATGGCGCGCAACAGAGTGGTTACCGGCAACTTCTTCTTACGGTCGATGTAAGCGTACATCACCTGATTGATGTCGGTGGCGAACTCTATCCACGAACCCTTGAACGGTATGATTCTGGCACTGTAGAGCGGAGTTCCGTTTGAGTGGATGCTCTGGCCGAAGAACACACCTGGCGAACGGTGCAACTGCGATACAACTACGCGCTCTGCACCACTTATTACAAATGTACCCTGCTCGGTCATATAAGGAATCGGACCGAGATAGACATCCTGTATTACAGTATCGAAATCCTCGTGATCTGGATCTGTACAATACAGTTTTAATTTTGCCTTGAGGGGTACGCTATATGTCAGACCGTGCTCCAGACACTCTTCGATAGTGTAGCGTGGAGGGTCTATGAAATAATCCAGAAACTCCAGAACGAAATTGTTTCTGGTATCGGCTATTGGGAAATTATCGGAAAATACCTTGTAGAGTCCCTCATTCTTTCTATTTTCCGGGGGTGTATCCAACTGAAGGAAATCCTTAAAAGACTTGAGCTGGACTTCAAGAAAGTCCGGACAAGGCATCGGATTCCTGACGGATGCGAAATTAACTCTCTGGCTGTCAGTACGTGAAGACATAAATTGAGGTGAAAGGTTTGGAGATGTTGTAATAAACGCACAAAAAGGTTAAGTGCCCACGGCGGCCTATCAGCCGCCTTGTGGGCATTAACCATTACCTGACCAGCAGGTCTTTGTTATTTAAGCTCAACCTCTGCTCCAGCCTCCTCGAGAGTCTTCTTCAGAGACTCAGCCTCGTTCTTTGCAAGGCCCTCCTTAACGGTGCTAGGTGCAGCGTCAACAAGATCCTTAGCCTCCTTCAGACCCAGACCGCAAGCTTCCTTGACTGCCTTTACAACTCCGAGCTTGTTAGCTCCAAAGCTCTTCAGAACTACGTCGAATGAAGACTTCTCCTCTGCAGCCTCAGCAGCGGCAGCAGGACCGGCGGCAGCAACAGCTACAGCGGCAGCTGCAGGCTCAATGCCATACTCGTCCTTCAGGATGGTAGCAAGTTCGTTAACCTCTTTAACGGTCAGATTGACCAGCTCTTCTGCTAATGCTTTTAAATCAGCCATTTTAGTATAAATTTAATTGGTTTGTTACTTTGAGTATTATTCTCTTTCGCCCAGAGTCTTGAGTACTCCGTGCAGGGTGTTGGCACCCGACTGCAAAGCAGAAACAACATTCTTTGCCGGTGACTGCAGCAATGCGATAACGTCGGCAATAAGTTCCTTCTTGCTCTTGATATTTACCAAAGCCTCCAGTTGGTTCTCACCAATATAGAAGCTCTCTTCTGCGTAAGCTGCCTTCAGGCCTGGGATTCCAGTCTTCTTGTCGCGTGTCTCCTTGATAAGCTTTGCAGGAGCATTGGCAACATTTGACAGCATCAAGGCTGATGTTCCCTTAAGAGAGCCATACAGCGGTGAATAGTCAGTGTCAAGCTGCTCGAGAGCCTTCTCAAGAAGAGTGTTCTTGACAACAACCATCTTAACCTCCTGCTTGAAGCACTTCCTTCTCAGGTTGCTTGTAGCAACAGAGTCAAGACCTGTCACGTCAACAATATAGAAGCACGGATAGCTCTGAATAGTCTGCTTCAGGTTCTCTATAACAATCGCTTTATCTTCCTTTTTCATTTCGCTTCAGGATTAAATTTCATCCAAACTCTTGAGATCAATCTTGATACCCTTGCTCATCGTACTCGAAAGATAGATACTCTTGATATAAGTACCCTTCGCTGCGGCTGGTTTAAGCTTATTAATCATGTCAATAAACTCCTTAGCATTCTGCCTGATAGCCTCAGGTGTGAATGATACCTTGCCAATAGAGGTATGGACGATACCGGTCTTGTCAACCTTGAAGTCAATCTTACCCTGCTTGACCTCCTTGACTGCCTTTGGAACATCCATTGTAACTGTACCACTCTTTGGGTTAGGCATAAGTCCGCGAGGACCGAGAATACGACCAAGAGGTCCAAGCTTACCCATAAGCGCCGGCATCGTAATGATGACGTCGATATCGGTCCAGCCACCCTTAATCTTCTCGATATACTCCTCGAAACCTACGTAGTCAGCACCGGCCTCCTTTGCAGCGGCTTCCTGATCAGGTGTTACAAGAGCAAGAACTCTTACGACCTTACCGGTACCGTTTGGCAGAGAGACCACGCCACGTACCATCTGGTTGGCCTTACGGGGATCAACACCAAGACGGACATCGATATCTACCGATGCGTCGAACTTAGTGGTGGTGATGTCCTTTACCAACTGAGATGCCTCCTTGAGGGTATATGCCTTGCTCGCATCCATCTTGGCTGCGGCAATCTTTTGATTTTTCGTCAGTTTACCCATCTGTCTAAACTTTTAATGTGATTACCGGTTAGTCTTTCACTGTGATACCCATGCTACGCGCCGTACCGGCAACCATGGAGACAGCCGATTCGAGAGTAAAACAATTGAGGTCCGGCATCTTGTCCTGGGCAATAGCTGCTACCTGCTCCTTAGTTACAGAGGCAACCTTCTTACGGTTAGGCTCAGCTGAGCCCTTCGCAGCCTTTGATGCTTCCTTTAACTGAATAGCCACAGGTGGAGTCTTGATGACAAAATCGAACGACTTATCACCATAATAAGTGATGATAACTGGCAGGATTTTGCCTGATTTGTCCTGGGTTCTGGCGTTGAATTGCTTGCAAAACTCCATTATATTCAAACCCTTGGAACCTAATGCAGGACCTACGGGTGGTGATGGATTTGCAGCGCCTCCTTTAATCTGTAATTTGATTATTCCAGCAACTTCTTTAGCCATTGTGAATCAAAATAAAAGTGAACACTATATACGAGAGGGAAATACCCGTCCGCAACAGACAGCAATTATTCCTTCTCTACCTGCATAAAACCAAGATCAATCGGAGTTTTACGTCCGAAGATCTTAACCGTGACCTTAAGCTTCTTCTTCGCGTTGTCAACCTCTTCAATGACACCATTGAATCCTGAGAACGGTCCAAAGGTAACTTTCACCGTCTCGCCTACAGTGAAAGGTACGATAACCTCTTCCGGCTGCTCCTCCATCTCTTCTGCGGAGCCAAGGATGCGGCTGACCTCTGAGGGTCTGAGAGGCGTTGGATTGTCCATACCACCAAGGAAACCTAAAACATTAGGACAATTTCTGAGACGCTGTTTAATCTCACCATCCAAAGCGGCCTCAACAAGCACATAGCCAGGAAGATAGCTGCGTTCTTTCACAACTCTCTTACCGTTTCGTACCTGTACAACCTTCTCGGTTGGAATGAGTACCTGCGAAATTAAATCCTCAAGACCATTATTGCGTGCATCCAGCTCAAGATACTCTTTTACCTTGGCCTCCTTGCCGCTGATAGCCTTAAGGACATACCATTTCTTCTCTGCCATTGCCTTACGATTTAGGGGTAAATGAATGTCATTATTCCCTGGAAGCATTTATCCATCAAGAACACAACAACAGCAATCAAAAGGGAAGCAACTAATACTATGACTGCGCTGCTGGTAAGTTCTTTGCCCGACGGCCATGTCGTTTTATGGACAAGCTCGTTGTAAGATTCCTTACAGTTGTTTATAAATTTCGTGAACATAATATGTTATCTCTATTGCAGGGGTGGCAGGAATCGAACCCACATTGACGGTTTTGGAGACCGCTGTTCTACCATTGAACTACACCCCTAAAAGTCAGTCCTTACAGAGGGACTGACCTTTTATAATGAGCGATTTATTAATCGTCGATGATCTGAGTGATCTGACCTGAACCAACAGTACGGCCGCCCTCGCGGATAGCGAAACGAAGACCTACGTTGATAGCTACCGGGTAAATAAGATCAACCTTAATCTCTACGTTATCACCTGGCATTACCATCTCAGTTCCCTCCGGAAGAGAAATCTCACCGGTACAGTCCATTGTACGGATGTAGAACTGCGGACGATACTTGTTACGGAATGAGGTGTGACGACCACCCTCCTTCTGTGTCAGGACATAGATAGAAGCTTTGAAAGATGTGTGAGGCTTAATCTGGCCCGGATGGCAAAGTACCATACCACGCTTAACCTCAGTCTTCTCAATACCACGGAGCAGCAGACCTACGTTGTCACCAGCCTCGCCCTGATCAAGAAGCTTACGGAACATCTCAACACCGGTAACGGTAGTCTCCTTCTCCTCACCGAGACCAAGGATCTCAACCTTATCACCAACCTTTACAACACCAGTCTCAATACGACCGGTAGCAACTGTACCACGGCCAGTGATTGAGAACACATCCTCAACAGGCATAAGGAATGGTTTGTCAACAGCACGCGGTGGCAGTGGAACCCACTCGTCAACAGCAGCCATAAGCTCCATAACCTTATCCTCCCACTCTGGAACACCGTTCAGTGCGCCAAGAGCTGAACCACGGATGATAGGAGTATTGTCGCCATCGAACTCGTAAGCGTCGAGAAGCTCGCGCATCTCCATCTCAACGAGGTCAATCATCTCACCGTCAACATCCGGAGAATCGCACTTGTTCAGGAATACAACCAGACGAGGAACGTTCACCTGACGGGCGAGCAGGATGTGCTCACGTGTCTGAGGCATAGGACCATCGGTAGCAGCTACTACAACGATAGCACCATCCATCTGAGCGGCACCAGTTACCATGTTCTTTACATAGTCAGCGTGACCCGGGCAGTCAACGTGTGCATAGTGACGGGTCTCGGTCTCGTACTCTACGTGTGCGGTGTTGATTGTAATACCACGCTCTTTCTCCTCAGGAGCGTTATCAATCTGGTCGAATGACTTGATCTTGTCTGAGTTACCACTTACCTTCTCAGCCAATACCTTGGTGATTGCGGCGGTCAGGGTAGTCTTACCATGATCAACGTGACCAATTGTACCGATGTTTACGTGCGGTTTCGTACGCACGAAAGTTTCTTTTGCCATAGTTTCTTTTTATTAATTGATTACAAACTTGATTATCTCATTCAACCGCAAAAAACTCCTAAAGAGGGATTTTACTCCTCTCTTTGAGAGTGGAGCTGTTACCGAGATTTGAACTCGGGACCTCATCCTTACCAAGGATGCGCTCTACCAGCTGAGCTATAACAGCGACAAAATTGAGCGGGAAACGGGACTCAAACCCGCGACCCTCAGCTTGGAAGGCTAATGCTCTATCAACTGAGCTATTCCCGCAACTTTGCCACGGAATCGTTCCATCTTTTATAAGGTGGAGCTGCAAGCCCGGCTCGCGCCGTTTCCGTCAACTTGCGTGGGTGAAGATGGATTCGAACCACCGAAGTCGAGAGACAGCAGATTTACAGTCTGCCCCATTTGGCCACTCTGGAATTCACCCGGTTTCAAAATTTCAATCTTTTGAGCCGCTAGTCGGAATCGAACCAACAACCTACGCATTACAAGTGCGTTGCTCTACCATTGAGCCATAGCGGCAAGTGTTCAAAACAAGCACCCGCATCTCGTTAGAGCGGAGCGGGTGCAAAGATACTGCTATTTTTTAATCGCGCAAACAAAAATGAGTTTTTTTATTTCTCACGCTGTTTTTCTTTGTTTTTCTTGAGTTGTCTGAGCAAAGCCTCCACACAATCATCTACAGCCTGCTCAAATGTATCGCAGGTCTTCTCGGCATAAACCTCGCCACCCTGAACAGTAACGGAAATCCTGGCTTGCTTGTTCATAGATGTCTCCGGTTTAACTACCTCAAGGATAACCTCGGCCGTACCAATGGAGTCGTGGACTTTTGGCAGTTTAGCACACTTTTTCTCAATGAATGACTGCAGCTGCTCTGTGGCAGTGAAATGCAGCGCCTGAATCTTTAGTTCCATAATATATATTATTTTAGGCTCTTGGATGAGCCTGTTTGTAAACCTTCTTAAGTTCCTCGAATGTTGTATGCGTATATATCTCCGTAGTGGCAAGGCTGTCGTGACCGAGCAGCTCCTTTACGGCGCCAAGCTCGGCATCGTGGTTGAGCATAGCCGTGGCGAATGAGTGTCTGAGTACGTGCGGGCTCCGCTTTTTCAACGAACAGACCTTGGAGAGAGCATCCCTGACCAGATTATAAACCTGATGACGGGGTATGCGCTCGCCCTTGGAGCTTACAAAGAACGCCCCCGAGAGTGTTCCGAATTCCTTCTGCCTGGCTGAGAGATAATCAGTGAGCAACACGGAAAGCTCGTCGCCAAAGGGAATCAGCCTCTGCTTGTTGCGTTTTCCTGTCACCTTTATTATATGTGAGCCGAAATCCACATCTGTGTCGTTTAGGCCCACGAGCTCTGCCAGACGCACCCCGGTCTCGTAAAATGTAGCAAGTACGGCCTTGTTGCGGACACCGGTAAATCCTTCGCCAAGATCAGTCTCATCCAGAAGTTTGTCCATATCCGTCTCGCGGACAAATTGAGGCAGAGGCTTCTTTCCTTTCGGGCCCTTTACATCCAAGGCTGGCGATACATCTGTGACTCCGCGAATGCGCAGGAAACGATAAAATGAGCGCAATGTACTCAGTTTCCTGTTGACGGTAGATGGCTGACAGCCCTTCTCCATCATATCCATCACCCAGGAGCGTACAATATCCTTATCAACGTAGAGGAAATCAATCTGCCGGTCTATGCCTGACAGGTAAGACTCAAAGAGCTCAAGATCCTTGCGGTAACTCTCTACAGTCCTTGCAGAATAATTACGCTCCAGTCTAAGATAGTCACAGAATTGATCTACGTACATAAAACAGAAATTCGTTGCCGAAATGTCTCGGCAACGAATATATTAAAGAAATCCGGAAAAAGCAATACTCCGGGAGTGTTTTTTTACTCCTCTGTCTGCTGCAGTTTCTGTACGTAGATGGCGTGCTCCATACGAAGACGCTTAAGCTCTGACGGTTTGTCAAACTGCTGACGACGTCTCAACTCCTTGATAACGCCAGTCTTCTCATACTTTCTCTTGAACTTTTTAAGGGCACGTTCAATGTTCTCACCCTCCTTTACCGGAACTACGATCATTTTGATTTATTATTTTTTATTTATTAAAACTTTCTATCGGCTTTAAGCGGCGCAAAATTAGACAAAAAAACAACCGATGCAAAAGTTTTCAACAAAAATTTGCAGCATATTAAAAAACTACGGGACATACACCTTCCGTACGGCACCGTCTGAGTATTTGACAATGTGAATGCCAGAAGTCTCGGCTTTCGTTGTACCGCCACATTCTCACCGATATTTTTCCGCCACAGAACGGAACCAGAGCAAAGAGTAAGCGGACAACAATATACGTTAAAAAAGCCGGCCATAGACATACGACCGGCTTTGATTGAGAAATATGTCTGAAATATCAGTCTCTCAGGGAAATCTCCAAAAAGATATACCTGTCCTCACCGGAAAGGACCTCCTGCTGATAGCCGGAGTCGTTCTGCTTCTCCTTTGAGCCGTCAAGCAAAGGCATCTGCTTGTTAAAGTCTCTCAGACGAAGAACATACTTTGAGAACTTGATGGACTTGATCTTTGACACCGGTATGATTGACGGATCCTCGTACTGACCTTTATGCAACCACTCCTTTGAGTTATGTACATAATAGTAAATAGGTGAGCCGTTATAATCACTGCCGCTGCTTGAGATCTTTGCGTTGATGCTCAGCATATAGCCCAGGAAATCGGTATCATAGCGCTGCATATCCTCTGCCGAGAGAACATCTGGGAAAGATATTGTCGTGTAGTTGCCCTCTGTAACCACCGTAGCATTGTCTCCCTCTGGGATTACTATGCCTTTCGGTTTCTTTGCTGCGTCAACATTACATACCAACAGCAGGTTTGCCAACAGTAACATACTGATTGACAGAATACTCTTAGTTCTTTTCATATCATTCGTATTTAAAGGTTTAACAATATTGTGGACGTAAAAGTATCTATTCTCTATTAAAATTGCAATATATTCAACAATTTTAACAAATATTTACCGCTCAGTTGTAACAATAATGTGCGGGGCTCGTTTCCGGTGCCCCGCACATTATTATGTATATAGGTGCTTAATCAGAGATTGGCATTCAGTGAGCCCCACTCAGCAACGGCCGGAATGATACCCAGATCAACCAGCTCGTCGCGCATCTTGCAGAGGTGTGCGTAAGATGCCTGAAGGGCAGCCATCTCCTCGGCGGTACCCTGAGGTGCGGTGAAGTGAACACCGGTGGCATCGATTGTGGTAGGCATAGCCATCATAACGTTCTTGAAACCACACTTGTCGCAGTTTACATAGCAGCCTGCAGGCAGAGTGAACTTCTCACCGCCCATAGCGCCCTCAATCATCTTTACAGCCTGATAAGCCGGGCTCTGGAATGAGCTGCGGCCACGAAGCTTGATGATGTTTGAGCCACCCTGGATGGTGTTATGCTTAATCTCCTCGAACTTCTCTGCTGAGAGATTCATCTCTGACAGTGGTTTGCCGTCAATCTTTACCTGTGATGCGAACACAGCCATCTGCTCGCCGTGACCACCGTAGGTGTGAGCGCCGGTAACCTTATCCTGCTGAACTCCGAACTCCTGAGCCAGAGCCTCCTGCAGACGTGTTGAGTCAAGAGCAGCCAGTGATGTAAGCTGATTTGCCTTCAGGCCTGAGTGAATCAGAGCTGTAAGAGCGGTAACGTCAGCAGGGTTGAAGATAACAACCACGTGCTTTACGTCAGGACAATATTTCTTAATCTTGTCACCGAAATCGGCTGCAATCTGGCAGTTGCCTTTGAGCAGGTCCTCACGGGTCATACCCTCCTTACGTGGAGCACCACCTGAGGAGATGATATACTTGGCACCTGTGAATGCAACCTCAGGATCAACTGTCCAAGTGATGTTTGCTCCCGGGAATGCGCAATGATACATCTCCTCTGCCACACCGTGTACGCCCGGCTCGAAGATATCATAAAGACAGATGTTTGGAGTAAGGCCAAGCATCATAGCGGTCTGAACCATGTTGGATCCGATCATTCCACCGGCACCAACGATAAGCAGCTTCTCATCAGTTAAAAACTTCATATCTGTTTATTTTAAATAGTTAATGAATTTCTTTGACGCAAATATAGCCAAATAACGAATTGGATATACAATATTTATTCATTTTCCTTGTACCAAGAGGCATACATATGGTAGTCGCGGGCTATGCGCTGATTCATTTCAGCACTTTGCGCAGGGTCAACGTTCTTTATGTACTTGGCTGGTACGCCGGCCCACATCTCGCCAGGACCTATCACGGTCTTGCCGGTCACCACCGAGCCTGCGGCCACAATGGCCCCCTCGCCTACAACGGCGTGGTCCAATACAACTGAGCCCATTCCAATAAGAGCATTGTCCTTGATAGTAGCGCCGTGGATGGTCACGTTATGACCTACAGATACATTGTCACCGATAAAGGTCTGTGAGCGCTGATACAAGGTATGAATCACCGCGCCATCCTGAATGTTCGTGCCGTTTCCTATATGTATGGAGTTGACATCGCCACGTAGCACAGCCCCGAACCAGATGCTGCATCCATTGCCTATCTCCACATCACCAATCACTGCTGCGTTGTCGGCAAGAAAACAATCATCGCCTATCTTTGGGGTGAACCCCCTTACTGACGTTATTATTGCCATATCTATAAACAAATTAAGCAAATATCGACAAAGCCCTGCGGGCACGCCTCAAGGTCTCCTCCTTACCTAAGAATTCTGTAATCGCGAATATCTGCGGGCCCATTGCCGCGCCAACCAGAGTCACACGGAAAGCGTTCATCACCTTTCCAACGGAATACTCCTTTGAGGCAATCCAGTCCATCACCTTCGGCTCAAGTGTCTCTGCGGAAAAGTCATCCTGTCCCTCCAGGAAATCGCACAGCTCCGCAGTGGTTTTCGGAGCCTCCTCCTTCCACCATTTCTTTAGCGATTTCTCATCGTACTCCTCAGGAGCCTGGAAAAGATAATATGAGTTATCCCACAACTCGTGAATGAAATTCACACGGCTCTTTACAAGAGATACCGCGGTGACGATACGCTCAAATGGCGCATTTATTCCATTCTGTTCCAAAACCGGACGGAAAAGTTCCGCAACCTCCTCATCACTCTTACGCAAAATATACTCGTGATTGAACCAGGATAGTTTCTGATAATTGAAACGGGCACCTGCCTTGCTGCACTTCTCCAGATTGAACAGGCCCACCATCTCGTCAAGCGACATAATCTCGCGGTCATCGCCAGGATTCCAGCCAAGCAGAGCCAGGAAGTTCAGCACCGCATCGGGCAGGTAATCCTTCTCGCGGTAACCTGATGAAACCTCACCGCTCTTCGGGTCATGCCACTCCAGCGGGAACACCGGAAAACCAAGACGGTCGCCATCGCGCTTACTCAGCTTGCCATTGCCTTCCGGCTTAAGCAGCAGGGGAAGATGTGCGAAGCGTGGCATTGTGTCCTGCCAGCCGAATGCCTGATACAGAAGAACGTGCAACGGAGCAGACGGAAGCCACTCCTCACCACGTATAACGTGTGTCACCTCCATAAGGTGGTCATCCACAATGTTTGCCAGGTGGTAAGTAGGCAGACCGTCGGCCGACTTGAAGAGCACCTTGTCATCAATGATTGATGAGTTGATGACAACTCGTCCTCTGATGATGTCGTCCACCACGACCTCACAGCCAGGCTCAGTCTTGAACCTTACCACGTACTGCTCACCATTGTCTATCAGGGCCCTCACATCCGCCTCCGGCATAGTCAGGGAGTTGCGCATCTGTCCTCTTGTTGAGGCATCGTACTGGAAATTGGCAATCTCAGCGCGCTTTGCCTCAAGCTCAGCCGGCGTGTCGAACGCGATGTATGCCTTTCCTGCCTGAAGCAGCATATCAACGTGCATACGGTAGATATCCCTGCGCTCGGACTGACGGTAAGGACCATATTCTCCGCCAAAAGAGACGCCCTCGTCAAACTTTATCCCCAGCCAGCGGAAAGCCTCCAGAATATAATCCTCGGCACCCGGCACAAAACGGTTGGTATCCGTGTCCTCTATGCGGAATATGAAGTCTCCACCGTTCTGACGTGCGAAGAGATAATTATATAGCGCGGTCCTCACGCCACCTATATGCAACGGACCTGTAGGGCTGGGCGCGAATCTTACCCTGACCCTTCTTTCTGTTGTGTTATCTGACATAACTATATCAATCTTGTTATTCAGCGCAAAGTTACTAATCTTCAGAAAATAACTTGGCAATCTCCGCGAATCTTTTGGCTTTTTGTAGTTGTCAGGATTTTAATCTAATTTTATAGCCTGAAACAGATATATCATTATGTCCGCTCATAAACAGAACCAAAAATTCTCAGTATTCAGCACGAGAGCCCTGCTGGCCATGCTGATTACCCTGTCAGTACTTCTCTCCGTATATACTATGCCTTCTGGGCGCTCTGTCAGATACGAGCCATCAGAGGGAAACCCCTGGATGTACGATGAGCTGATTGCCCCTTTCAGCTTTCCGATTGAGAAGGATAATGAGGCTTTCAATCAGGAGCTTGACAGTCTTAGAAAGAGCTTCATTCCATATTTCATAATTGATGAGGAGTGCGGCGCCAATGTGATGTCAACCTTCGACAAGCTCTTCTATGATACCCTCTCCTCTTTCTTGTCAATGGCATCATACAAAAGCCTGAAGGAGAGTCTTGAGAGTCTGTACAATGACGGTATCATTGAGGTGGAGGATTACGAGATGCTTGAGCGTAACAGCCAGGACCATATACGCAGTTATTCCGGAAATACATCCTCATTGAGGGGAAAAGATCGGATACATCTTCGAAAAGACGCATACAGAATTCTTTCCGAAGCCCCCGGGACAGTCTCAGAGCGACATCTTCTTCTGGGTTTTCATCTTGAGGAGCTTGTGGTTCCGAATCTGAGGTACGATGCCGAGCGTTCTGAATCAGAGCTGAAAGCCCAAGAAGAGCAGATATCCGGATACAGCGGTATGGTGGTTGCCAATCAGAAAATAATAGACCGGGGAGAGATTGTTGACCACTACAAGTTCCTGATGATAAAGTCTTATATGGACGTAATGACCGGGCGTACAGATACCAGGGATTTCAAGATACTTACCTGGAGCGGTAATCTTCTGTACGTTGCCATTCTGTTGCTTGTACTTACGTTCTATCTTATCACCTATCGTAAGGATTCCATCAATGACCACTCCAAACTGATATTCCTGATTGGTACGGTTACTACATTCGTGATAGGCACCAACCTGTACATAAGGTTCACCAGCTGGAGCATCTTCATCCTGCCCTGCACAATGCTGGCTCTGATGTTGCGTGTGTTTCTGGACTCACGCACATCATTCACCGGATACCTTACATACCTGCTTATATGCTCCATCAGCACACCGATGCCATTTGAGTATCTGCTGCTTCAGATAGTAGCAGGTCTGATGGCGATATACAGCGTTCACGAGCTGTCGCAGAGATCACAGATATTCAAGTCTGTGTTCATAGTCTTCGGCTCCTACTGCGCCGTGTGGCTGGCTCTTCAGATGATACAGCTTGAGAACATCAAGGACATACAATGGCAGGTATTTGTTTATTTTGCCATAAATGCGATAGTTCTTTTGCTTACATATCCCCTCATTTTAGCAATTGAGAAGCTGTTTGGCTTCACATCAAATGTCACACTCATTGAGCTGTCCAACCTGAACAATCCGTTGCTCAGACAGCTTATGGAGAATGCTCCCGGCACATTCCAGCACTCAATGCAGGTCTCCACATTGGCCTCGGAGGCAGCAAAGGCCATAGGCGCGTCTGCCCAGCTGGTAAGGACCGCCGCCCTATATCACGACATAGGCAAGATGTCCAACCCGCCCTTCTTCACCGAGAACCAGAATGGAGTGAATCCGCACGACAAGCTGTCATACCTTGAGAGTGCCCGCATCATAACAGGCCACGTGACAGAGGGAATGAGACTTGCTGAGAAATACGGGCTTCCGCCGGCCGTTACACATTTCATCAATACACATCACGGTAACGGTATGGCCAAATACTTCTACATAAAGTACAGCAACGAGAACCCGGACAAAGAAATTGACAAAGAACTCTTCAGCTACGTAGGTCCTGAGCCTGATACAAAGGAGACTGCGATACTGATGATGGCCGATGCCGTTGAGGCCAGCTCAAGAAGTCTCAGCGAGCACACCGAGGAGGCCATAGGCAATCTGGTGGAAAACATTATTGACACTCAACTCAGTGAGGGACATTTTCAGGAGTGTCCTATCACATACAAGGAGATATCGCAAATAAAGGCTGTTTTCAAGGACAAGCTGAAAACGATGTACCACACCCGGATAAGCTATCCTTCCCTGAACAAATAGGCCGGTCAGCAATCCATCGGATCTACATCGTAATAAAGGCTGACCTGCCTGAATCTCTGACAGAACTCTTCCCTGAGCAGGAGCAATCTGTCGCGCACT
Organism: Bacteroidaceae bacterium; assembly: GCA_045597985.1. Taxonomy (GTDB): domain Bacteria; phylum Bacteroidota; class Bacteroidia; order Bacteroidales; family Bacteroidaceae; genus Colenecus. The sequence continues at coordinate 29,494 of JAZLLE010000096.1, read as the reverse complement.
GGAACCATTGACACGCCGGACTCTATCTTCAGCAACATCTTTCTGATATAATGCATCTGTATTCTCTGCACTGCAGGAGCGTCTGGCCCAATAACCCTGTCTCCGAAAACCGCACGGAACTGATTCCCCGCCCACAAGGCCGCATCATTAAGAACACCATATTCAGATGACTTGAGATATATGCTGATAATTCTGGTGAATGGCGGATACTGAAACATTCTTCTCTCCTCAATCTCGTTGTCGTAAAACTCATCAAACCTGCCATTCACCACTAATGGATATACCGGGTTATCCGACTTTCTTGTCTGAATCACTACATGTCCCTGCCGGTATCGGCGGCCGGCACGACCGGCAACCTGACTCATCATCTGGAAAGCGCGTTCTGAGGAACGGAAATCCGGACTGCCAGACAGACTGTCCGCATTAAGAATGCCTACAACGCTCACACGATCAAAGTCAAGGCCTTTGGTAACCATCTGAGTGCCAATGAGAATATTTGTCAGTCCGTCCTCAAAATCCTGCATTATCTGATTGTATGCCGATGAAGAAACGGCAGTGTCGGTATCAAGGCGTCCGGTTATCGCCGTAGGGAAAAGCCTGTTTATCTCCTCCTCAACCTTCTCGGTTCCGTAACCAGACACGTCCAGATGTCTGCCACCACATTCAGGGCAGGACAACGGCATCTGATATGGTTTGCCGCAATAGTGGCAGGAGAGTTTCCTAAGACTCTTGTGCCATGTGAGGCTTACGTCACAACTGTCACATCTTGGCACCCATCCGCAGGAAAGACATCTGAGAACGGGAGCATAGCCCCGCCTGTTGCGGAACAATATCACCTGATTGCCATCGCTCAGAGCCTGTCTGATGTACGACTCAAGCAATGGTGAGATCAAACCGCTCATCCGTTTTTTTCGGCGAAGCTCATAAACATCAACCACCTCAACCTGAGGCAAAGGCAGGTCCATAAACCTGTCTCGCATCTCGGCAAGACCGTATTTGCCGTTCCTTGCATAGAAATAGCTTTCCAACGAAGGAGTAGCCGAGCCTAAAAGCACTTTTGCGCCACAAAAAGAGGCCAGCATCATAGCGGCGTTTCTTGCGTTGTATCTTGGAGCAGGGTCTGTCTGCTTGTAACTGGGGTCGTGCTCCTCATCAACTACAACCAGACCTAAGTTCCGGAATGGCAAGAATACAGAGGAACGGGCTCCAACCACTACCTTGAATGGATTATCACCAAGCTGGCGTTTCCATATCTCGGCGCGCTCCGCATCAGAGCATCGCGAGTGATACACGCACATATCATCACCAAATACACGCTGAAGACGGCGCATTATATGAAGGGTCAATGCTATCTCAGGCAGTAGAAACAGTACCTGCCGGCCCTGACTGACATACTCCTTCATCAGATGGATATATACCTCTGTCTTGCCACTTGATGTAACACCATGCAAGAAACAAATATCCTTATTGGCAAAAGCACCCCTTATGCAGTCTGATGCGGCCTGCTGCTGCCCATTCAAGGCATTTGGCGGAAAGAGCCTGCCATCGAATAACGGAAGACGCCCACGCTCGTGACGCCAGATCTCAAGAATGCCCTTGCGCACCAACGCATCAAGTGCCGACTGAGAGTCACATCTGGAAAGTAATGCCCTTCTGGTCACTATCTCAGGCTCATCGCAGGGAGCATCAGACAATCCCGACAAATCCAGATATGCAGTGAGCATATCCACCTGCCGTCCTGCACGTGATATTTGAGAGAATGTCTCATTCAAACGCGTCTCATCATATTGCCACGCCAGTCTGACACAATTCTCCGTACGGGGTTTATAATCCTCGCCGGCATCATCACCAGAGGGGCGAAGCACGGCAGGAAGCATAGCCTTCACAACATCGCCTCTGGCACAAAGATAATAGTTGGAGAGCCATTCAAGAAGCCTCATCTGGCTCTCTACGAGACAAGGCTTATCATCCAGAACACTAATGACAGGCTTCACATCATAACCCTCAGGCCTGTCTGTATGGGTCCGCACAACAAGAGCGGTGTATCTTTTAGTACGTCCGAAAGGAACACACAGACGCATACCGGCTACAATCTCACCGGGAATTGCCTCAGGAAGGGAATAAGTAAAGAGTCTGTCCAGAGGCAAGGGCAATATCACATCCACGTACCGCATACATCTGCGAAAATAGCACAATTTTGAGCAGCGACAAAAAAAGAAGGCCCGCAAATGCAGGCCCTCATATCACAACCGTCTCCGATTAGAATACGTATGTAAGCATAAGCTGCAGGGTACTTGACTTGAAGTTGCTTGACACCTGATTGGAAACACCCTTGATAGAGTAATTACCATCCGCTGTGAATGGGATATTGTAATTCAAAGCCAGCTGCAGATGCTGCATAAGAGACACGCCGGCACCCAGATTGATGCTCCATACCGCCTTTTCCAGCTTGAACTCCTGTTCCGGTGCCAGTCCGGTCAGTCCGCTGATAGCTTCGGCTGCCTTCACTTTCACAGACTTCTGAAGATCACCGATATGGAAATTGGCCTGAGGACCTGCCTGTGCGAATATGCCGAACATCTTACCCAAGCCAAGCTCATATTTCAACATTACCGGGACCGCGATGGACTGTTCCTTGAAGTTCTCTCCACCTGCCAATGTCATACCCTTCTGTGAATACATTGCGGCTGCGTCAACGGAGAATCCGATTGGAAGACCAATATTCACCATAGGACCAGCGAAAAAGCCCGTATAATTGCTCTTGTCCGTAACATTTTCCGTGCTTATAGCCTTAATGTCGTTGTTCACGAAGTTTACACCCGCACGCAGGCCCCAGTTCAACTCGGCAGATGCAGGGATTGAGCTCATCATTGCGGCTACGCACAAAACAATAACAGATAATTTTTTCATATTACAGGGAATTTTAGTTTGTCGGCAAAGTTAATGCAACAGAATCTTATTAGCAAAAAAATAGACACTTATTATCTTTAGCCGTTACCTGCGATGTACTGACACTCTCTCGCTTGACGAGCTTTTAGAAGCTTTCTGCGGTTTCTCACGCACGGTTTTCTGTCTCTCAGGCTTGCTGCCCTCCGCCTTCTCCTTAGGCTGTGATGGTTTTTCCCGTGTAAGTCCGGGCTTATCCTTCTTATCAGTATTCTTTTTACCGGCCTTCGCATTCTCAGCCTCGCCCTCTTCATCTTCCTTATCGGATGATGCCCACAATCCTGACTCAAAGTCAACCAGCTGACGCTCTATGCGCTGCTGCTCAGCCTTAAGGATAGTATCATTCTCACAATACTCCGCCAACGGCTGATTTCTCAGGTTGGAGGTCTTGTAGATGTCGCCCTCGTATCTGCGCATCACGAAATAGTCATCAAGAGACATATTGGTGGTGTTGTTGAAACTGCTGGTCATCACCTGTGTCTGGGCCAGATAGGGACTTATCTCATCGTAATCCAGCCAGAACATAGGATATGATGTGGTGGCATCGCCTATATCCTGACGCATCCGCACAGGGCAGATTGCAGTTACACGCGTCTGATAGTTTGAAGCGCGCTGATCCAGGAAATTGCTCTCCTTGATATAATACTTCAGCACCTCGGCGCTGGGTATGTCTGCAGGCTCCACAATGTACTTGCCATCCTTTTTCTGATAGTAAATGTAGAATTTATCCAGCAGATTCTCAATATCAAGCTTGTTCTCTTCCGTAAACAGCTCGTTGCCATCAAAACGATACTCGTATGCGTTTATCTTGCCCTCAAGTATCAGGTTGAATACAAGCGTGAAGAAGTTCACGCGGTCTCCTAACGGCTCCTCCGGATAATAAAGCGCGGCATTCGCCTCCTTCTTGAGGTCAAGCTCGCGGTAGATATCACGTTTCCAGCTAATCTCCGTAGGAGTTGTAGTCTGTGCCGTGTATTGCGTCTTTGCTCTTGTGGTAAGAGTCACTCCCGTAGAACTCTTGTCTGCCGCTGCCTTCTCCTGCAGACGACGCTGTGGCTGCGCGCTCATACATAGGGGAAGCGCCGCAATCATAAGGGTGAATATAATAGTCCTTCTCATAATATCTGTCAATTAAGTATAACCTCAAGTGATGTGGTGAGCTGACGCTCAATGCCATCCGGACCAATGGCGCGTACGCGCTGTATGTAGAAACGCTTGCCACGGGTAAGCCTCTGGAAGTTGGTTTTCTGCCTCTCGGAGAATCTTGTACCATCCGACAGCTCCGACACGGCATTTCCCATATTGTCAAAGAAAGTGGTCTCGAATCCAAGCACACGGAATCCGATGTTCAGCAGACCATCATCAATGGCGGCCACAATGCCATCGGCAGCCATCAGGCTCCTCTTTGGAAGAGGAACCCCACCACCACGGTAACGCTGCACGTTGCCATTCTCATCAGTATATTCTATAAAAGGTGCGGGGTCTGGGAGCTGACGTACACGGAACTTGTACTCTCCCATACTCTGATGACGGCCATCCTGATTGGCGGATACCGCAATGACAACGTCCTCGCCCACTCTTGATGGCTTTGCAATGAAACCATTGCCTGACGCCTTCAATGTACCATTACCATTCTTTATTGTAGCCGATATCATATTGCTCGGCACACCGGGAACGGAAATGCTTATCGGGTTGTCGTATCCGGCATAGAGAACATTCATCATTGTAGCGGACACAGTAGCCAACGGTGAGACAACCGAGTAGTTCTGCGAGAAATCACGTCTCAGAACTCCGTTTCCGGAACTCAGCTCCATATAACCGCTGAGTGTGAAATCGCCGGTGTGAGGTGTAGGTATCCGATACCATCCATTCTCAAGCTCAATCTGCTTGCCGTCAATAAAGATAGCCGGCTCAGCGGTGGAGTCAACCGCAGCCATAATGATGCGTGCTGAGAAAGGATTTCCCTGAACCACATTCTGCGATGTAGGTATGACGTATGCGTCAAGCTTGTTCACGCGCATATCACCTACGTCGATGTTGTTCACAAGTGTATGAAGCACCTCACCCTCGGCATACCTCACATCGTTCTGGAGTTTGGACAGAAGGGTAATGGCTGCCACTACCGGTGTATTCTCGTAATTGTATTGCTGCCAGTTCTTGCCAAGAGCACCAGCCTTCTGCGGAAGCTCAGTGCTGAAGTTATTGCTGATAATCTCGCGCTGAGTCTCGTCAGTAACCATTGTCAGAATCTGCTCACGATAGTTGTTGATGGCATCGTAGAGTTCCTGACCACGCCCCTTTGATGGTGAGAGCATCACCTGAGTGGCGGCCTCAAGATCCTCCTTATTATTAATATTGTTGATGTCTGCGTTACGGCCATCCGCCTCTTGGGCGATAAGCAGTTTCAGCTCATCTGCAAAATTGTAGAGAGAGTCTGACATTTGCCTCACATATAGCGCCTTCTGATACCATACGCCTACCTTCTCGTGATTCGCCGAGTCTGACGCGGCAAAATCACGGTATAACGCCTCATTCTGAATGGTGGCGTTCGATGTGCTTCGGGAAAGGCTCTCCTCAACAAGTGAGAATCCGTTCAACACATCCGATGAGATATTCATCGCCAGCATCGCCAGAAGAACGATATACATCAGGTTTATCATCTTCTGACGCGCCGATGGCGGTCTCTCAATAATCTTTCTCCTCATCTCACTTATCGCTTGAACCTATACCTGAGTTAACCTTCAAAGCCTCTACCATACGGGCATAGACCTTGTTCAGCTCCTCAATCTGCCTTACCATCTCGGCTGTCTGCTCCTTAACCTTGTCGATGTTGTCCATCTGAGAGCTTACAGACCTGAGATGCATCTCATAGAATGTGTTCAGACTAACCAGATTGCGTCCAAGGGTGTCAATCTCGTCGGTACTGCGCTGCAGAAGCTCTGACTGCTCCGATACCTTCAGAAGTTTCTCGGTGAGCTCGCGTACCTGGTCAATGTAATTCTGTGTGACATCCTCAATGCCATCAACATTCAACTGACCGCCACCGGTTATTACTGGAACAGGCTGGGACTGTGCCGTCTGAACGGCAACATCGCCCATCAAAGGCTGCTGATTCTCTGCAGGTGCAGGGTTTCCAGAGCCAAATGAGCCATTTATATAGATATTGCCGTGAGGCAGATTAGCGCCATTTACCACAACATCCTCGTCAGCCTCTGATTTCTCACCAGGCTGATCAGGGATGAACGGCTTCTCAAAACCAGAGATAAAGAACACAAGTACCTCGGTTCCCATACCAATGAAAAGCATCAGGTTTGCGCCAGCTATATGGGTAAGCTTGAACAATGCGCCTAAGATAACCACAGCTGCTCCCCAACTGTACAGATAGTTAAGCAGGACACGGCCTTTCTCTGTATCAAGATAGTCCTGAAATCTCTTCAGGATACTCTTTTTCTCCTCTATATTCTCCATATCAAACAATATTCAATTTAGATTCCGCAATATCTATCAACGTTTTTTACCAACAGCCTCGCCTGAGCTTACCTGTGTACGTACACAGCGGAAACCAATATAGGAGCGCTGCTCGTTCTGATACTCGTATGTTCTCCAGGATGACTCAATGAACTTCTCGGCATCTTTCCAGGAACCGCCACGCACGGCTTTTCTCTTCATATAATAAGGATCCTCCTTTGCCGCATTATAATACAGCTCCGGATTCATATCGTTCATCTGAAGGATTCCAGCCTCGGTATAGAGTGTGGACGTCCATTCCGCGACATTGCCGGCAAGATCGTAGAGGCCGTTTGAATTGGGCTTGTATGACCCTACCTTTGTGGTAATCAGACTGCCGTCCTTGGTGTAATTACCACGCTCAGGCTTGAAATTGGCATAGAAGCATCCGTTGTCATCCTTTGAGTCGCTGAATTTCCAAGGGAACTTATTGCCCTCCTGACCACGTGCGGCAAACTCCCACTCAGCCTCTGTAGGCAGACGATAGCGCTGGATATACTTGGCCTGACCGCCTAATCCGGCAAGCAGGAAATCAGTACGCCATGCGCAGAATGCATTTGCCTGCTCCCAGCTGACACCAACCACAGGGTAATCATCATAATTCGGATGACTGAAATAGAGACGCATATAGGTCTCATTGTTTGAGTTCGGGAAATCATTTATCCAGCAGGTAGTATCAGGATAGATATTCACTATATAGGTGTTTACGAAATCGTACATACTGGTAAGCCTGCGGTTCTCTGTCCTGCGGATGATACGTCCGTCATCGTCAATATAGGCGGTATCCTTGGATATCATCACCTCCTCGTCAGGATCTATGACGATATCTGTATTGCGGACCCTGTCCTCCGGATTCAGTCTGTTGCGACGCAAAGACGCCTGAGTATAGTCAAACACCTCATACCTGTAGTTCATCTGGCTGGCATCCAGCATCTTCTCACCGGTGAACGGATGACGGATATACACACTCTCAATGGCACGTGCCTCATCCTCATTCGGCTTCTTCCAGGGAATTGGCTTTGCCCAGTTAAGATGTGGAGTCACAGGCTCGCCGTATTTATCCTCTGTTATCATATAAGACTCATCGCCGCCATACTCCGGATCTGCCAGACGGGTGCGGATAATGGAATCACGTACCCAATATACAAACTGACGATACTTGGCATTGCTTATCTCCTTCTCGTCCATCCAGAATGACTCTACTGATATGTCTCTGACTGGTACAGAAGAGCCCCAGAGACTGTCAGTCTCCTCATCGCCAACCTTCAGTGAGCCTCTTTTCACAAGAACCATTCCGAAAGGCGCGGGCTCGCGTACAGACTGACCGCCGGCACCGGTAACCTCACCGCCTATCACAGAGGCTTGTTTGCTGCCCATACAGGATATCAGAGCCAATACAGAAAAAACCATCGCCGCCGCGATAAGTCCGCTCCGTCTTCTTTTCTCTCTAATCATAAATATCTTACGCTTTTATGTACATTCTTACCTTTCTTAAAGAAATCCACATCCATCTGATATCCCACAACCAGATCGTGACTTCCCGTCTGCCAGCCAATACCGTTCGTAAACAGCTCGTACGCATATCCTACCAAAACCTTCCTCACACGGCCGCCAAGCAAAATGGTCACCGATGTTCCAGGAGAGTATGATACACCAGCGTAGTAACTGTTGGACTGATACTGATATGTGCCTCTTAGAGTAATGTCAACACGTAAAGTGCCCAAATCAGTAGCAGCCTGGACAGTTGGCTGTATGGATAATAACGGATTTCTCAACTGGATATTGCATCCGCTCTGGAAATAAAAAGCAGGCAATATCCTCAATTCCGCACCTTTACCGCCACCCTTGCCGTATGTTATGACTGGCGATGTAATATGCTGTGCCGACAATCCGGCATAGAAAACCTTATAATTATAATAGATACCGGCACCTATGTCCAACCCCGTTCCTTTCTCTGCCGATGTAGGGAAAGCCGGATCATTGGCATCTATCACATCCAGCCCGCCACCGTCAAACTCCTCGTTCAGAAGGCCCACCTGCGCACCGGCATTCATCCATCCTCCGCCCACTTTGAATTTGTATGCATAATTGGCGAAAATCCTGCGGTGAGTGAACAGTCCGATCGTCTCGTTCAGGAAACCGGCGCCGGCTGACTGACGGCCCTGTCCCCACGGCAAATAGGAGTTTGCGCCCACATACATAGTGCTGGGACGATGCTCATAGCCCGCCATCTGCATACTGTATGTTGCCACAAGATTCAACTGGTTGTTCTTATTCATCGCAGCAGGATTATAGAAATTGTCCATCGCCCAGTAATGGGTGAAATGAACATCATACTGAGCGCTCACTTCGGTGAGTGTCAGCATCAGAAGTATAGCCAGCCACGAAAATCTCAGTCGCATAACATATCCTAAACGTAACAAAACCTTATTTATTATAACAAAAATAAGTATCTTCGCGTTTAGAAAACGAAAAAAAGCAATGTCCCGCCACATATATAAATCTACTAAATCAGGATGGTTCTTTCAAATTCTGACACTCATATTGGCTTTGGCTATATGGCTCATTCTGGCTTTCAGATATGGAAACTGGCTTATCAGGCTTGAGACCAAGTCGCTTTTTCTCTACACTACCGAATTTCTGACAAATAACATATCAACCGCAGGTGGAATGCTCACATACATATCCGCATTCCTGACTCAGTTTCTGCATCTGCCTGCATTGGGAGCTGCATTGTGGGTATCAGGAGCGCTATTCCTCTCTTACCTTACGTTCAAGACTTTCAGACTGACAAGTAACAGGCAGATTTTTGCCGTCATACCGTCAGCACTGGCACTTGCGGCGGTTACCGGTCTGGGTTATCAGATTTTCCTCATTGATTGCAGTGGATGGTTCTTTGAGCCACTTGTCGGCAGCATTGCCGCCATCTCAGGCATTAACATCTTTCAGAGACTCTCATCCCTCAAGTTTCGGTTAGCCGCAATAATCATATGGACTCTGGCGGGTTTCCCATTGTTCGGACTCTACGCACTGACAGCCACTATGGCTATGATATTACTGACAGCAAAGCACACACCCACACCATTCAAACGCATCTTATCAGCTGTCCTGTCTTGTGCGACAGTTGCCATAACCCCTTTTTTATGGTACAACATATTCACTACAGAGACTATTACCGGCGCATATACCGCAGGTCTGCCATATCTGGCCAATCTGCCAAGGGCTACATTATGTCGTCTGCCCTATTTCCTGATTCCCCTGTATATAATGGTTCTCGCACTCTTGCCATTGCAGAAGAATAACAATAACGATGGCAGCTCAAGTCATCAAAGTATTGTAATACCTGGCATTATCACAGTTATTACGGTAGCGTTCAACTACATCTGCTGGTTCAACGACCCGTTGTATCGCACTGAATGCAAAATGGCTACAGCAGTAGATAACCTTGACTGGCAGGGAGTTCTTGATGCAGAGAATGACTTTGAGACACACAATCCAGACCGTACGGCTGAGCCATCCCGTCCTATGGTTCTTTACCGGAACCTGGCACTTGCAAAGGCAGGCAGTGAGGGAAAGATGGCATACCGGTTCCGCGACGGACAGGGAGAACAGAAATGTGCAAGAAAACTTCCTCTCATTCATCAATGCGGCAAGGAGTTGTATTACCACTACGGACTTTCCAACTACAGTTTCAGGTGGAGTATGGAGGAGGTTGCACGGCAAGGACAGAGCAACGGTACTCTCAAGTATCAGGTAATGTCATCCATAGTGAGCGGAGATAGCAAGAGAGCGGCAACATACATAAAACAGCTCAAACACACGCTGTTCTATAGAAAATGGGCAAAGAGACAGGAATTACTGGCCAAAGACATTAAGAAAATGCAAAATGCCGGTGAATATGCCAGCGTACTGCCACTGATGTGCATCGGCAACGAGCTTGCAATGGACCATAAGATAATTGAGGTTTTCCTTGCCAATCACTTCACAACCCGTCTGCAGGAAAGGACAACCCCTGAATTTGACAGAATAGCCCTTCAGTTCGCACTTTCGCACAAGCAGCCCGCGCTTTTCTGGAATCATCTGGTAAAATACCTGCATTCCAACAATGTATCTGAGATACCGGTGGCATATCAGGAGGCAGCCCTTCTCTATGGAGCACTCACCGATATCCCGTCAAACCAGCTTCAGTATAGTAATGAGGTGCTCCGCAGATGGAATGAGTTTCAAGACTTCGCAGAAAACCATCCAAACAATAACGGAGAGGATTTGGACGAATACTACCGGTGTTATAACGACACGTACTGGTATTTCCACTACTTTGTATCTGGAATCACTACATATTGACAATGAGAAAAGCAGCACTCCTTATATCACTGGTTCTGGTTGTATGTTGTGGCAGGATTCCCCAAAACGCAACGTTTTCCGATGCCCTGCCTGATATGGCGCCAGACTACTCAGAGACCGTCATCCCCGCTAACATAGCCCCATTGTGTTTTAACATAACCGGTGCGGACAAGTATGTCACGATATTCAGTAACGGAACATATCAGTACATCGCAAAAGGCAGTTGTGTGAATATTCCGATGCGCAAATGGAGAAAGTTGCTTGAAGGGGCATCAGTCTCAGTCTGCGTCTTCACGGAGAACGGCGGGAAATGGACACGCCATAAGGAATTCAAGATGACAGTCTCAGATCAGATTGACAGATATGTGTCATACCGCCTTATTCCGCCATCATACCAATACTTCGGACAAATGAGCCTGAGACAGCGCGACCTGAGCTCATTCAACGAGAGACTGATTTACAGCAACGCGATGGGACAGGACAAAGACAAGGAACAATGCATCAACTGCCATCATTTCCGTAACTACAAGACTGACAACATGCAGTTCCACGTAAGGATTTTCAACGGCGGAACAATCCTGGTCAGAGACGGCGAGCCTCAGAAAATAAATCTGAAGACAGACTCCACTCTCTCTGCCGGCGTATATCCTGCCTGGCACCCCACGCACAATCTTATAGCCTATTCCGTCAATAATACAACACAACGGTTTCATACTGCAGACAGAGACCGTGTGGAGGTGCTCGACATTGAGAGTGACCTGATTCTTTACGACATTGACAACAATGAGGTAAGCATTATTGAGAACGACTCTGACCAGTTTGAGTGCTTCCCCGCGTGGGCTCCGGACGGACGCACGCTATATTATGTATCAACCGGACTTGCCGTTCCCGACTCAGTTGACAGAGCTGAATATCTCTATGCGAACTATGACCGCTTTCATTACAACCTCTACTCAAAGTCTTTTGATCCGGACACGAAAAAGTGGGGAGAACCGCAAATGGTTCTTGACGCATACTCCATCAACCGCAGCATAACACTGCCCAGAGTATCGCCCGACGGCCGGTATCTGGTTTTCACAATGGCAAGACACGGTGTGTTCCATATCTGGCATACCGATGCAGACCTGTATATGATTGACCTGAGGGCAGGCACAGTCAGACCATTGAGAGAGATCAACAGCAATGAGGTTGAGAGCTATCACTCCTGGTCAAGCAACGGGAAATGGATGGTATTCAGTTCACGACGCGGTGATTCCAACCACACCCGCCTGTATCTGACCCACCTTGACGATGACGGACACTTCTCCAAACCATTCCCTATCCCGCAGGAAGACCCGGAGAGAGAGGCAGAGATGATGATGTCCTACAACATTCCAGAGTTTACGGTTGAGCCTGTAAGCATTCCGGCGCACAAGTTCGGCAGGCTGATACGCAAGAGCCACGCGCGAGGCGTAACCTTCCGGCCAAAATCAAAAGATTAGCTCAATTATGGTACATGCGAGCCAGCGTGACAGTCTATGGTTTCTTATACCGGCTGCTGTTTTATGGGCAGGACTGGCAGTATTCTCAAACGGACTTATATCTCATCTTGAGAGCAGGGATCTTTTCCTTTTCACCGCCGATTTTCTTGTGCAGAAGCTGTCTCTGCCTGGAGGCCTTCTGGCATATATCGCATCATTCCTGACCCAATTCCTGCATCTGCCTTGCCTTGGAGCCTTGCTACTGGCGCTGACATATACCGCCGCATCCTGTTACAACAGCAAGATTTATGGCATACCTGCCACTCACCGTGCTCTTCAACTTATTCCAATGGCACTGCTTACAGCAGCCCTGGTACATCTGGGATATATGGCATTCAAGCTGAAATACACTGGCATAGCATTCGTGCCGGCCCTTGGAGTGATTGGAGCTACACTCGCCACAGATTTCACCCGCAGACTGAATGGTAATGCCAGGAGACATCTCTGGCTGACACTCTGGACATTAGCCGCATACCCACTGCTGGGTTTCTTTGCGTTAGTTGGAACACTGTCATCGGGGGTATATCTGACAGTCAATGGGAACAGACGCACAAGAACAGGAACCATCAGCCTGATGGTCACGGCCGTAGCCGCAGCACCATTGGTATGGTATCTGATTCTGGGCACATTCCGGCCCCTGAACGGCTGGCTGGCAATGTTTCCGGAATTTCCGAAAGGAAGCGGCATCACGTACTACATCCCTTACGTACTGCTTGCGCTGTGGTATGTCATCGCGCCTGTCATAGCCCATCTGCTGAAAAAAGGCAATAATAAGGAAAGGACACCGATTACATTGGCCGCTATTGCCCTGTTCCTGTTTTTCTTCTGGTGTAAGGACCAGTGCCTCAATGCGGAGCTTAGGATGGAGAGAGCGTTTGAACAGGCCCGTTGGAACAAGATAACGCGCATTTACCACAACACTTCCAGATGGAGATGGATTGAGCCCACGCGCCTTATGGTGATGTATAAGGACCTGGCACTCATCAGGCAGGGACTGGAGGGAGAACAGGCGTTCACACTCAGGGATGGCAGCCGCCAGCAGAAGAGTGCAGTCAGAATTCCACTCACTATTCAGGCCGGAAGGCAGTTCTACCTTCATTACGGACTGCCCAATTACTGTTACCGCTGGTGCTTTGAGACACACGCAGAGACCGGATGGAGCTACAGCAGCCTGAAGTATGCGGCACGCGCATCACTGTTGTCAGGAAATCTGGATACAGCACGCAAGTTCCTGTCCATTCTGAGCAACACTCTGTTTTACAGGAAGTGGGCCGACACTCAATTATCGCTTACGGAAAATCCGGAACTAATAGCGCAATCCAACGAATATAAAGACATACTGCCACTATTGTGTCAGGACAACTGGCTGGACAATGACCTCTCTATGCTGGAGGAGTTTCTGAGCGACTACTTCATCAACCGCACCCCTGAGGATGCATCACCGGAGTACTGGAGGGTCGCGCTTTTCCTGGCTGCTAAAAAAGGTAATCCAGACCTCTTCATTGAGTTCTACCAGCAATATCTGAGCACAAATCACCCTGAGCATATACCAACGCATTATCAGGAGGCCATTATCCTGTTTGCCGGAATGAGCCACAACACAAACATCAACCGCTTCCCGTTTGACGATGACGTGCGGGCCTCATATGCCGCATACAGGAAGTATCTAGAGCGGAACCGCGATATGAGAGAGCCTGATGACGAATTCAGAAAATACTTTGGCCGTACATACTACTATTACTGGCAGACATTACAGTACAAGGAATGATGAGCAAAGGTAAAAGAGATATCATCGTACTGACAGTCCTGATGATGCTTGCCATAGCAAGCGCAGGATGCAGCCGCCCAGACGCCGGCAGCGCTCACTGCGAAGGAACGCCGCACATATATCCGGATTACACCGATATTGAGATTCCTGCCAACATAGCCCCTATGAATTTCAGGATTGAGGAGCCTGCGCAAAGATATCTCACCACAATAACGGCAGGAGACAAAAGCATCGGCATCCACGGAAAGACAGTCAGAATACCAGCCCGCAAATGGAGGGAGCTTCTTCACGAGGCAGATAGTCTGACATTCAGCATCAGCATATACCACAACGGCGAATGGCACTCATTTACTCCGTTCACTATGCTGGTTACAGACAGCGTTGACGGATATGTGTCATACAGGCTTATCCCTCCATCCTTTCAGCAATACGAGGAGATATCACTGGCACAGCGCAATCTGAGCAACTTCCGCGAGAAGACATTCTACAGCAACACCCTTGTTCAGAGACCTCCCAAAGGACTTGGCCAGTGCGTCAACTGCCACAGCTTTCAGAATTACAAGACTGACAATATGCAGTTCCACACCCGCCAGTACAAAGGAGGCACAGTACTTGTAACCGATGGCAAGCCGAGAATAACCGACATCCGCCCCGAGAATGGAATCTCGGCCGGCGTCTATCCGGCCTGGCACCCCACACTGCCACTCATAGCATACTCCACCAACAACACCCAACAGTCTTTCCACACCGCCAGTCCCAATCACATAGAGGTGTTCGATGTGGAGAGCAACCTTATTCTTTACGATGTGGAAAGCGGCGGCATAACCACCATTCAAGACGAACCTGGACAGATGGAGTGCTTCCCCACGTGGTCGCCCGACGGCACAAGGCTCTACTATGTGTCCGCCCACATAGGCGATGAGATAATGGAGGGAGGCGATATTGCAGCTCTTTACAACACCATCCGATACGACCTCTACTCAAAAACCTTCAATCCTGTCACAAGAGAATGGGGGCCGGCCCAACTGCTCTATCAGGCATCGGCCGACAGTGCCAGCGTCACCCTGCCAAGAGTATCGCCCGATGGCAGATACCTTATGATGGCAAGAGGCAGCTACGGAGTGTTTCAAATATGGCATAACGATGCCGACCTATGGATGTTGAGCCTCAACGACAGCACAATGAGACCTCTGAGTGAGCTGAGCAGCAACTATTCCGAAAGCTACCACTCCTGGTCTCACGACAGCCGTTGGATACTCTTCAGCAGCCGCCGGGAAGATGGTGCCTTCACAAGAATGTACCTTTCGCACCTGCAGCCCGACGGAACCTTCTCCAAGCCGTTCACCATACCACAGCGCAACCCGCTCTCAAACACCCTCAGGCTCTGCTCATACAACGTTCCCGAGCTCACCACCGAGCCGGTCCGCATCTCCGCCCGCCGGTTTGCCCGCATTGTTAAAAAGAGAAAATAATACCCTGGAAGTATCCACCTTCAGGGTAAAATCAGTTTTATCAGTCTTCTGTTAATCCAGTTCCTGGTCCGCCTCGTAGCCGCCAAGCTCGCGAATCTTGTTCTTGAGCATAGCGAACTGCTGGAACAGGTCATGAACGGGACACTCGTCATCGTATGTCATCGGTTTCTTCACGTAGAACGAGAGCCAGTGCTGAACGCCGCTCAGACCGGCGCGAAGAGCCACATCGGTAAAGAGCAGCAAGTCAAGGCAGATTGGAGCTGCAAGTATGGAGTCGCGGCACAGGAAATTCACCTTTATCTGCATAGGATAATTCATCCAGCCAAAGATATCTATGTTATCCCAGCTCTCCTTGTTGTCCTTGCGTGGCGGATAATAGTTAATCTTTACCTTGTGATATATATCACTGTACAGCTCAGGATACTCCTCCTGCTCAAGAATCCACTCTATTGACGAAGCCTTGCTTATGCGCTTGGTCTCAAAATTGTCTGGATACTCAATCACCTGACCATCACGGTTACCAAGGATATTGGTTGAGAACCATCCCTCCACGCCGAGCAGACGGGTACGGAACGTAGGAGCCAAGGCACTCTTCATCATTGTCTGACCACTCTTGAAATCCTTGCCTACTATAGGCAGACCCTGCTTGCGCGACAACTCGAACATAGCGGGAATATCAACACACACATTCGGTGCGCCCATTATGAACGGGCAGCCCTCCATCAGTGCCGCGTATGCGTAAATCATGCTTGGTGGCAGATGCTTGCGGTCATCGGCCCTCATAGCAGCCTCAAATCCCGCCAGCGAGCCGTGTACCTGCTCGTTGCGCGGAGTGTATGACTCGGTGCTTGCTATCCAGAATACAATAACCCTGTCGCAGCCATTCTCCTCCTTGAAGCGGCGGATGTCGGCCCTCAGGTTCTGAGCGTAGTTCCAACGGGTATCCTCAGGCATAGCCCAAAGCGGCTCGGGCACGCGTCCGAACTCAGGGTCCATCAGATTGTGCGCGAAATCCACATCGAAGCAGGCCCTCATAGGTTTGATAGTCTCCAGCTCATCGCGTACAGGCTCAATATCCTCACGCTTGAGCACCTCGCAATAAAGAGCGCTCTCGTATGCGTTGTCGGTGAAGACATCCCACGCGCCGAACACTATATCGTTCAGGTCTGTCATTGGGATGATGTCGCCAACGTGCAGATACTTTTTCTCCTCACCACGGCCCACACGCATCTTGCCAAGCTGAGCGAAAGAGCCTACAGGGCAAGCCAGTCCCTTGCGGGCCATCAAGGTTCCCACTATCAGTGTCGAAGAGACACCACCTAAACCTACACAAAGCACTCCAAGTTTTCCCTTGGCCGGCTTTACCTGAATATTTTCCTTCATACTGTTGGCGGTTGGCCATTGGCTATTGGCGGTTGGCTGTTAGCTGTTGGCACTAATTAAATTTTGAATAATAAAAGTAATCTAAAAAAAACCACATTATCCGCCAGATGGCGAAAAAGGTTATTTCTTTAAATAATATGTTACATATGTCACAACACGCACCTTCTTTATATGCGGAGTGTTGCTGTCGCGGTCCTCAATGGAGAATGTACCCTGTGTGGCCTCTTTTATCTTACCAAGCTTGCTGCCCGAGTCCTTGGCGAACTTCAATGCCACCTCGCGGGCATTGTGGGTAGCCTCCTCAATCATACCCGGCTTTATCTCATTCAGGCCCTCAAAGCGGAACTGAGGCTGTGAGTCCCAGTCACTTGACAGTACTATATCTCTCTTGATCAAATCTGACTGACTGGACATCAAGGCAAGTACCTGCTGAATCTTGTCAGTACAAACAGTAATAGTGTTGGTGGCCACATAACGATACACACGGTCATTTGAGCCATACTCCTGAGCAAACTTATCAGATATGGATGGAACAGAGACTGTAATCTCCGCCGCATCTATTCCTCCGTTTTTGAGGAACTCTTTTAGAATCTGATTCTTCCTCTCTATCTCGGCAGACACAATGCTTATATCATCGCCTACCACCTTATACGACAACGGCCATATTACCTTATCGGCAGGAGTCTCTGTCTCGCACAGACCCTTCACACTTACAACACGCTCGAATGACCTGAACTCAGATGCCGCCTTTGGCAACATAATTCCCAGCACTGTGAGACCTGCGAATATGCAAACTCCCAAAAATACTTTTCCTTTATCCATAAATACAAATATTTGAATTGCGAAGATAGTCAATATTTCGGGCAGGTGTCCGCTTTCCGCCCTTTTTCCCTGCCGATACTCTCAAGAAACGCCGCAAGGGCGGCATCGCGCTCTCTTGTAAACTGAACTGCCTGAGCGGAGCCGGGCAGCAATGGCCTGTGCGCCATCATATCAGCCACACGGCTACCCTCGCGCAGAAACTTCTGCTCATCACTCCTGAAAGCGAAGTCGATAAACCGGTCAAATACATATTCCGCGGTCTGGGCAGTGGGGTGAGCCATATCCTCAGCATAAAAGCGATAGTCGCGCAGCTCATCCAGCACAATCTCATATGCCGGAAAATAGTGTGCGTTCGGATAGTCAGACACAAGCCTCTCCACACCGCAAAGCAGTGCAGCCTTGCTCAGCTGATTCTGATGCAGTCCGTCGGCAATATGACGCACCGGGCTTACAGTGAACACCCATTGCCTGTCAGACACAGAGCCGACGTAGGCAGACAGGGCATCATACACCTGGCCTGCATCAAGCATCGTGCGCTCAAACTCCTGCCTGGGCAATTTCAGGCAGTTTGCCGCCGTCTGGCCGCTGGCAATATGGCGATACACAAACGCCGTACCCAGAGTCACCACAATCCAACCAGCCGTTCCGTAGAAACTCCTTGCTGAATCCAGCGAGCTGTTGGCAACATCCAAAAAACCGCTGACAGATGGCCTTGCAAACGATGTGTGATGGTGGATAGAGCAGAATCCTACGGGTGTCTCCAGCACATCACTCTCAGAAAAACGGGTGTCAGACTCCAGCAGTCTCAGACTGTCTGCCACTGAGCAGGGATTGAACAGGACGCCAAACGGGTTCACCATCGAATCCAGCCATACTCTACTGCATCGCCTGCCAATCTCTTCTGCAAAGCAAGAGCCAAGAAACAGGATTTTGTCCTTATAGCCAAAACCCTGCTCAAGTTTTCCAGCATCTACCGGAGTCTGAAGTCTCATTTTGTAATTCCTTTATAATCAGCGCAGACTTTATGATAAGACTCAAGATTACCAATATCATAACGGTTTCCGGGCATCTCCATGGCGTGAACCGGAGTAACAGTACTCAGCCAGGCGATATAGCTGCCCGGAGCATCGGTGCCACATCCTGAGTCAATGCCTTTCTGCACCAACCTCGCATCGGCCTTCGTGTAGAAATAGAACGGAGGACAACACCAGTGCGATTTGGGCTCATCAGGCTTCTCCTCCATACCCAGAATCAGGTCATCGGCATCAACCTGAACTACGCCGCACTTGTGAAGCCGCTTCTCATCCGGCTCAAAATAACGCATAATGCACGATGTACCACGCTCATCGGCATAACGCACAAACTTAGTGAGCGAGAAGTCCAGCACATTGTCACCGGCTATCACCAGCATATCATCGTCCAGACCAAGCGCGTCAATGGCGAACTTGATGTCGCACACGGCACCAAGACGAGTCTCGTTGGTGGATGTGCCGTCGTCAACCACTGTTATCCTCACACTCTTGCCTGCGGCCCACTCCTGAAAATGACCTGCAAACTTATGGTTGCTTATAACCACATACTCATCAACCAGACCGGCGGCATCAATATCATCGATGAGCCAGTCCAGGATAGTCTTGTCACCTACCTTAAGCAAAGGCTTTGGAAAATTCTCTGTAAGCGGATAAAGCCTTGTGGCGTATCCCGCAGCTAAAATCAGACACTTCATAACGCAGCACCATCAGCAGAGTGGCAGATAACCACCTGATATTTACCTTTCAAATCGGGGAATACTTTCAGATACTCCTCTGTAACCTTCTCTGATATACTATCCCTGAATGCAGGGTCAATCAAAGCCATACAGCACCCTTTGAATCCGGCACCGCTGAAACGGCCACCATAGATTCCATCGGTATGGCACATAATATCATACAGAGTCTTGAGCTCCGGTGAGCCTGTCTCCCAGTTATAGATAGAGGACTTTCCGCTCTCAAAACTCAGACGGCCATACTCCTCAATATCGCCTCTGCGCCACGCCTCAGCTCCGGCCACAACTCTCTCCTGCTCGGTGTACCAATGCTCGGCACGACGACGCCAAGGCTCAGGAAGACGCTCCTTGTACTGGTCATAGACATCGCGAGGTACCAGACGGAAGAATGTCTCATTGTACTTACCATACTCCATTCCCGCGTATGCCATAAGGGCGTATGCGGCACTGCGGCACTCATCCACCCTCATATTGAACTTGCTTCCAGCAAGCGTACGCTCCACACCACTGAAGAAGATGGCAATCTCGTATGGCTTCATAGACGGCAATGAAGGAATCAGCTCGTAGTTATCGTCTTTTGTATCCAGATACAGCAGATGGTCTTTCTTTGAATAGACCTCACAGCTCTGGTCTAACTTGCCGCTGTTCACGCCAACATAGTTGTTCTCCGAGCGCACAGACATCATAATAGCCTCCAGCGGTGACAGCTTAATGCCATTCACACGGCATAAAGCGGTAAGATACACAATACACACAGCAGCCGACGAAGAGAGGCCGCCGATAGGCAGTGTTCCCTCTATCACGCCACAAAGGCCTGTGGACAGCGTATATTTCTGAGACAGCTCAAGAGTAACTCCACGCAGATAGTCAGCCCAGTCGTTGCACTTCTTCTCGTCAATGGCACGGATATGGAACTGGGCGCGCTTGTCAAACTGAAGCGATGTCAGCTCAATGACACCGTTCTGTTTTGGACTATAGGCAAAATGAATGCCCTTGTCTATGGCCAGACCGGTAATACGGCCGTACTGATGATCAACGTGCGCGCCTATAGGGCAAATTCTGTACGGACAGAAAGCCACATCCTCCGGTGACTTGCGGTACATTTCCGCGAACTTCTCCTCACATCTCATATATTTGTTCTGTTTTTACTGATGAATAGCTGTTTGTATAACCTCTGGCAAAGTAGGATGCGCGTGTATCATACACCTTGCATCGTGTAATGTGGCATTCATATTCAGCATGGCTGTAATCTCGTGTATAAGGTCCGATGAATGCGCGCCCATCAGATGACATCCCAGAATGCGCTCATCCTCAGCAGACACTATAATCTTGCAGTAGCCATCGCTCTCGTCCATTGATACGGCCTTGCCGTTGGCGCGATAGAACGACTTGAGGCAACGCACAGAGATGCCGCGCTCCTTGCACTCCTCCTCGGTCAGACCCACGGTGGCTGCCTCTGGCATTGTGAAAACAGCTGCCGGAACAATATCGAAGCGGATATTGTCGCTCTTACCTTCAATGTCATTCAGCGCGCGCAGCCCCTGGTATGTGGCAACGTGCGCAAGCATCATACCGCCGGTAACATCGCCCACGGCATAGATATCCGGCACTGAGGTACGGAAATTCCTGTCAACCACTATACCCCTGCGGCCATACTCCACACCCGCGGCCTCCAGATTCAGGCCATCGGTGTTGGCTATGCGGCCAACGGCCATCAGCACCAACTCCGCCTGAACGATACACTCAGCATCTTTCCTGATGTACTTGACTGTTCCGCCATCAATGGCTGTAACCTGAGCCTGAGTCTCAATCTTGATGCCTCGCCTGCCTAAAGCCTGTTTCAGACGCTTGGCCAGATCAACATCAAAACGCGGCAATATCTCCTTGCAATATTCCAACACTGTAACCTCGCTGCCAAAGCTCTTGAATACCGATGCCAGCTCAAGACCTATTACTCCGCCGCCAATCACACAGATGCTGGCAGGAACCTGCGTGAGATCCAGAATCTCGCGCGATGTCATAGCCGTCTCAGCGCCAGGGATGGGCAGCATAGCCGACTTTGAGCCAGTAGCAATGATAATCTTCTCTGCAGAATACTCCTGCCCGTTTGCCACAACCGTATGCGCATCCTTGAGCGAGGCCTTGCCGCTTACGACAGTAACACCACGGAGCAGAGAGTCAATGCCCCCGCGCAACTGCTCTATGACGGCATTCTTGCGGGCTGCCACACCTGCCAGGTCAGGACTGATGTCAAACCCTGCCTTGCGGTTCTGCTCAATCAGCTCCGCATAGTGACAGAAGGTCTTGGTGGGGATGCACCCCTCATTCAGGCAGGTACCACCAAGCGGGCCCTCGGTTATAAGCGTAACCTCCATCCCGCGCCTTGCGGCCTCAACCGCTGTCTCGTAACCGCCGGGACCGGCTCCTATTATCAGCAAGCGCATTCGTCCTGGAATTTAAGGATAGGATTACGTGCGGCTGTAGTCTCGTCCGGACGGCCTATCGGAGTGTTGTGAGGCGCTCCGTGCAGGATATCCGGATCCTGTGCGGCCTCCTCCGCAATCTTGCGCATAACACCGATGAACTCGTCAAGTGTCTCCTTTGACTCAGTCTCGGTAGGCTCAATCATTATAGCCTGATGGAACAGCAACGGGAAGTATATTGTCGGGGCGTGGAAGCCGTAGTCAAGCAGGCGCTTTGCCACATCGAGAGTTGTGGCACCGGCCTTGCCCTCGCACGCGCCATCGTTCACAAGACCGTCAAAGACGAACTCGTGCTTGCAGACCGATGCTATAGGCAGCTTATACACATCCTTAAGTGACTCCTTTATGTAGTTGGCACCCAATGTAGCCAGCTTGCCGCACATCCTGACGTTCTCGCGGCCAAGCATAAGTATGTATGCGTATGCCCTGAGTATTACGCCGAAATTTCCGTGGAAACCCGATACGTTCACGCCAAGGAACGGCACCAGCTTATGGCACACGCCCACAGGACCGCTTCCAGGACCTCCGCCTCCGTGTGGAGTGGAGAATGACTTGTGAAGGTTCAGGTGCATCACATCGAAGCCCATATCCCCCGGACGTACCGTGCCAATCAGCGGATTCATATTGGCGCCATCGTAATAAAGCAGACCACCTGCGGCGTGAACCAGTCCGGCAATCTCGCGTATCTCCTTCTCGAACAGGCCAAGGGTGTTCGGGTTTGTCATCATAATACCGGCAATGGTATCGTCAAGCAGCGGGCGCAGATCGTTCACATCCACAAGACCGTTGGCATTTGACTTCACCTCAACAATCTCCAGACCGCAGACAGCAGCACTGGCAGGATTTGTGCCGTGAGCGCTGTCGGGAACGATGATGCGTGTGCGCTTCAAATCGCCACGTGATATGTGATACTCGCGGATAATCATCAGGCCGGTAAGCTCGCCGTGGGCACCTGCGCAGGGCTTGAATGTGAAATGCTCCATTCCTGTGATGGCGGCCAGGGAGCGGTCTATGCCTTCGTATATCTCATTCACACCAGGAACGGTATATTCTGCCTGCAGAGGATGCAGGCCCAGGAATGCCGGCATATTGGCAATCTCCTCGTTTATCTTGGGATTGTACTTCATTGTACAGCTTCCCAAAGGATAGAAGCCTGTGTCAACGCCAAAGTTCATCTGGCTCAGATTGGTGTAGTGGCGTACCACATCCACCTCGCTCACCTCCGGCAGGGCGGCATCCTCAGTACGTGCAAGAGTCTGTGGCAACTGCATCTCATAACCGGCGCAACCGTTGTCTGCTATTGAATAGCCGGTGCGGCCACTCTTTGAAAGCTCGAATATAAGTTTATCGTAATACCTCATAGCTCAGCACTCCTTTATGACCTCAATCAGTTTGTCTATCTCTGCCTTGGCGCGCTTCTCGGTTACGCAGAAGCTCACATAGCCATCCTCTGTCTCAAGTGCTCCGAAGAAGCCTGCATCGTACAGCCTGCGCTGCAACTGCTCCACTGGCAGCAACGGTTTCAGCACGAACTCTTTCAGGAAAGGAGCATCGAACACCTTCTGGAATTTGCCGGTAGCAATCAGGGCATCGTACAGATAGTGGGCACCTTTGTATGATTCCTCATTTACCTTGCGCATTCCCTGCGGACCCATCAGCGACAGATATACAGTAACCCAGAGAGCCATAAGTGACTCGTTCGAGCAGATATTGCTGGTAGCCTTCTCACGGCGGATATGCTGCTCGCGTGCCTGCAGTGTCAGCACGAATGAGCGGCGGCCTGCGCCATCGCGTGTCTCGCCTACTATACGGCCTGGCAACTTGCGCATATAATCCTTGCGGCAAGCCATAAATCCTACATACGGACCTCCGTAGCAGAGAGGTATTCCAAGAGGCTGTCCATCGCCCACGGCAACATCGGCACCCCATCCGGCAGGAGTCCTCACCACAGCCAGAGCCGACGGGTCGCAATACTGGACCAGCATAGCCTTTGAGGCGTGTACCATATCGGCAAAGCCTGTAAGGTCCTCAATTATGCCAAAGCGGTTGACCGACGGAACTATCACGCCTGCCACATCGCCACCGGCCATCAGTGCCTCAAGAGACTTCAGCGATGTCTGTCCGTTTTCCTGAGCTATGTACTCTATCCTCACACCGTAATATCTGGCGTATGTCTCCACCACTCTGCGCACGTGTGGCAGAAGTGTCTCTGACAGCAGCACGGTGTTCTTTTTCTTGGCCGATGCCACAGCCATACGCATTGCCTCGGCAGCGGCAGTGGGGCCGTCGTACATCGATGCGTTGCTTACGTCCATTCCGGTAAGGGCGCACATCATACTCTGATACTCGAATATGTAGCGCAATGTGCCCTGCGATATCTCGCACTGGTATGGTGTATAGGCGGTAAGGAACTCTGAGCGCTGGGTGATGTACGGTATCACCGACGGTGTATAGTGGTCGTAGGCGCCTGCGCCCGCGAATACCGTCAGGCGTGGGTTCTTTGCTGCAAGCTCCTCGAAGAAAGCGCGTACCTGCTGCTCTGACATTGACCCGGGCAGGTCATACTCACCTTTATAGAGAAAGCCGTCGGGAACATCGCTGTACAGGTCGTCCAGCGAGTTCACTCCGATGCGCTCCAGCATCAGCCGGATGTCCTCATCGGTTTGCGGAAAATACTGGAATGTGGCCATTACTCTCCAATCATCTGACTGTAAGCGGCGGCATCCATCAATGAGTCGAGCTCTGAGGCATCGCTCATCTGAACCTTGATTATCCAGTTGGCGAAAGCATCCTCGTTTACCAGCTCAGGACCGTCAACTACAGCCTCGTTCACCTCAACTACAGTACCGGATACCGGGCTGTAGAGGTCGCTCGATGCCTTCACGCTCTCCAGGGCTCCGAACTCCTCGCCCTTCTCAAGCTCGTCATCAACGTCGGGGCAATCCACATATGTGATGGCGCCCATCTCTTTCTGTGCGAAATCAGTAACTCCGATTATGGCGATGTCGCCCTCAGCCTTCACCCATTCGTGGGTATCGCTGTACTTCAGTCCTTCTACTACTTTGCTCATATCTTTATTTGTTTGTATATTTCTTTTCTTTCCGCTCTTACGGCATTAAGTCAATAAAACTTCGCTTCGCTCATCCCTCCCACCGCTCCGCGGCGGGCCCCTTGCCAAAGTTACTTCTTATAGTTGGTCTGATAGAAGCGCTTCTTTACTACCTGACCGGGGAAGGTCTTCTTGCGGATGTGAATCCACAGGGGGGTTCCCAAGGCGGAATACCTGGAATCCACCAGGGCCATGCAGATGCTTTTGTCAAGAGAGATTGAGTGGTAGCCGGTGGTAACCTCGCCTATCTGGGTGCCGTCCTCAAGCTCTACGGGATAGCCGTGACGGGGAATGGCACGGTCGGCAATCTCTATGCCTACCAGCTTCCTTGCAGGACCGGCGGCTTTCTGGGCTGCCAAGGCCTCCTTGCCAATGAACTCCTCCTTGTCAAGCTTGCAGAACATTCCCAGGCCGGCCTCAATAGGAGTGATGCCGGCACTCAGCTCATCGCCGTACAGAGGCAGACCAGCCTCAAAGCGCAGGGTATCGCGACATCCAAGGCCACACGGCTCAACACCAGCCTTCAGCAGGATATCCCAAAGCTGCTTAGTATCATCAATGCCGGCATACAGCTCAAAGCCATCCTCGCCGGTGTATCCGGTACGGCTCACAATCATACGGTGGCCGTTCCACTCAGACTCGGCATATTCGTAAAAGCCCAGTCCGGCGGCACACTGTATTCTCAGCAACTCGCCCACAATGCGCTCAGACTCCGGGCCCTGAACGGCTATCTCGCCCCACTGGTCCGACGCATTGTCTATCTTTACATCAAAACCGCCTTTCTGCTCAAGCATCCACGCATAATCCTTGTCTATGTTGGCGGCATTCACAACCAGCAGGAAGTGGTCGGGCTGGAACTCACGATACACCAGAAGGTCATCAACAACGCCGCCCTCGGGATACAGCATCATACCATACAGCACCTTGCCCGGCTCATAGCCGCGAATGTCGTTGGTGAAGATGTGGTTCACGTAACGCTCTGCATCGGGGCCACTGATGAACACCTCGCCCATATGCGACACATCAAACATTCCCACCTTGGTGCGGACTGCCAGATGCTCCTCTGTGATACCCTTGTACTGGATGGGCATATCAAAACCCGCGAAAGGGCTCATCTGCGCCCCAAGCGCCACGTGGCTGTCATACAGACACGTTCTCTTATACTCTTCTGCCATATCTTATGAAATTATCGTCTAAGTAACCGCTTTCTATCTCCTCTATCTCGCAAATGACTGCGGGTGAGAGGCAAGTCTCCTTTTTGCAAAAATAATGAATTATTTTGTCTTTCAGCTCTTCTATTGAAAACTCTATGCCAAGTTCTTTAAGATTGCCCACGCGCTGCCGCACGGACTGAATTCCCTTGCTCTCAAGTTTCTCTCTGGATGGCGTTATGGCACGTTCCATCTGTGCGAAATCACCATTATAGAGCAGTGTTCCGTGAACTATGCAACCGGTGGGAGTGGCAAAGCAGGCGTTGCCCGATACCTTCAGGCCATTCACCAGAATATCGTTGTGGGCAGTAGTAACGGCATCCATCCCCAGCCCGCGCAAGGCCGATGCCAGCCGCTCCAGATAATCCTGAAACGCCACACTCACATCTTTCTGGCTGGTTATGTACGACAGCATCAGATTTCCCTTGTCCGAGAACACGCAGCCCCCGCCGCTTTTCCTCCGGTACATCTGTATGCCGTGCTCAAGGCAATATGCCACATTCACCTCGGTCTCCATATCCTGATTACGCCCGAATATCACCGTGGGCTGTACGCTCCACACAAAAAAAGAGTCAGGAGCGTTCCGTACGGCCCACTCCTCCATAGCCAGATAAAAGACCAGCCTCCGCTCAGTCTCCTCCGGCAATACCAGATGCGTATTCTGCCCCTCCTGCTGCATAATAGTAATCCGTTCGTTATATACTGCGAATATACTAATATGCAGGGGAATTGCCAAATGTTAGTGAGCTACACTTTTTAACGCCGCAGCCAGAGACTGTCTCAGGGGCTAGGCTCTACGAAGCCTACTCGCTACGGAGCGAAATTCTAAAACGCGGAACATTGAAATTTGCCTCTGATGAAATTAGTCCGTCTGACTGCTGATTATCCCCTCCAGTCCTTTGACTGTGGAGATGAGGACTTGAATGAGTTCCTTCTTGATGATGCGAAACATTTTCTTGCAAAACGCATCGCGAATATCTTCATTCTTGAAGATGAGGGAAAAATAGTCGCATATTGTTGCTTGCTCAACGATAAGGTGACACGATTGGAGATTATCGGAAGTCAGTGGAAGAAAATCAAGGATACATTTCCGGACGGGAAGAAATTCCGCAGTTACCCATCAGTCAAAATAGGTCGTTTTGCACGAGGCAGGTTATCTTCCCGGTGCACTTGTATGACCTGCCGTATTTGCAGACATATGCGTTTAAGATACTGAGTATTCTTCCGGGCTCTAATAGAGGAATCCAAAAAGCCACAGAGGAATTCTGTTGCCAAACCCCGTTTCTGTTTCGTCAACGGCTAGGAAACTATGTGGTTCATCTTTAATCTGCTCAAACGACTTACTTCTTCCCCCGACTTCAAAAAGATACTTCCCACTCGCAAAGAAGTCTCCTTTCTTCGGATACTGCAGAGTATTGTACGCTCCAACCTGATTTGCAAAAAAAGTCTCCCTGATTGTGCCGGTTTCTGTCTTCCCACCAAGAGCATACATAATGTTAGGGTTACCGAGGAATATCTTGTCCGGGTTAACTAACTTCTTGTAGTTTTTCAACTCTGCGGTCAGCAGATTCAAAATGCCGGCCCTGTCCAACGCATACAGCATCTTCAGGCAGGAGTCTCTGGTTGTTCCGAGAGACTCGCACAACCTGTTTACGTTCGGAACCAATGGCAGGCTCTCTGCCGTAATCATGAGGAGCCGACCGGCCTTCTGAATAGTTTCGAAAGTTACGTCTTCAACAGCAGGAAGATCACTTTCCAGGGTTTGATTCACAGCCTCTGCCAATCTTATATGGAAATCCTCCCGTGACTCTTTGTAGAAAGGATACATTCCATAAGAGAGATAAGCAGGGAAATATTTCAGAACCTTAACTTCGGATGTGATTTCCACGGAGTACTTGACGTGGTTTTCCAAAACATCTTCGAGAGGATGTGCTTCAAATGATGCAATGCCTTCGCATTCCAGATATTCCCTGAACGACATGTTGTGGAGCCTGTACAATGTCTGTCGCCTTGACAAATCCACTTTGGAATTATCGATACGGAGCATTGATGACCCCGTATAGACAACATTCAGTTTCGGAAAATTGTCATACAGGTTCTTGAGAACAGATGTCCAGTCAGGGTATTTATGTATTTCGTCGAGAAACAGGTAATAAACGCCGATGGAATACAGGTATTCCGCAAGGTCCATCACTGAATGAGTCTTGAACCATAGGTTGTCCATAGAAACATACATCGCATCATTGGGATTAGTAAATGTTTCTTTAATATGCTGCAGGACAAGCGTAGTTTTACCTACACCTTTTTCGCCTTTGATTCCCAACATCCTGACATTCCAGTTTATCCTGAAATACAGGCTTCTTTTGAATCCCGTCGTCGTTTCCGCCAACTTTCTGTGATAGACAGAAACAAGCGGTATTATCTCCTTTGCTTCCATAATTTTCCAGTTTTTCGCAAATATAATATTTAACTTTTGAAGAAGCGAACTATATTTAAGAAATAACTTTTGAAAAAGCGTATTTATTGTTGGATTATTATTCTCAGCAAGTTCGAATCATTCATCCATACATAACGATATTTTCTGGCCAAAGGGCCTGAGTTCACATGTCAGTACAGTTGCATTTAACGTGCCCATAAACTTTTGGGAGATAAGATGGCCCCGGAATGTGATTCTGACCGCATCCCAGGACCGTTTTGTTTTACTGTTTGTCGATGTTGAATTCGTACGGTGAGAACTCGCCGACCAACCCTCGTTCTTGGGTGAGCTGATTGAATTCCTCGAAGGTGTATTTGCCCAGGACTCGTCCACTTCTGCTATGTGCAAATACGGCAGGTCATACAAGTGCACAGGGACGATGCCGAGGCGGAGAGTTGGATTGCCACGGAGAGGAGTGAATACGACCGCAAGTGCGAGGAAAACAGGAAGGTCATCGAATCCCTGAAGAATGAGATTGCCGGTCTCAACCGCAGGCGCACGAGCCTTCTGAAGGTGGAGGACAAGCCCGAATTCGCGGAGCGACAGACGGAGATTCTGATGGATAGGAGTCTTGTCAAGGAATACATCAACGAATACATTCAGGACATTGTGATGTACAACCCATCAAATATGTGGATTCTGGTCATCGTTCATTTCGTGGACGGCAGCGAACGCTGGGGAACCATCA
>JAZLLE010000095.1:0-33258 GCA_045597985.1 Bacteroidaceae bacterium | reverse complement strand
CCCAGAAGGGCATCGTCCGAATCGTCTAAAAAGACAGCTTCCCAACATTGCAGCATTGTCTCGGTAAACGGCTTGTCAAGGTTGACAACATTATCTTCGGTAATGTGAAGCACACCGTCATCGGCAGACGAATTCCTGCCGTTGCAGGCCAATAAAACGATATACGATAAGGCTGCTACAAGCCATTGGAAAGAAAAGTTGTTTCTCCTCATACGATTACAATTACTGCTGTCACAAAATTACGTTATTAACCGAAAGGAACAAGCGCTTTGATTATCAGATTTGTCCGTCACTTCATATATAACAGGAATTCATAGTAATGGCGGATGTAAAACAAGTCCCGGACCCACATCATTATTGTGTCCGGGACTTGTTTGTATGCGGGTCAAGGTACCTGTCCCCTTGACCCGCTTTCCAGATATTATAAGAATTACTTCTTGAACTTGACGGCTGCCTCCTCTACTGGGAGAGATGCCTTGTAGTTGGCTATGTAGGCGTTGAAGCCTGCAACATCCTCTGGGGTAGGAGCTACCTCGGTACCGGTGTTGCCAGCGAATACCACCTCGTCCAGATAATCAGGCAGAAGCATCTTCTTCGGGTTGTTTACAGCGTATGCCGCAAGGATTGCCATACCCCACGGGCCACCCTCACCGGCAGTCTCCATACAGGAGATAGGTGAGTTGAGTGCGGCTCCAAGTATTCTCTGGCCTACGCCCGGAGTGGTGAAGAGACCACCGTGGCCGGTGATGCGGTCAACCTTAATCTTCTCCTCCTGGAACAGGATGTCGTTACCAACCTTCAGCACTGCCACAGCACCGCTGATTATGGCGCGGATGAAGTTGGCAAGTGTGAACTTGTCGTTGGCTGAGCGTACAAACAGAGGACGTCCGTCTGCGAAACCTGTGACAGGCTCGCCCGATACATAGTTGTAGCTCATTATGCCGCCGCAGTCAGGGTTGCCTTTCAGCGCGTGGTTGAACAGGTTGGTGAAGATGCGGGCCATATCAACCTTCATACCCATAATCTCCTCGTACTCCTTGAAGATGTTTACCCAGGCATTGAGGTCTGATGTGCAGTTGTTGCAATGAACCATTGCTACCGGCTTGCCGTCTGGAGTAGTTACTATGTCGATAACCTCGTGCGGTTTCTTCAGGTCCTGCTCCAATACAATCATCGAGAATGATGATGTTCCGGCAGACACGTTACCTGTGCGCGGACGGACTGCGTTGGTGGCTACCATACCGGTGCCTGCGTCACCCTCTGGCGGGCAGATTGGAACGCCTGGCTTCAGGTGGCCTGATACATCAAGCTTGCGTGCTCCCTCCTCGGTAAGCACACCTGCGAACTCGCCAGCATCGAGTACCTTTGGCAGGATGTCAAGAAGCTTCCAGCTGTATCCCTTAGGGGCAATCAGCTTGTCGAACTTGGCAACCATATCGGCATTGTAGGTCTTGGTGGCAGGGTCAACAGGTATCATACCTGACGCATCGCCCACACCGAGTACTCTCTGGCCTGTAAGCTGCCAGTGAACATAACCTGCAAGGGTGGTGAGGAAGTCAATGTCCTTCACGTGCTCCTCGCTGTCCAGAATGCACTGGTATAGGTGAGAGATGCTCCAGCGGAGCGGAATGTTGAAGTAGAACAGCTCTGAGAGTTCTGCAGCTGCCTTGCCTGTGTTGGTGTTACGCCAGGTACGGAACGGAACCAGAATCTTCTCGTTCTTGTTGAAAGCCATATAGCCGTGCATCATAGCGCTGATGCCGATGCCTGCCAACTGCTCAATCTCAATCTCGTACTGCTCCCTTACGTTGGCGCGAAGGTTCACGTAGCAGTTCTGGATGCCGTACCAGATCTCCTCGACGCTGTAGGTCCAGAGGCCGCCTACAAGCTGGTTCTCCCAGGTGTGGCTGCCCTGTGCCATAGGTCTGAACTCAGGGTCAATAAGGACGGCCTTGATGCGTGTTGAGCCAAACTCAATGCCAAGAACGGCCTTGCCTGACTCAATGATGGATTTGTTGTACTCGTTCATAATCAGCAGAGTGATTTGTTAAGCATATAATAGACCTCGTTCATACGAAGCTCCTTCTTGAAGTCCTCGATGTTGGTCTTGCCGTTAATCTGGATGTACTCAATGCCTGTAATCTCGGCAAAGTCGTCCCAGTACTCCGAGGTGATATCATAAGAGAATGCGCTGTGGTGTGTGCCGCCTGCAAGAATCCAGGCTGCGGCGCCAATCTCGAAT
This sequence comes from Bacteroidaceae bacterium, assembly GCA_045597985.1. GTDB lineage: Bacteria > Bacteroidota > Bacteroidia > Bacteroidales > Bacteroidaceae > Colenecus. Next base: position 31,016 of record JAZLLE010000095.1, on the reverse strand, counting down.
GATGGCTGCGGTACCCAAAGGGCTGATGCCACCGGCAGGTTCGGCATTGGTTTCGGCTCAATGCACTCAACCTCCTGTGTAATCAGACGGAAGCGGTTGCCAAGGTCAACAACGGTTGCCTTGATGCCAGGACCCACCTTCGATGTGAAGACAAGGCGTGCGGTCTGCTGCTTGCGGATGCCGATGCCCAGGAAGTGAACCTCAAGCTTGGGTTTGTCTGATGCAATCATCGGGCAAATCTCAAGCATATGTGACTGAAGGATTGAGCTACGGTTGCCGGCGAAGTTCAGGGTATAGTCCTCAAGGAATGAGCATCCTGTAGGCAGCCCCTGTGAGATAACCCAGAGTGTGCGATACAGACAGGATGTCTTCCAGTCGCCCTCTGCGCCAAAACCGATACCTTCCTCCATAAGCCTCTGTGATGCGAGGCCTGGAATCTGGTCAAAGCCAAGGAAGTTCGGGTCATCAATGTCGGCACCGCCAAGGTCGTCGAAGTTTGTGGTGAAAGCCGTGGCGCCCTCGTCCTTCAGGACTCTGCGCAGTGCAATCTCTGCCTTTGCTGAGTTGCGTACCTTCTCCCAATATACCTTCTCGCCAGACTCGTCAATCTTGATGGTATAGAGCTTCTTGTATTCCTCTACGAGAGCGTCAATCTCTGCGTCGGTAACTTTTTTGAAGTACTCCATCAGAGATGATACAGGGTAGTAGTCAACGTGGTAGCCCATACGCTGCTCAAACTCAACACGGTCTCCGTCGGTAACGGCCACATTGTTCATATTCATACCGAACATAAGGCAACGTACGTTCCTCGCATCGGCCACACCTGCGGCTACACGTGCCCATACGGCAATCTTCTTCTGTGCCTCCTCGCTCTTCCAGTAGCCTACCACAACTTTTCTTGCAATACGCATACGGGTGCAGATATGACCGAACTCGATGTCGCCGTGGGCGCTCTGGTTCAGGTTCATAAAGTCCATATCTATGCTGTCCCAAGGAATCTCCTCATTGAACTGAGTGTGGAAGTGGAGCAGAGGCTTCTTGAGCTGCTGCAGACCCTTGATCCACATCTTGGCTGGGCTGAATGTGTGCATCCAGGTGATGATGCCTACGCACTTCTCATCGTTGTTGGCGGCCTTCATCACATCCTCAACCTCCTTGCTGGAGTTTGCTGTGCCTTTATATACTATCTTGACAGGGATGTTGCCACTCTGGTTCAGACCGGCAACCATCTCTTTTGAGTGACCGTCAACGGCAACGACTGCATCGCCTCCGTAAAGAAGCTGCGCGCCTGTCACCCACCATATCTCATAATTGTCGAACATATTATAATAAGGTGTTAAAGTTGTTACTTTTTCTTTTGTCCATAATATGCGTTCGGCCCGTGCTTGCGCATATAGTGCTTCTCCACAAGGAGAGGATTCATAGTTGTCTCCGGATTAAGAGTGAATGAGATGTAGGCCATCTTGGCACACTGCTCCATAACCTTTGCGTTATATACTGCATTGGCAGGGCTGGTTCCCCAGGAGAACGGCCCGTGGTTCTTTACCAGAACTCCAGGTGTGTGGTCCGGGTTGATGCCCTCAAAACGACGTACAATGACATTGCCTGTCTCAAGCTCATACTCACCCTTTACCTCAGCCTCGGTCATATCGTCCGTGCAGGGGATATCCTTGTAGAAGTAGTCTGCGTGTGTGGTTCCGATATTAGGGATGTCCTTTCCGGCCTGAGCCCAGGCTGTGGCGTACGTAGAGTGGGTGTGAACCACTCCCTGTATGTTAGGGAACGCACGGTACAGCACCAGATGGGTAGGGGTGTCGGATGAGGGGTTGAGATCTCCCTCTACAACCTTACCGGTCTGGAGGGAGACTACAACCATATCGGAAGCTTTCATCTCGTCATAGCTTACACCGCTAGGCTTGATTACCACCAGGTCTTTCTCACGGTCTATGCCAGAGACGTTTCCCCAGGTAAAGATAACCAGACCTTGCCTTACAAGGTCCAGGTTAGCTTTAAAGACTTTCTCTTTCAGTTCCTCAAGCATCTTACCAAAGGAATATATAGAGAATTGCAAGAATTACAATTACGCCGATTGCGCCGATGTTGAAGGTCTTGTCTGTGCGGAAGAGGGCCAGGTCAATGCCTACAGCCTTTGCATCCTGAACCTTGTCCTTTGCGTTAGAGCGCAGGTAGAGGCCAAGAACAGCCAGAATAGCGGTAAGGAAGAGCATAGCCTCGAATCCCCAGGAGCGGAGAACCGGTGAGCACATACCCCAGATGAATACTGCAAAGCTGATGGCTGATGCGATGAACAGAATCTGTGACCACTTCATCTGAGTGTCGATGGTGTGCTGATCCAGAACGTCTGCCTTTACGGCATTCTTCTTGTTGCAGAGTGACATCGGAACGAAGATGACAACCAGTGCTATGAATACATAACCCATACGGAGCAGGAACGGAACCTCCGGCAGAAGCAGCTTGAACGCGATTGAGAATACGAATGTACCGATGGCGGCCACAACGGCTGCAGGACCTGAGGCACGCTTCCAGAGCAGACCGAGACCGAAGATTACTACAACGCCCGGATATACAAAGCCTGAGTACTCCTGAATAATCTGGAATGCCTGGTCGGCACCACCCATAATAGGATATACGGCAATCATAGCGATTACGAGAGCGCAGATTGAAGTGATACGGCCCACGGTTACAAGGTTCTTCTCAGTAGCATTCTTCTTGAAGTACTGCTTGTAGATATCCATTGTGAAGATGGTTGATGTGGAGTTGAACATTGATGCCAGTGATGAGATGACTGCTGCTGCGAGAGCTGCGAATGACAGACCCTTTACAAATACCGGAGTGAAGTTGCGGATAAGGAAAGGATATGCGTCGTCTGATATGGAGATACCGCCGGCAAGCTGTGCGAACATCTCAGGCTGCTGTGTCTTGATGTAGAATGCGCATACACCTGGGATACATACGATGAACGGAATCAAAATCTTCAGGAAAGCTGCGAAGATCATACCCTTCTTTGCCTCGCTCAGACTCTTTGCTGCAAGACCCTTCTGGATGATGTACTGGTTGAAGCCCCAGTAGCCGAGGTTTGTAAGCCACAGAGCGCCTACGATAAGGGCGATGCCCGGAAGAGTGAAGTAAGGATCATCGGTGATGCCCGGGTACATGGCGGTGTTGCGCTGTACTGCCAGGTTGAAGTGTGTGTCACCTGGAACATCCTTCAGACTCTGGAATACCTTGCCGAGAGCTGCCAAGGCGCCTCCCTCCAGATTGAGTGATTCAGCAATTACGCTCAGTGCGGCGTAAGCGGTGATAAGACCACCACCTACCAGGAATGTAACCTGCATTACGTCGGTCCATGCAACTGATGAGAGACCTCCGTAGATTGAATATACACCTGCGATGATGTAGAGAATCAGAATGATGACCAGACGGATTGAGATCTCAGTGCTGCCAATTACAAGCATACATCCGCGAAGACCGAGAATCTGCTCGATTGCAAGGGCACCCAGCCATGCTACTGATGTCAGGTTGATGAAGACATAAAGGAAAAGCCAGAAGATTGAGAAGGCCAGACCTGTGCCCGGATTGTAACGGTCGCGCAGGAACTGCGGGATAGTGAATATCTTCTTCTCGATCATGACTGGCAGCAGGAACTTACCTACTACGATAAGTGTGGCGGCAGCCATAAGCTCGTAGGCTGCGATGGCGATACCTGAGGCGAATGCGGTACCGGACATTCCGATGAACTGCTCGGCGGATATGTTGGCTGCAATCAGAGATGCGCCGACTGCCCACCAGGTAAGGGTGTTACCGGCAAGGAAGTAATCCTTTGAGTCCTTCTCTTTACCGTCTTTACTGCGTGACAGGAAAAATCCCAGGAAAATGAGGAGTGCCAGATAGGCAACTACTACAATGTAGTCAATTGATGCAAAGCCATTGTTCTTGAGGCCTTCCAATACTGAAACTGATTGTAATAACATTTGATGTTTTATTTATTGGTTAATAATTCGGAATTACTCTACGCCAAACTTGTAGATGCAATGGCTGTAGTACTCCTGACCCGGCTCAAGTACTGCGCTGTACCAGCCTGGCAGGTCGGCCTTGTTCGGGCTGTCCGGGAACTTCTGGGTCTCGAGGCAGCAGCCTGTGCGCTGCTCCATCTTGTTGCCCTGCTTGTCGGTGCCTGTGCCATCCAGGAAGTTGCCTGAATAGAACTGGATACCCGGCTCGTTGGTGTAAACCTCTACGAAGATGCCGGTGATTGGGCTGTACAGCTTGGCTGCGCACTTGGTGTCATCGCACTTGGTGTTGAGAACCCAGTTGTGGTCATAGCCGTTGCCGTTCTTCAGCTGCTCGTAGTCGAAGTTTGTGATTTCCTTGCCAATCTCCTTCGGTGATGTGAAGTCCATCGGGGTACCTGCTACCGGCAGAATCTCACCAGTGGTCATATAGGTGCTGTCGCACGGTGTGAAGTTGTCGGCATTCAGTGTGAGGATGTGGTTTGTGATAGGCAGTGAGTGGTCACCGTTCAGGTTGAAGTAGCTGTGGTTGGTCTGGTTGATGACTGTCTTCTTGTCTGTCGTCGCGGTCCACTTGATGTCGATGGTGTTGTCGGCTGTCAGGGTGTAGGTGGTCTTGGCAATTACGTTGCCCGGGAAGCCAGCCTCACCGTCAGCTGAGTTCATTACGAGAACAATGCTGTTCTCTGTGGCGCTCTCAACATCGTAAACAAGGTTCTGCCAGCCCATTGGCTCCGGCTCCAGTGTGCAACCTCCGTGCAGGCAGTGGCCGAAGTTGTTCTGCGGCAGCTGATAGACAACATCGTCAATCTGTATCTGACCCTGGTTGATACGGTTGGCATAGCGGCCTACTGATGAGCCGAAGTCGCTGGCCTGTGTGGTGTAGTCCTGGATGTTGGAGAAACCAATAACCGCATCCTGCATCTTGCCGTCCTTGTCCGGAACCATAATGGCAACGATACGTGCGCCGAAATTGGTCACGTAAACTTCCATACCATTCTCGTTGGAGAGCTTCCAGAGGTCGGTCTTCTTGCCTGTGAACTCTGTCTGGAAATCAGCCTGCTTAAGAACAGGCTCCGCCTTTTGCCCATTCTTTGGAGCACAGGCTGTGATAAGTCCCAGTCCGCAAAGAAGAGCTGCTGATTTTACACTCTTTTTCATAAAGTCTTTTGTTTGTTGTTACTTGATTGATTGTTAAATTTTTCTTGAACCGTTGCCAATGCTTACCTCATATTTGAGCGGCTCGTGGCCGAATCTCTCCGCAAACCTGGCAATTGCCTTTGAGACAAAAGCCTCGCAAAGCTCATCGCGTACCAGATTGATGGTGCATCCGCCGAAGCCTCCGCCCATGACACGGCTGCCTGTGACTCCACATTCCTGCGCTATCTCCACAAGGAAGTCGAGCTCATCGCAGCTGACGGTGTAGTCGCGGCTGAGACCCCAGTGTGTCTCGTACATCTTCTTTCCCACCAGTTCGTAGTCACCGGCTTGAAGAGCATCGCATACAGTCAGCACGCGCTCCTTCTCGTCCAGCACATACTTGGCACGGTGATAGTCTGTATCACTGACAAGTGGGCGGACCTCCTGAAGCATAGGGTTGGTGACATCGCGCAACGTGCCGATGCCGGGATGCCTTGCGGCTACTTTGGCAACAACGTTCTCGCAACTGGCCCTGCGCTCGTTGTACTCACCGCCAAGAGTGTGCTTGACGCAGGAGTTCAACAATATGAGCCTGAAGCCATTTGGATTGAACGGGAAGTATTCGTATTCGAGCGAGCGGCAGTCAAGACGCATCAGGCATCCCTCCTTGCCGAAGACAGATGCGAACTGATCCATAATGCCGCAGTTGACACCGCAATAATTGTGCTCCGTTGCCTGTCCCACCTTGGCAAGCTCAAACTTGTCAATGCCTCCGCTGTAGATGTCGTTTATCGCGAAAGCGAATGCACTCTCAAGTGCGGCTGATGATGACATTCCTGCTCCAAGAGGAACATTACCGCAAAATGTGGCGTCAAAGCATTTCACCAGAACACCACGCTTCGTCATCTCGCGGCAGACGCCGAAGATATACGATGCCCAGTGCTCTGACGGCTTGTCACTCTCATCCAGCCCGAACTCAACATAATTGCTCTCGTCTGTTATGTCGATGGCGAATGTCCTGCATTTGTCCAGACCGTTAGGGGCGATGGCTACCGTGATGCCCTTGTCAACGGCTCCCGGGAAAACAAACCCTCCGTTATAGTCTGTATGCTCTCCTATAAGGTTTATTCTTCCCGGTGAGAAATACAGTATCCCCTCGTGTCCGAATCTCTCTCTGAAAATCCTGCTCAATTCCATTTAATAAAATCCATTTTGCCAACGGCCAATGGCCAATAGCCAACAGCCAACGTCTTACTCAACACCGAAACGGTAAACCGTGGTCTGAGTATAGACCTCGCCCGGATTCAATACTGTTGTCGGGAAGAAAGGCTCGTTGGGGCTGTCAGGTAAGTGCTGCGCCTCAAAGCAGATAGCGCTGCGGCGTGGAATTGTGGCACCGTGCGCGCATACACTGCCGCTGCACCAGTTGCCTGTATATACTTGAATTCCCGGCTCTGTGGTAAGGCACTCAAGGGTACGTCCGCTTGCGGGATCAACGCATTTTATCGCAAGGCTCAGCTCACCCGGCTCGCGCTTGTTGAGAACCCAGCAGTGGTCATATCCGTGACCATTGGCGGTCTGCTCGCAGCTGTCAATTCTGTCGCCGATACGATGTGGGGTGCGGAAGTCGAATGCTGTTCCCTCAACCTTGTCTATGCTGCCGAATGGAATGCAGGTCTCGTCAACTGGCAGATAATGGTCTGCGTTTACTGTAAGCTGGTAATCTATTACGGACTTGCTGTCCTTGCAGATGCCTGTCAGATTAAAGAATGCGTGATTTGTAAGATTGATTACAGTCTTCTTGTCTGTGGTGGCCTCATACTCAATAACCAACTCATTCTGGTCTGTGAGACGATATGTCACATTGATGTCCAGGTTGCCGGGGAAACCTTCCTCGCCATCCTTTGAGAGATAATGAAGGCGGAGTGTCTGCGCATCGGTCTGCTCTGCGTCCCATACGCGCTTGTGAAATCCGGTAGGGCCACCGTGCAGGTGATTCGGGCCATCATTGGTGGCAAGAGTATATTGCTTTCCATCCAAGGTGAACTTGCCTTTTGCAATACGATTGCCGAAACGGCCAATCAGAGTACTCAGGAAAGTCTCCCCACTGTTCTCTACGTGCTCGATGCTGTCGTTGCCACCAATGACACTGGCATAGTTGCCATTGCGGTCAGGCATCATTATAGAGAGCAAAGCTCCTGCGTAATTGGTTACGGCGACCTCTGCGCCACTGTTGTTCTTTAAGATGTAAAGGTCAGTTTTCTTGCCCTGTACGTTCTTCTGAAAATCCTCTCTCTTGAGTCCGGACAGATTGTCCTTAACGAAATAGTCAGCCATTATTTTGCACTAATTAATAAAATAATATTTTAATTAGGCAAATTAATGAAAAAATGCTCGCAGGTGCAAGCGATTTGAGGTTAAATAATCAACATTTAACGAAATTCCGGCATTAAGAGCAAATCCGCCACTACGAATGTGCTGCCTCCTACAAAAATCAGGTCCTCTGACGATGACTCTTTGCGAGCGGTGTCAACGGCATCTGCCACAGAGCTGAATGCTCTTCCTTTATGTCCTGCCGCCTCTGCTCTTTCCATAAGCTCAGTGGATGACAATGCCCGCCTCACGCTTGCCTGAGTGAAATACCAGACCGCGTCAGAAGGCATCAGGCGCAGAACCACATCGATGTCCTTGTCGTTCACCATACCGAAGACGATGCGCAATTTGCCGGCTCCCGGGCGTGATGCTAAATTCTTGAGCTGCTCCGCCGTATATCTCAGCCCGTGACTGTTGTGGCCTGTGTCGCATATTATTTGCGGCGATGTGGCCACAGTGTACCATCTTCCTCTCAGCCCGGTCAGACCGCACACATTCCGGAATCCCTCGCGAACGGAGCTCTCCGGCAGAATCCATCCAGACAGACGTAGCTCACTGATGGCGTGTAGTATCGTGTTGGCATTGTTGCATTGACAGAATCCCTTCAGCTCAGTCTCGAGAGCAGGGTAGGCTGGTGTATCATAAAACAATCTGCCGTCTGATTCCTCAGTAGAGGATAAAATTTGACATTTGTCCTGAGCGAACACAATCTTGGAGCCGCACTCGTCGGCCTTGTCCTGAAAGACAGTCCTGGTCTCGCCACAATCCTCACCGATGACGACAGTAACGCCCGGCTTGATTATTCCCGCCTTCTCAAATGCTATCTTGCCCAATGTGTCTCCCAGAAATTGTGTGTGGTCAAAACCGATATTGGTGATGACTGACAAGTCTGGCATGATTATGTTGGTGCAGTCCAGCCTGCCTCCGAGCCCGGTCTCAATAATGGCGACATCAACCTTGCAGTGCCTGAAATAACAGAATGCCATTGATGTGGTAAACTCAAAGAATGATGGGTGCAAAGGCTCGTAAAAATCCTTGTTTGATTCAAGAAAATCCGTTACAAAATCAGGACTGATGGGAAGCCCGTTTACCCGTATCCTCTCGCTGAAATCCGTGATGTGCGGAGATGTATAAAGCCCGGTTCTGTAACCGGCAGCCTGAAAGATTGCGGCAATGGTGTGGGCGGTACTGCCCTTGCCGTTGGTGCCGGCTATATGTACTGTACGGAACTCTTTATGTGGATGGCCAAAGTGCTCGTCGAGCAATAATGTCGTCTCAAGTCCGGCCTTGTAGGCGCCTGCACCGATCTGTTGAAACATCGGTGTCCTCACACACAGATAATCAATGGCTTCCTGATATGTCACTGTTAATCGAAATAATTCTTGAACTTCTTGAAGATTTTTTCCTTAATGGAAAGGGTGGGCTTGAAGTGGTCTGAGTCCGTCAGCTTCTCAATCGCGGCTTTCTCGTCGCGCGACAACGCCTCCGGAATATAGACGCTGATGTTGACAAGCAGATCACCGCGTCGGCTGCTGTTCAATATAGGAAGTCCTTTGTCTCTGAGTCTTAGAACTTTGCCAGGCTGAGTGCCGGGCTCTATCTTTACTTTTACGGCCCCGTCCAGCGTGGGTATCTCGATGGCTCCTCCCAGAATGGCTTGCGGTACTGTGAGCAGAAGATTGTATATCAAATCGTTCTCATCGCGCACAAGTTCCTTGTGCTCTTCCTCCTCAATCTGAATGAGCAGGTTGCCCGGATATCCGTTGTGACGTCCGGCGTTGCCTTTGCCGCTTACCGAGAGCTGCATTCCATCTGCTACACCTGCAGGAATGGTTATCTCTACAATCTCCTCTCCGGCTACTGTTCCCTCACCGTTGCAGAAACGGCATTTGTCCTTGATTATGTGACCCTCACCACCGCATCTCGGACATACGCTCTGGGTCTGCATCATTCCGAAGAAACTGTTCTGGGTACGTGTAACCGTACCTGTGCCGTGACAGTCCGGACAAATCTGGCTTGCCGCTCCATTCTCCGCTCCTGTGCCGTTACAATGTGTACAGGGAACTTGTTTCTTGACCTTGAATTTCTTAGTTACTCCCGTACTTATTTCCTGCAGTGTGAGCCTGACTCTGATGCGTACGTCCGAACCTTTGAATTTGCGCTCGCCTGTGCGCGATGAGCGCGCGCCACCGCCAAATCCGCTGAAGCCTCCGAATCCACCTCCGCCGAATATATCGCCGAACATTGAGAAAATGTCATCCATCGACATTCCCTGGCCGGAGAATCCGCCTCCGCCAAACCCGCTGGCGCCGTTCAGACCATCAAAACCGAACTGATCATATTTGGCACGCTTGTCAGGGTCGCTCAGCACACCGTACGCCTCGGCGGCCTCCTTGAATTTCTCCTCGGCGTCCTTATCACCCGGATTCTTGTCCGGATGGTACTGGATGGCTTTCTTGCGGTAAGCTTTCTTTATCTCATCGGCCGTGGCGCTCTTCTCTACGCCAAGCACTTCGTAATAATCTCTCTTTGCCATTGTCGTTCTCAGGTTATTTAGTTAGCCACTACAACCTGCGATGTCCTGAGAACTTTCTCGTTCAACATATAGCCATCGCGGGTGCAATCAATAATAGTGTCTTTGACGTTATCCTCCGTAGCAGGAATAATAGCAATTGCCTCGTGGTAGTCGGTGTTGAATTTCTCGCCCTTGGCCGGTATCTTCTTCAAACCCTCGCCCTCAAGTGTGTGCATCAGCTTGTTGTATATCAGTTGAAATCCCTCCTTGATAGCATCAATGTCATCGCTCTTGGCATTGTTGGCGATGGCACGCTCCAGATCGTCGATTATTGGCAGAATCTTTGTGAGAACATCTGCTGATGCGTTCTTGATAAGCTCGGCTTTCTCTTTCAGCGTGCGCTTGCGGTAGTTGTCGAACTCTGCCATCTGACGCAGGTTCTGGTCAACTAGCAAAGATATTTTCTCCTCACTGGCAACAAGTTTCTCCTCAATAGCAGGCTCAGCCTTCTCTTCTGTAGTGGCTTCCTCCTTTGCCTCGTTTTCCTGCTGTCCAACCTCTTCGTTCTGTTCCTGCTCAGTCTCGTTAATATCCTCCTGCGAGGTCTTCTTGTTCTTCTTTGACATATGTAACAAAAATAATACCTTTATAAATAATCACTCAAGATACAACAAACACCTTGCCACGGTATTTTGTCAGATATCCGGCTTGACTTTCGTGACAGTGTGTCAGTATGTGGAAGCTGTTATTTGAGGTACTCCTCGTCAAAACAGAATGGCAGAAGGTCTGTGGCGCCTCCGTCAATGACGATGCAGTAGTCTGTTCCGTACAAAATAACCTTTACCGGCCTACCGTATCGAGTCTCGGTCTCTGCCAGAACTTGTCTGCAAGAGCCACATGGCGTGATAGGGCTGCTTAGGAATTTCCCTTCGTTAAACGCTGCTATGGCAAGAGCTGTGACCGGTTTGTCCGGATGTGCGGCTCCAGCGCGGAACAAAGCCGTACGCTCAGCGCAAAGCCCGGACGGGTAGGCAGCATTCTCTTGATTACATCCTGTTACAATCGTCTTGTCGGAGAGCTGTACGGCGGCTCCCACGTTGAACTTGGAGTAGGGGGCATAGCTGCTTTTCGTTGCCTCTTTGGCTGCATCAACAAGCGTGCGCTCATCCTCGCTCAACTCATCGTATCCGCATTGGCGGTACTTAATCTGAATAGTAAGCTCTTTCATTTTGAGATGTTGTTTCTGCCACAAAAATACTTTTTTCTTTCAACTGTAGCTGCGTACGGCGCATTTTATATAAATTTGTGAAAATTGCGAATACATGCGTACAATCAGATTCATTATTGCCATACTGCTTATCCCAACGTGCCTTAGCGCTCAGACGCAGAACGGAGCCTATCTCACATATATCGACAAGTATAAGAAAATCGCTGTTGAGCAGATGAGAAAATACCATATTCCAGCCAGCATAACTCTGGCTCAGGGAATATTGGAATCCGATGCCGGCCGGAGTATGCTTGCGGTTGAGGGTAACAATCATTTTGGCATAAAGTGTCATTCTACGTGGGAAGGCCGTAAGATGTATTACGATGATGACAGGCGTGGGGAGTGCTTCCGTAAGTACGGCTCGGCCACCGCATCGTTCGAGGATCATTCAGTATTTCTGGCATCAGGCAGTCGCTACGCATTCCTTTTTGACTTGAAAGCCACGGATTACAAAGGGTGGGCCCGTGGCTTGAAAAAAGCCGGGTATGCCACAAATCCACAGTATGCCGACAAACTTATAAGCATCATTGAATTGTATGATTTGAGCCGTTTCGACAAGTCCGGAGGTCTGGGCAAAGACAAGACTCTGTCATCGCCAACGCTGACCACTCACCAGCCATATCTCTCAAATGGCTTGCTGTACGTGCGTCTTGGTGAGGACGAGACGTTGAGAGACATTGCCCGTGAGTTCAGTACTACAAAGTTCAGGCTTCGCCGCTATAATGAGATTGACCGTAAATTTATTCCTCTTGAGGGTAGTGTGATATATCTTGAGAAGAAAAAATGCAGGGCAGCTAAGGATTATCAGACGCACACGGTTGGCCCGGATGACAGTCTGTGGTCAATAGCCCAGCTTTACGGCGTGCGTATGAATTGTCTTGTCCGTAAAAACAGACTCGGCTCAGATAATCCTCTTACTGTGGGAATGGAACTCAGGGTTCGGTAATCATGGATCTTCAAGACTATTGGTGGCATAGGCCAAAAAAAAGCCGGCTCTGCTGCCGCAGGCCGACCTTTTAGGGTAACGATGACATTGGGCCTTGCCCCGTCATTTAATCTCCTGCTCTTCCTTCATATCGATTTCCTTGCCACTGGTATCTACAAATCTGTATGCTAATAGCGGCAGGCTCTGGTCTGGAATCACCTTTATTCCCATTCCGTATCTCACTTTCCACTTTCTCTTGATTGGCATTATGCCTTTGCATAGGTATGCCTCAACGTATGGGTGGACGTATAGCTTGAATTTCTTTACTTCGTTCTTGTTTATCAGGCAGTCAATCTTGCTCTCCAGTTGATCTGTGAACAGTATTGAGGGTTTCACAACTCCCTTGCCGAAACAGGTAGGACAAGTCTCGTCAACAGGGACATCCATTACCGGACGTACTCTCTGACGCGTAATCTGCATCAGACCGAATTTGCTGAGTGGCAGAATATTGTGCTTGGCGCGGTCTCGCTGCATATTTGAGCACATACGCTCATAGAGCTTTTGCCGGTTCTCGGCTCTGTCCATGTCAATGAAATCGACCACGATTATGCCTCCCATATCGCGTAGCCTCAGCTGCCTCGCCAACTCATCAGCTGCGCCGAGATTTACCTCCAGCGCATTCTCCTCCTGGTTGTCAGACTTGATACGATGCCCGCTGTTCACATCTACTACGTGCAGGGCCTCCGTATGCTCAATAATAAGGTATGCGCCGCTCTTATACGACACAATCCTTCCGAACGAGGACTTGATCTGTTTGGTGATGGCGAAGTTGTCAAAAATCGGCAACTCTCCTTTGTATAGCTTTACGATGCCTGCGCTTTCAGGAGCAATCAGAGATACGTAATCCTTTATTTCTGAGAATGTCTTCTCGTCGTTTACGTGAATAGCCTCGTATGATGAATTAAGTAAATCACGAAGTAAGGCTATGGTGCGGCTGGTCTCCTCGTATGCCAGGCAGGGTGCCTTGGTGCATTGCTGGACTCTGGCCATACAGCTCTCCCAGCGGTGAACCAGTACGGATAGCTCGGCATCGAGCTCTGCAACGCGCTTGCCCTCTGCCACAGTGCGTACTATGACTCCGCAGTTCTTTGGCTTGATGCTCTGCAATAGTTGCTTTAGCCTTGCACGCTCCTCTGATGTCTTGATCTTTGAGGATACCGATACCTTGTCGCCAAATGGTATGAGTACAAGGAAACGGCCTGCGAACGATAACTCGCAGGTTAGTCGTGGGCCTTTTGTAGATATAGGCTCCTTGGTTATCTGGACCATTATCTCCTGTCCCTGTTCCAACGCCTGCGCGATGCCTCCCTCCTTGAGAGGCTCGCCTTTGGCGGCCTTGTCGAATGGAAATAGTTTTTTCCGGTTGGAGGTGACCTGCTTCAAGTACTTTTGTATGGAAGTGAATTGATCTCCCAAATCCTGATAGTGCAGGAATGCCTCCTTTTCCGAACCGACATCTACGAAGCAGGCGTTCAATCCGGGCATAAGTTTCTTTACCCTGCCCAGGTAAATGTTCCCTACGGAGAATGCCATCTCGAGGCTCTCCTTCTGATACTCCACCAGATTCCCATCCTCGGAGATGGCAATGGAGATGTCATTGGGCTGTACATCTACAAATAGTTCGCTGATCATAGGTTTTATAGTTGCATTAAAACAAAAAACAAACTTGATTCTCCAGTATTGCTGGCAAGTTTGTTTTTTGATTCAGTTCCAAGCAGACTGATTATTTGCTCTTATGTCTGTTCTTTCTCAGTCTTTTTTTGCGCTTGTGCGTAGACATCTTATGTCTTTTTTTCTTCTTTCCGCTTGGCATAGTTAAAAATCTTTAGTTGGAAATATTATGTTTATTACTTCTTTGTCTTCCTTACGGAAATAGCAAAAGTCTTTGCCGGCTTGAATGACGGGATGTTGTGCTCTGGAACTGTGATGGTTGTGTTCTTGAGAATGTCACGTGCAGCCTTGGCCGCTCTTGTCTTGATGTTGAAAGTGCCGAAACCGCGCAGATATACAGCCTCGCCATTCTCCAATGACTCCTTAATGACTGCCATAAATCCTTCAACACAAGCCAACGTGTCGGCTTTATCCAAACCAGTTCTCTTCGCAATTTCACTTACAACTTCTGCTTTAGTCATAATCTTGTATTTTTTAGTTATTTATTAGTAGTTTTGATTTCGGGGTGCAAATATAATATGAATATGTGTACAATGCAAAAAAAAACGATGAAAAAGCATTGTGAGTTTAACCTTTTAAAAAAAGTTTGTCTTGTGGAGCCGTAATTGATTTTTTGTGTTAGTTTTGCGGTCGTAATCATTTATTAATACCACTATTATGTCTTTAAACAAAGTTATGTTGATTGGCAATGTGGGTCGTGATCCGGATGTGCGTTATCGCGACAATGGTCAGTGTGTGGCAAATTTCACATTGGCTACTACGGACAGGGCATACACATTGCAGAATGGCACTCAAGTGCCGGAGAGAACTGAATGGCACAATGTCGTAGTATGGGGCAAGTTGGCCGAGGTGATTGAAAAATACGTACACAAAGGTGACAAACTCTACGTGGAGGGAAGTCTCCGCTCTCACTCCTACGATGATCAGAACGGAGTGAAACGGTATGTGACCGAGGTCCATGTTGACAACTTTGAGATGCTGTCTCCACGCAATTCCGCAAAACCGGCAGCTCAGTCTGCCGCGGCAGACCAGCCACAGAATGCCGGCGAGCCGGTGCCGTCCGGCACGGAAGGAATGCCTTTCTGATTAAAATGTATGATAACTGAAGTTTCGCAAGTGCAAGACTTCAGATACAGCCGTTCTCGGCTGGGTCCTCCCCTAAGGGAGGATGTAGGAGGGGGCATACTAGGATTGTATTATCCGAGTTTCGTCCTGATGATCCTTGAATGATAGTAATTTGTAACTTGCGAAACTTGAATAGAATAATTGCTTTTGGCGGCTGCTATTAGGTTTTTCTATTGGCGGCCGCCAATTTTGTCACAACAATACGAATGCCGTTGTTCAATGTTGTATCAACTCCATACGGCAGCTTGGGCGTATGGAAGGTTGAAGAGCCTGTGGAGGCGCTGATGAGGATGGCGGGTCCTTCCTTGTGCCTTGATCTTGAATCTGTACGTCCGGGAAAGAGACTGCTTGAGAAAGCCGCGGTGCGTGCCTTGCTGGCCCATATGCTGAGACTTCAAGATAACTCCGTGTGCTGTAAAATTGTTTACGATAAAGAAGGAATTCCCTCTCTGGATGATGGGGAATATATAAGCATATCTCATACCGATGGATATGTAGCCGTATATCTTGGACACAAGTGTCCTCTTGGTGTGGACGTGGAGGTACGTTCCCCAAGAGCTCTGAGACTTTACCATCGTTTTTGCCAGGATAATGCCAGATGTGAGGGTGAGGATTATGCCACACTCTGCTGGTCCGCAAAGGAATGTGTTTACAAGGTAGTAGGACGGCGTGCCGCAGATTTCAGAAACTCGCTGATAGCGCGTGATTTCAATCCGCAGCCTGACGGTCTGATTGATCTTTATCTGACAGACGGTATATTCCCTTCCGATTTTAAAGCACACTATAAAATCTACAACGAGTTTGTGCTTGTGCGGACAGAGCTTTCCGGTAGTGGTCCGTCTATGTAAATGCCTGCTTTTTTTTCGGTATTTTGTATTTAAGTTGTATATTCGCAATTTAATAATTAAATTTCTATTAAATCGTTCACATATGTTGAAGCGTTTTTGGTCGGTGTCTGTATTGGCGATAGCTGTCGGGTGCCTTGCGTCTTGCATATCACGGGACAATGATTTGGATTTCTCCAAGGAAATCAGTATGGATGTCCAACTGGCATCAGGCGGATATATCTCTTTCCCATTGGGCGAGATGGGACGTATCAGGTTGGATTCGCTTATTGTGTTAGACAAGTCTGATCCCGACGTCGTTATCGGGATTCTCTCAGACAGTATCTATGGAATCAGAAAGAGCGGCGAGTTTGATGATGCCAAGGTGAGTGTCAGTCCTCTTGACATAACTTTTGCCAATCCTCAGTTCGAGAGAAAATATCTTAAGTTTGATTCTCTTACAGTTCCTGATGTCGTTGTTCAGGGAGCTTGTGCCTTTAAGACATCTATCGGACAGACTGCTGTGTTTGACATAGACAACACTATTGATGAGTCGGTTCTTGAGGTTCGTGAGCTTGGCTTTGGAACAGCCTCCGATCTTGAGATCGGGCTTTTGTTTGAAGGTATTCCTGAATCTGTTTCTGTTCTTGAGATAGATGGTCTTGATTTTGTCTTCCCCGATAACCTGGTGCTTTCTTTGGAGAGTAATGACAGCCGGTTAAGCCTGAAGGACAATACCCTCAGCGTAAACGGCCTTGTCACACGCGCCGAACTGGCCGAAAAGGGCGGAAAGCTCACGATAGATGGCTTGAGAGTATCGGCATTGCATTTCGACACTCCTCTCAGAAGCGTCTCGACAGAAGCCGGAAACAGTATTGTATGGAAAGGCAATGTGTCATACAGCGGTAATGTCACAGCCTCAGGATACAATGTGAGGCTTTCCGATTTTGATGGTGCGTCAATATCGATATCCGCATCTCTGACTCCCACTTGCGCCGCTTATTTTATCGGTAAGGTATATCCATCCATATCTGACATCAATAAGGAGTTTCAGCTGAGGCTTAATGATGACCTCAGCTTCCTGGCATCCAAGGATAATAAGTTCAACCTGCAACAGATTGAGATTGCGGTAAATCTGAATTCTGATGTGACAGTACCGCTGATGGTGTCTTTCTTTATGGACTCTATGGATTCTGATGGAGACATAATAGCACAGAATGTCACTCCCGATGACGGGGCATTCAGAATTCCAGCCGCATCTGTGGGAGAGACCAGACAGACAAAAGTATATGTCAGGAATCATTTTGTTACCGGTCCGATGGATGAGAACACAATACAGGTGATGGCAAGCAGATTGCCGGAATTGATCTCAACTGTCCCTGACAAGCTCTCAATCTCGCTCTGCGCTGAGGCCGATACATCCGTCACCGGGGCGGACGGGCTTCATTACGTGGAGTTTGGCAAGACAATGACCGTGTCTGGCGGGTATGAGCTAATGGCTCCTCTTACGTTTGATGACTTGAGACTCTCATATACCAGAACTGAGGATGCCGGCGATGATTTCCGTGATATACGTGATAAAGTGATATCTGCCGTCGTTGAGTTCTCCGCCGACATTGTCAATACCATTCCGGTTGATTTGAATATGACAATGGTTCCATTGGACATAAATGGAAAGGACTTGTCTTCTGTCATCTCATTCTCGGACTTCAAGATTGCGGCAGGCTCTCCAGACAATCCAAAGGAACAGAAGGTTACTATAAAGGCAAGCACCGCGAATGGAAATCTGTCCGCTATGGAGAATATGCAGTTGCGCATAATAGGGCAGGGTGGAGACGGAGCCTCCTTGAGAAGTAACGGATACATAGAGATAAGGAATGCCTTGCTGAGGCTTAGTGATGTCAATCTTGATTTGTCGGATAAATGATATTTGAAAGTATGGGAACAATCATTAATAGAATTAGGATTATAGCGGTTGTGGCGGTTATGGTACTCGCCGGAGCCTCATCGGCACAGAGTCTGAGCAGCGCTTATTTTTTGTCTGGCTCATATACAAGGCAGGATCTGAATCCTGCATTCTCACCAGAGCGCGCATATTTCTCCTTGCCAGTAATTGGTGGCGTAGGCCTGAGCGTGAACTCCAATGTGGGAGCGTCAGCCTTCATATATAATTCCACCAGTTATCCGGGTAAGCTGACAACCTTCATGAGTGGTGATGTGGACAAGGCTACCTTCCTGAATGCTCTTCCTGATATATCAAAGTTGCGTTCCGGTGTGGCTGTTGACGTGGCCTCCGCCGGGTTCAAGGCATTTGGCGGCTATGGGAACGTGAGCCTCCGCCTGAAGAGCTATGAGGATGTCTCCGTACCAAAGAGCTTGCTCGCAATGTTGAAGTCGGGATTCTCAGACGGTCATTATATGGCTGAGAATGTCAGGGTCAACTCCCGCTCATACGCGGATCTCGGCCTGGGCTATAGCAGAAATGTCGTGGAGAATCTCAAAGTTGGCGCCAAGGTGCATTTCCTTCTGGGAATCGCAGGCGCGGATGTTGACTTCAACCGCATTGATGCCGATATTAATTCCAGTGAATGGCGCCTGATGATGGATGCCAAGGCCAGAATAGGTATGTCCGGACTGGAGATAGCAAGAAATGAAGACGGTACCGCTAATCTTGACAGCATTACTTACAAGTACAAAGGAACCGGCGGCTTTGGACTGGCTCTGGACCTTGGCGCCGCATATGACTTATCTGATGTGGTGGATGGACTCAGCGTGTCAGCGTCAATTACCGACCTTGGTTTCATAAACTGGAACAAAGGAGTGACTTTGGCTAATGACGGAAAGAAAGAGGTCATTTTCAAAGGCTTTCACGATATCTCAGACAATGAGGACCTTGACAAGCAGGCTGATCAGCTTGGCGAGGACATAAAGTCAATGGTTAACCTTACAGAGAAGGATTTTGAGTCTTACAATGGCGGCCCGTCTGCCACATTCAGACTCGGAGTGCAGTACACTCTGCCTTGGGTGAATTGGATAAGCGCGGGCGAGCTTCTTACTTTCAGGACTGGATTACTGAGCTGTATCGAATCGCGTACATCTGTAAACATTGCCCCTGCCAGATGGTTTGACGCCTCGCTGAATGTGGCTTTCTCTACATTTGGCACAGACCTTGGCTGGGTCATTAATTTCCATCCAAAGGCCGTGAATTTCTTTATAGGCAGTGATGGACTTAGGGCAAGGCTCAGTAAGGACGGAATACCCGTCAGCGCCACTTCCGCCAGCGTTATGGTAGGACTGAAATTTGCGCTGGGGGATATTATTGATTGATTATTCGGATTCTGATGATTGAATCACTGCAAGGTGTACAGGGCATAGCGCCAGTGATACTGAAAGGACTCGCAGTTGGATTCCTGGCCGCGGCCCCGACGGGACCTTCCGGAGTACTTGTCATAGAGAGAACACTTGACAAGGGGCGTAGCTACGGGCTTCTTACAGGGTTTGGCATATCAACGAGCGATATTGTATATATTATCTGCTCGTCAATCGGTCTCTCGTTCCTGATAGACGTAATCAATAATCAGGAAGCCTCTCGCGTGTGCTGCATTATAGGGTGCGCGCTTTTGTTTGCATTTGGAATATTCACAGTAAGGAACAATCCGCTGAAGAAACTCCGTACTCCGCAGAAGAAGGCCCCATCGCTGCCGTACGCATACTTCTCAGGCTTTCTGGTGGCGATAGTCAATCCCATGGTAATTGTCATATACATCTCCCTGTTTGCGTATTTCCATATAGCATTGAGTGAGTTGTGCGGGGGGATCAAGGCCATAGGCTATATCTCTGTAGCGTGTGGCGATGTGCTATGGTGGCTCTTCATCACATTCCTTATTGACAAACTGAGAAATCGTTTTGATTTGAGGGGCATTTGGGTGATTAACAGGATTCTTGGAAGTTTGCTGATAGCAGCCGCTGTAGTGTGGCTGGTGCTTACGCTTGTAAAATAACAGATATGCTTGTAGCTAATGAATTAAGAAAGAGTAACATTGCCGAGTATCTGCTTTATATGTGGCAGGTTGAGGACCTGATCCGCGCCAATGATTTTGACGTGGACAGATTATTGTCCATAGCAGCCGCCGGCAATGAAGATGAGACAATAAGAGTCTCCATTGCCAGGTGGTATGGTGAGCTGATTGATATGATGACAATTGAAGGGGTGCGCGCTCACGGACATCTGCAGATAAACAATAATATTCTGCTGTTGCTTGCCGATTTGCACGGCCGTATTATGGAGAGTGACGGCTGCCGGGAATACAAACAGGTTTATTACAGCGCTCTTCCGGTCATTGTATCGTACCGCGCCAAATCGGACGATTTGGACAAGAGTGAGCTGGAGAGCTGCTTTGAGATGATGTATGGCGTGTGGATGCTTCGCCTTCAGGGACGTGAGATATCTGCCGGTACAGCCGATGGCGCATCGCGTGTGTCGGCATTGCTGGCACGTCTGGCTGCATATTACGCTTTGGAACTCAATGGTGAATTGGATTTGGATCACGAGGAGTGATTATTAGATATGAATGAGGAAATAGAGAGAAGAAGAACATTTGCGATTGTGTCTCATCCGGATGCCGGAAAGACCACGCTTACAGAGAAATTGTTGCTGTTCGGAGGCCAGATACAGGTGGCTGGAGCGGTAAAGTCCAATAAGATACGTAAGACCGCGACTTCGGACTGGATGGATATAGAGAAGCAACGTGGCATCTCTGTAACTACATCTGTCATGGAGTTTGATTACAATGGATATAAGGTCAATATACTGGATACCCCTGGCCATCAGGATTTCGCTGAGGATACGTTCCGCACTCTGACCGCCGTTGACAGCGTAATCATTGTGATAGACAGTGCCAAGGGAGTTGAGCTTCAGACCCGCAGGCTTATGACGGTGTGCCGTATGAGGAATACGCCGGTGATTGTTTTCGTGAACAAGCTTGACCGTGAGGGAAATGACCCGTTCGATCTCCTTGATGAGCTGGAGGAGGAGCTTCAGATTCAGGTTCGTCCGCTCAGCTGGCCAATTGAGAAAGGCCCGCGCTTCAGGGGCGTGTATAACATCTACGAGGAAAAGCTTGATTTATATACCCCGAGCAAGCAGACTGTGACAGAAAAGGTGGAGGTCGATGTGAGCAGTTCTGAGCTGGAGTCTCATATAGGCGATGCCAATGCCCGGAAACTTCGCTCAGACCTGGAGCTTATCTCCGGCGTATATGAGCCGTTTGACCGTCAGGCATATCTGGAGGGCAAGCTGGCACCCGTATTCTTCGGATCAGCGTTGAACAATTTCGGCGTGCGGGAACTTCTTGACTGCTTTGTGGAGATTGCGCCGTCGCCGCGTCCTGTTGTGGCTGAGGAGCGCACCGTCAGTCCTGAAGAGGATAAATTCACAGGATTTGTATTTAAGATAACCGCGAACATTGACCCCAACCATCGTTCATCAGTGGCATTCTGCAAGGTGTGCTCCGGGCGTTTCAGAAGAAACGAGCCATACCGTCACATCCGTCTTGACAAGACACTTCGCTTCTCAGCGCCTACCCAGTTCATGGCTCAGAGGAAGAGTACTATTGACGAGGCCTGGCCGGGTGACATAATAGGCCTTCCTGATACAGGAAACTTCAAAATCGGCGATACCTTGACGGAAGGCGAGCAGTTGCATTTCAAGGGCCTTCCAAGTTTCTCACCAGAGTTGTTCAAATATATAGACAACGCTGATCCCATGAAGTCAAAGCAGCTTGCCAAAGGCCTTGACCAGCTGATGGGTGAGGGCGTTGCCCAGATGTTCACCAATACGTTCAACGGACGCAAACTCATAGGAACCGTAGGCCAGCTGCAGTTTGAGGTCATCGAGTACCGTCTGCAGCACGAGTACAACGCATCGTGCAAGTGGGAGCCGGTAAGCCTGTATAAGGCCTGCTGGATAGAGAGCGATGATGCTGCCGAGCTGGACGCCTTCAAGAAACGCAAGTATCAGTTTATGGCCGTTGACAAGGACGGGCGTGACGTGTTCCTTGCCGACAGCTCATACGTGCTCCAGATGGCGCAGATTGACTTCAAGAATATCAAGTTCCATTTTACGAGTGAGTTCTGATATGACTCCATACAGAAAAGAGGATTTAGAACAGGCGTGCAAGGTGATGCGCCAGGGTGGGGTGATTCTCTATCCCACAGACACAATATGGGGGCTCGGGTGCGATGCGTCGTGTGCTGATGCCGTAAGGCGGATTTTTGAGATAAAGCACAGAAGTGACAGTAAGTCTATGCTGGTACTTCTGGATAACGATGCGAAACTGAATTTCTATGTAGAGAAGGTTCCGGACCTGGCATACGACCTTATGGATATGTCGGATAAACCTCTTACCATCATATATGACGGAGCCAGGAATCTTGCGCCACAGCTGATAGCAGATGACGGAAGCGTAGGCATCAGGATTACAAAAGAGCTTTTCTCGCGTGATTTGTGCGCCCGTATGCGCGGGGCCATAGTCTCCACATCGGCAAATGTGAGCGGTGAGCCGTCTCCCGCAAACTTCTGCGAGATTTCCAAAGAGATACTCGGTGCTGTTGACTATGTGGTTGAGTATCGGCGCGATGATACATCGAAGGCAAAGCCATCCAGCATTATCAAATTAGGTGAGGGCGGTCTTGTGAAGGTAATCAGAGAGTAGTATGGCTATTGTAAAAAGTGATGCGTCGTGGACTGACCGGTTTGCCGCCTGGCGTCAGAAACATATCAGCGAGAGACAGTTCATATTGCTTCTCAGTCTCCTCGTTGGAGTCCTGACAGCTTTGGCTGCCTTGTTGCTGAAACTTCTCATTGAGCTTATTCACGATGTCATCAACGACAATGCGCTCATTCAGGGGCACAACTGGCTTTTTCTTGTCTGCCCGGTGACAGGCATTTTCCTATCCGGTCTGTTTATCCGATATGTGGTTCGCGATGACATCGGTCATGGAGTAACAAAGATACTGTATGCGCTGTCTCGCCGCAATGGCAGGATAAAGCCTCATAATATGTGGTCATCGCTGGCCGCCAGTGCCATTACCATCGGAATGGGAGGATCCGTCGGAGCTGAGTCTCCTATTGTGCTTACAGGCTCTGCCATAGGCTCAAATATAGGACGTCTCTTCAAAATGGAGCACAAGACCCTTATGCTGATGATAGGCTGTGGCTCGGCGGGCGCCATCGCAGGAATCTTCAAGGCACCGATAGCAGGTCTGGTATTCGTGCTTGAGGTGCTGATGCTTGACCTTAGTATGGGCTCGCTGCTACCTCTTCTTCTCTCGTCAGTAACCGCCGCCACCATCTCCTATATAGTGACAGGCACTGACTCCATGTTCCATTTTGTGATAGCCGATGAGTTCACACTGGAGCGAATTCCCTATGTGCTTATGCTGGGAGTATTCTGTGGCCTGGTGTCGCTCTACTTCTCGCAGACAATGTATAGCGTGGAAAGACTCTTCGGCAAGGTGCGTAACCAATACACCCGTTTCGTGATTGGCGCTTTGATGCTGAGCCTTCTTATATTCCTCTTTCCGTCACTGTATGGCGAGGGATACAATACCATAGAGCTGTTGCTTGACGGGGGCAGCGGGCGTGCGGCATTGGCTACGGCTATGTTGGACGGCACTCTGTTTGACGGACACTCCAATATGCTGATAGCATATCTGTTACTTGTCTTGCTTACAAAAGTATTTGCCTCAACCGCAACAAATGCAGGAGGCGGTTGCGGCGGTATTTTCGCCCCAAGTCTGTTTCTTGGCTGCATTGCCGGTTTTGTATTTGCCGAGGTACTGAAATATTTCTTCCCGGGAGTGCCTATCTCTACCCAGAACTTCGCGCTTTTCGGTATGGCAGGACTGATGTCCGGCGTCATGCACGCCCCACTCACAGGCATATTCCTCATTGCAGAGCTTACAGGCGGATACTCTATGTTCCTGCCTCTGATGATGGTCTCCATTTTGTCATATCTTACCATCAGATTATTCCAGCCTCACAGCATCTACTCAATGCGACTGGCTCAGAAAGGAGAATTGATGACGCATCATAAAGACCAGTCTGTCCTGCTCCTTATGCGTACTGAGAATGTGGTTGAGAAAGATTTCATACCTCTTACATCGGATATGGATCTTGGTCAGCTTGTAGGCGTTATTTCCAAATCAAGACGCAATCTGTTTCCTGTTCTTGATGATGGAGGCAGGCTGGTAGGCGTAGTGAATATGGACTCCATCCGCAATATTATGTTCCGTCAGGAACTGTACCGACGCTTTCACGTGGAGCGGTTCATGGAGTCGCCAAGAGCGCGCCTGTCAATAAATGACCCTATGGATGTGGTGATGCGTAAGTTCGATGAGACTGAGGCCTGGAACCTTCCTGTTGAGGATGAGGATGGGCGCTACATGGGCTTCGTCTCTAAGTCAAAGATATTCAGTGCATACAGGAACGTGTTGATAGAATTGTCAGAAGAGTAGAAATGGATAGAAAATCTGTAAGAATAGTGTTTATGGGTACTCCTGAATTCGCGGAGTACTCTTTACGCAGGCTGGTTGAGGAGAGCTTCAACGTGGTAGGAGTGGTCACAGTAGCCGACAAGCCGATAGGGCGTCACGGCAGCATACTTCAGCCAAGTCCGGTAAAACAGTATGCCCAGTCGTGTGGCATTCCGGTTCTACAGCCCGAGAGGCTTAAGGATGAATCCTTTCTTGCGCAATTACGTGACTTACGTGCGGATTTGCAGATTGTAGTGGCTTTTAGGATGCTTCCCGAAGTTGTATGGTCAATGCCGCCAATGGGAACATTCAATCTTCACGCCTCACTGCTTCCCAAATACCGCGGTGCCGCACCAATCAACTGGGCTGTCATCAATGGCGACCGTGTGACAGGTGCTACGACATTCTTCCTTCAGCAAGAGATTGACACGGGTGATATTATTGATCAGACAACAATTCCAATTCTCGATGATGACGACGCCGGCAGCATTCACGACAAGCTGATGGTGTCTGGTGCGGATTTGCTTATCTCCACCGCCGATGCTATCATCGCAGGAACCGTAAGCTCACGACCGCAGCCTGAGCTGGCTACCGAGCAGATGCTTCCCGCTCCAAAAATATTCAAAGAGACTTGCCGTATTGACTGGCATCGTGACTCTGTGGCAATTTGGAACTTCATTCGCGGCTTGTCTCCTTATCCTGGAGCGTGGACCCATCTGAGGCTGGATGATGACAGGGTGGTTGATTTCAAGATATTCAAGGCCGAGGCAAGGAAATCACACGAGTCGGCTCCTTGCGGTACGGTTCTTACAGACGGACGCTCATATATGGATGTGGTTGCCGGCGACGGCTGCATTGTCAGGCTGCTCGACGTGCAGATGGCAGGCAAGAAAAAGATGCCTGTAGCTGCCCTTTTGTGTGGTCTTAATGCATCACCAGACATTGTTTTTGAATGATTTTTGCTGATTTTCAATGAAATATTTGCACATAAACAAAATAATAACGTACTTTGCATCGCAAATAACATTTATTCACATATAAAAACGAATGCCTATAGACTGATCATTACTCGGATAATTTCTTTTTGAAAGTAATGAATAATATGAATTCAATGACTGACGATGAGCTTGTCGGTCTTTATTCAGAAGGTAACAGTGGTGCATTCGATGTGCTTCTAGACAGATATAACGATAAACTTTTCTCGTACATCAGCTTTATTGTACGGAATAGGGATATTGCAGAGGATATCTTTCAGGATACCTTCGTAAAAGCTATTACCACATTGCGCAAGGGCGGCTACACCAGCACGGGAAAATTCGGGGCCTGGCTCACCAGAATAGCGCACAACCTTATTATTGATTATTTTCGTCAGGACAGGAACGAGAATACTACATCGAACGACGCCTCGGAGACAGACCTGTTGAATAATGCCAGCCTCTGTGAGCGGAATATTGAGGATAAGATTGTAAGTGAGCAGATTCTTTGCGATGTACGAAGATTGTTGAATATGTTGCCAGAGAGCCAGAGGGAGGTGGTCTTCATGCGATTCTATCAGGACTTGAGTTTCAAGGAAATCTCAGAGATAACCGGAGTCTCCATAAACACAGCCCTTGGCCGTATGCGTTACGCGCTCATCAATATGCGCCGTATTGCCGCCGAAAAAAACATAATTCTGTCGCTTGATTGATATCCGGAAGGCGGATTTCAAAGAAAAATCGTTTTTTTCATAGCTTTTCATACTAATCTTTTTAAGTTTGCGTTCTTAAATACGAAGACTGAAAAGATTAGCCTATGAATAAAAACTCTACTTCTTCCGACTATTTAAAAAGTATTGTCAAGGCAGCTCTCGCTGCGGGTAATTACGGTGCTCCTAAAGAGAGTACGTTGCAGTTCCTGAGAAACCTTGCGTCTGGGCTGAATACTGTTGAGGCCTGAGCATTTTATTTTTCATTGACTTTCACATAAAACAATCAGATGGGCGTTATTGTTGCTCCCTCGTTGTTGTCCGCCGATTTCGGACATCTGGACAGGGATTTGGAGATGATTAACCGTAGTGAGGCTGACTGGCTTCATCTGGACATTATGGATGGTGTGTTTGTTCCGAACATCTCGTTCGGCTTTCCTGTCCTGAAGTCTGTGGCGGCATTGTGCCGCAAGCCGTTGGATGTGCATCTTATGATTGTCAACCCGGAAAAGTTCATAGAGCGTTTCCAGGCTTTGGGCGTGTATTCGCTGAATGTCCATTATGAGGCCTGCACGCATCTCCACCGTACTGTTCAGGAAATAAAGGAACACGGTATGAGGGCAGCAGTCACACTCAATCCGTCAACTCCGGTATCAGTGCTGGAGGATATCATTGAAGACATCGATATGGTACTGCTGATGACCGTCAATCCCGGTTTCGGCGGGCAGAAATTCATAGAGCACTCCCTTGAGAAGATAGCGCGGCTAAGGAGTATGATAGAAAGTCGCGGACTTAATACCTTGATAGAAGTGGATGGGGGTGTCAATTTTGAGACAGGAAGACGTCTGGTCGATGCAGGCGTCGATGTATTGGTATCAGGAAACACAGTCTTCGCATCAGCCAATCCCGAGGAGACCATACGAAGGCTTAAATCGCTTTAGATGAATTGCATTATCTGACATCCTGTCCGGCCTTGCGGCTGGTTATTCCGCTTATGGCGGGTGTAGTCTTGTCCGGTGTAGTCGGTGACTCCGGCTTGTCTGCGTGGTGTGCGCTGACCTTGCTGTGCGCGTCGGGGCTTCCACTGCTTTTGTGTATCTTTCCCGGTTGTGGGCCATATAGACTCTATGGTCCTCTTATATTCTGCTTTTTCTTATCAACAGGATTTGTCCTTTCGTTTTATGGGCGCGGAAATGTTCAGGTGGAGTGGCCGCAGAGGCGGCACACATACAAGGCTGTTGTCTATGATCAGCCCGGTGACAAGGCAAGAAGCCGCCTTATACCATTGCGACTGATGGACGGAGACAATGATTACGGCCTCAAAGTCTGGCTCTATGTGCCAAAGACATCCGCATCGGCGGCAATTGAGCCGGGCGATGTGGTGCTGTTCAATGGCCTTGTGAGACAGCCCGATAACGCGGGGCTGGATTTTGACTATGCCGCGTACCTGTACAGGAAAGGCGTGAGCGGCACATTGTGGGTAGATTCCCT
Organism: Bacteroidaceae bacterium; assembly: GCA_045597985.1. Classification (GTDB taxonomy): domain Bacteria; phylum Bacteroidota; class Bacteroidia; order Bacteroidales; family Bacteroidaceae; genus Colenecus. The sequence continues at coordinate 3,375 of JAZLLE010000095.1, read as the reverse complement.
TCATTGGCGCCCCATAGGCTCCAAGACAGGAACCCCTTTACGGTACAGAAGACTGGCGCTGCGCCGTCTCTTGCAGGATAAATACGTGGAGTGGGGGCTTCAGGGTGAGACTCTGGCTGTTGTCTCTGCTGTGTCTCTTGGCAACAAGGAACTGCTGGACAATGATGTCCGCCAGACCTATTCTGCCTCCGGCGCCAGTCACGTGCTTGCTGTGTCAGGCCTCCACGTGGGCATTATGTACGCGTTTCTGTCATTCCTGTTTCCGGCGTTTATGAACGTGTCGTGGCGCAGGTGGCTCAAGGAAGGGACCATTATCCTCATTCTATGGTGCTATGCTTATATGATAGGTATGCCCGTCTCAATAACCCGCTCGCTCATTATGTTCTCGCTGATGGCGCTCTGCCGGTGCTCAGGCCGCGAGAGCTCGTCTGTCAACAGCCTTGCCCTGGCGGCAATCATCATTGTGCTTGCCTCGCCCTCGTCAGTCTATGATGTGGGCTTCCAGCTCTCGTTTCTAGCAGTGCTCTTCATCCTGTTGCTTCAGCCTATGTTGTCAAGGCTGTGGCAACCCTCCGGCGCGGTATCTCGCTATTTCCGCGATATTATCACGGTGTCCATATCCGCCCAGATTGGCACGGCTCCGGCGGTGATGTACCATTTCTCATCGTTCTCCGCTTATTTTTTAATGACAAATCTGTTGGTCATACCAATGATGTTTGCCACGGTATGTACTACAATGGCGCTCCTTCTGGTCTCGTGTATCCCCGTGGCGCGCTCATTGCTGGTAAGTTTGCTGTCATTCCTTGCAGGCACTATGAATTCTTGTCTGGAGCATATAGTAAGTCTGCCGCACTCCAGTGTGAATGCCAATGTAGGAACGCCATTGTCTGTAATGGTTGTCTATGCTGTCATTATCCTGCTGTACCTTTACATCTCGCGCCGCAAGCCACATCTGCTTGTGGCTGCCGTCGGCGTTGCCCTGCTGGCGCTTTTCATTTAAATGCAATAATACCTCTCCACGATAACCATCGTATATTATGTCCTTTCCTTTTGAAATACCAAATAAAGGACTATTTTTGTGGCCTGACTGAACCCTTACACATAGTGAGGAATAAAAACCAGCAGAAATAATAGAACAGCAATATGGGAAGAACAATAATCTCAACGATGTGCATGGCTGCGGCTCTTATGTTCGCTGCATCATGCAACAAGATTGAGGATAACACCCTTTCCGTAAAGTGTAATGGAAGGACTGTGATCAACGGTGTGGTCGAGAGCATTGGCACAGGAACAAAGGCGGACTTGGCTTATTGTTACTTTGTGATTTGAACTGAAAATCAGGAATTATGATAGATACACTTAACAATACAACTGACAGCAGGCTCTGCTACAGGAGTCCGAAAGTCACAGTGGTTGAGGTGAAAGTCCATAGCGTCCTCTGCGGGAGCAATGATCCTATGCGTGAGTACGATTACGGAGATGGCGGTTTCAGTAATGATTATTAATCTGCGAAAAAATAACCTAAATATGAGAAGAGATATTATTTCAAAAATAAGCTTGGCCCTGGCTTTAATGCTCGCGATATCATGCAACAAGACAGACGATATAGACACGCCTGCTGTGCCGGGCACAAGTGACAGATCGGTTATCAACGCTGTAGCCGTGGCCGTTGGCAGTGATACCAGGACCCATAATGCCATCTGTTATGAAGTTCACTGGGATGAGAGCGACACGATATTCGTAACTGATGGCGAGAATTCGGACAACTTTACCCTCTCTGCCGGTGCGGGAAGCACCAAGGGCCTGTTCACGCAGGACCTTGACGAAATCTTGAATCCTTCCAGGACTAAGATATCCGGTGAGGTGGAGATTTTTTCCCCATCATCCCTGAGAGCCGGTGACTGTTATGTCTGGCCCGCTTTCCAGACCGCAGACCCTCCCGTTCCGATGTATGCCAAGAATACCATCTCCGGAACCGGTGAAGAGAAAGTTTTTTTCTCCAATCTCGGATCTGTGCTTCAGATAGTACTCACGAACTCTGAGAAAAGTATAGGATTGTCAAAAATCAAGCTGTACGATGGAGACAAACCTATGAGCGGAGAGTTCACAGTCAAAGACGGCAAGGCTGTCATCACTTCGACGGACAAGTCTGGCATAACTGTGAACCTTGACGATGTCACAATAGGCAACGCGGCCAAGTATTTCAACATATCCGTTCCTGCCGGGAAGTATGAAGATCTGCATCTTGAATTTACTTTCAGTGACGGACGCACCCGCAAGATGGTCTCCAGTACAATGCCCGAGATTATGCTTAACTCCGTGGCGAAAATTGCCATCTATCTGGATATAGCCCTGATGCCGAAAAGCATAGCGCTTAACTATAACAAACTGGATCTGATACCAGGTGACGAATACAAGCTGCTCAAGGCGACCGTTCTTCCTGAAAATGCGGCAAACAAGAATGTCATCTGGAGCAGTTCGGATGAGAATATTGCTACAGTGGATCAGAAAGGCAAAGTCACAGCTATTGCACTGGGGAATTGCACAATCACGGCAACTGCTGCGGACAGCTGGCTTACTTCTTCCTGTGAATTGACTGTTAATGAATTACCTGCAGGAGCAATCCCGGGAATATTCAGCGTATCCGATACCAAGAAGGTTTACTTCTCCAAGGGTAATCTGTATTACGGTACCTGGATTTATAACAGAAGGCATAAGGAAGGCTTTTATATAGAAGAAGCCCAATGGGGCAGACAACCTATCACGGACAGTATTTCCTGGAGGACAGATCACAAAAACCATTTTTACTGGAGCAAGATTGATATAATCAGCCGCTGGGAGACTTATCCCCCCAATGAAGGCCACGAGACTACCAGCGATGTGTTCTTCACGAATGAAACGTTAAATACCCCGCATCCGGACTTCAGCGTCATCATCAACGGTGTGGAACGGAAAGGCGAATGGCGCGTCCTTTCCACCGAGGAGTGGGAATACCTTTTCAGAAAAAGAAAAATGACCTACGACAAGCCGAGATGCTCCAACTGGCTTGGAGGTATGAAGATGGCGGACGGGTCCATATACAAGGGATTATTCATCTATCCCGATGATTTCAACGGGGAAACGATAGAGTTCGAGAAGGATTGGGGAAAGAGGAGTTGGAAAGATATTTACGACGCGGGCATTGTCTACCTGCCGGCCGGCGGTATTCGCGAAGGGAAACAAGTGTCGAGGGTTGATCGTGGTTGGGCCCCTATCGGCTGGTACTGGTCCTCAGACTGCAATGACACTAATCAAAAACAAGCGCACAGCATGTATTTCAATGATTTGCTGGATCCGGATATACCTGATAAGGGAATTGTTACTGAAAAAACATCA
>JAZLLE010000094.1:0-18556 GCA_045597985.1 Bacteroidaceae bacterium | reverse complement strand
GAACTCCTTCAGGCCAAGCATGTACTGCATGTAGGGGTTCTCGCGGATGGCCTGTATCGTCTCCTCATCGGACAGGTTCAGCTTGTGCTTTATGAGAAGCGCGCCTATAATCATGCGGGCAGGCTTGTTGCCGGCTCCGCGTTTGCCGTTGTTCAGTTTGGAGTTGTAGATCAGTTCTATCTTGTCCCATGGAAGGCTGTCGCCAAGCTTCACCCAGCGGTTGTCCTTGGGAAGCTGGTCAAGATCTGGCGTAAAGAGATCCAGGGGCATTGACTTGATTTGGGAGCTGTACTTCATATCAGAACGGGTTCATTTAACATCTAAAGATAGACATTTTCTATGAATACAGCAAAGAAATCGGCACTTATTTTTCTAATAATCAGAGTTTTGCAATTATTCAGCGGACCCTAATTAGATGGCGACAATCCTCCATTACCATTATTCTGAATCGTCAGTAACGACAGGGTAGAGCCGACAGAGAATCAAGAAGTAATCACTGGAAACGGATGTCCTGCCCGCGATAGAAATCCAGAAGTTTGGTCTGATACAGGTACTCATACCGTGCCTGCGCGAGGTTCGACGCCGCCTCCATCCAGCGGGTCTTTGACTCGTTGAACTCGGTGATTGTGGCCATTCCGCCCTCGTATTTGGCCTCAGTAATCTGGAACGACTCCAGCGCACTGTTCTCAGCGGCAATACTGCTCAGATACTTGGACTCAGATGCTACCGCACTGTAGTATGCCTGCTGAATCTCCTTGTAAAGCTTCTTGCGCACATTCTCCAATTGAAGCAGCTGGTTGTCATATTGTATCTGCGCAGAGCGCACGCCGTTGCGGTTGGACAGGCGGCTGAACACAGGTATGTTCAGGGAAAGGCCTACATACTGGCTGAAATTATTCTTGAGCTGAGTACCGAAATTGTCAGACGTACGGCCTGAGGCATTATAATAGTTTGAGCCGATGCCGCCATTCAATGAGAGCGACGGCAGGAAGCTGCCTTTGGCCATACGTATGTTGGTCTCCGCATTTTCCAGACGAATCTGCTCAGAGCGCACTACAGGCTTTATCTCAACAGCCTCTGCATATATCTCCTCCGGATTCATCAGAAGACCGGTCTGAAAAGCATCGGCAGATGGCACCTCTATGTCGAAGCCCTCGGGCGAGGGCAGCTCCAGAAGCTGCGACAGGTCAAGCAGGGAGATATTCAGGTTATTGCGGGCCTGAGTACGGGTCAGCTCACTTCTGGCCAGGGTGGATTTCTGGGCTGACACCTCAGCCTGACTGGCCTTGCCGTTCTGCATCATTGCGGTGAGACGCTCAACCTGCATGGAATCTAGCTTAATCTGGCTCTCCGCCACCTGCAGAATCTCCTTGTTGTAAAGAATCTGAACGTATGCCTGCGCCACAGCCACACGGATATCATCGCGCGCCTTCTCAAGATCAACAGTGGCGGCGGCAAGGTTCAGTTTGCTCATCTCTATGTTGTTTTTGATGGTAAGACCCTGAAACAATGCCATGTCGGCGCCAAGACTGAACGATGTGCTGCCAGTGTTTGTATTGGCGTAGGTATTTTCTGCGGTAAGGCCACGGCCGAACGAGAAATTCTGCGATGCTCCCGCCGATACCCCTGGCAGCCGACGGGCCTTTGCGGTGCTGAGGTCATTCTCACGCTGATCTACGGCAAGCCGACTCTGCTTGACGGAGATGTTGTGATCCAACGCATAATTGATGCAGTCTGTCAGAGACCAGGTCTGGGCCGATGCGGAGGCCGCGAATAGCAGAACTGCCGCAAATGTTGTGATGGCTCTCATAATGTTACTCCTCTGTAGTTTCATCTGTATTCTCCACCGTCTCCTCGGCAGCGCTTTCCTCATCCTCAATTATCTGAGGTCCGCGTACCACATCGCCCTCCTTGAGACCACTCTTAATCTCAATGTTCACACCATCGCTCAGGCCGGTCTCAACCTTCTGAAGCCTGTAAGCGCCCTTCCCGCCTTTGATATAGACAAAGGTGTTGTCCTTTATGAACTGCAAGGCACTCTCCGGAACGGTAAGCACATTCTTGACGGTCTCCAGAACAATCTCGGCATTGGCGCTGTAGCCAGAGCGTATCATCTTATCAGACTGAACCTTGACGGCAGCCTTCACCTCAAACTGGTTGGCGCCGTTGCTCTCCACGGCCTTTGGAGCAATGTACTCCAGAGTGGCATCGAGCGTATAGTCGCGCAGGGCACCGATGGAAATTTTCATCGGCATGCCCTCGTAGAGCAGTCCAACCTCGGTCTCATCAATATTGCCATCAAAAATCAGGTCGTTCATATCGGCCACGGTAGCCACAGTGGTACCGTCATTCATAGTGTTGGCCTGAATTACGGAGTTTCCTACCTTGACCGGCACATTCAGGATAAGACCGGTGATGGTGGAGCGTACCAGTGTTGAGCTGCTGGTGGCGTTTGATGACGATACACCGTCGCGGATTACCTCGAGAGCGTCCTGAGCTCCTGCCCTCTCCTCCTTGGCCTGAGCCAGCTGTTGAGACACCTTGTCCATTTCCTCGGCACTGACCATATTGCGGTCAAAAAGGGCCTTCTCGCGGTCGTAGTTCACCTGAGCCTGCTGCAGGTTGATTTCCGCCAGACGCACACGGCTCTGCGCCGAACTGAGAGAGTTCATATCAGGAATAACCTTCAGTTTTGCGATGACCTCGTCCTTCTGCACCTGCTGGCCCGCCTCTTTCAGAAGCTCAGCAATAATACCATTAATCTGAGGCTTCACGTTAACCTCGTTCCTCGGCTCAATCTTACCCGTAACAACGGTAGTCTTGTCAATATCACGCACGGTGGCTGTAAGTTCCTGATAAAGGACCTCCTCCGGCTTTGATTTCTTGAACAGGAACACAAATGTTCCAATAAACAGCACAGCAATCAGTGCAGTCAAAATGAATCTGACAATCTTCTTCATATTCTAATTTCTTTATTTATTCCATCTTACTCGTCACGCATGGCATCCACCGGCTTTATCTTCATTGCACGCAAGGCGGGAGCCAGACCGGCCACAGCACCAAGAACTATGAGGAACAGCGATGCGGCGACAGCCGTACCGAACGTTATCTGAAAAACTGTTCCATCCTTCACTATCGTCTCCAGGCCATTCAACAGCATCACGGTAAAGACAATGCTCATAAGACCAGAGACTATCGTAAGGGCAACGCTCTCTGACAATATCTGCGAGAGCACCTCTGTGGGTGTGGCACCTATTGCCCTTCTGATGCCAATCTCAGTTGTCCGCTCCTTTACCGTTACCATCATAATATTGCTGACCCCAATCGCACCGGCAAGCAATGTACCCAGGCCCACAAGCCAAATAAGGAAGTTCACACCTTTGAACAAGTTATCCATAATGGCAAACATCTGCTCTGTGTTAAGCACGAACAGCGCCTGCTCGTCCTCAGGGTCAAACTGATGCTGACGCGCCATAACGTTGCGGATGCGGTCCTCTAACGCGCTCATCTGTACCCCTGTCTTGCCAGTCATACAAATCATACTGACCCTGTCACCCATACGATAAAGTGTCTGAGCTACAGGAATAGGAATTACAATCGTCTCATCGGCACGTCCGTTTATACTGATGTTGGACGAGTTGTAATCAACACCTATTATCTGGAAATAGATTGAGCCCACCTTAATGAAGGTGCCGCACGGATCACCGCCATCAGGAAAAAGGCTTGTATATATGCGTTTGCCAATTACGCACACCTTACGGCCCTGACTCACATCAATCTCATTAATGTAACGGCCATACTTCAGTTTCGGTGTCTCTATTCTGGAGTATTTGCTGTCAACGCCTTTCACATTGGCGTTTGCCGTATTTTCACCATTCACGGCATTCTGTCCCCATCGGCTTATCACAGGGGTCACATCACGCAGCTCTGGCACCATCGTCTGAAGCCGGTCCAGATCATCAATAGTCAAATCCCAGTAACGTCCCTCCTTGAATCCCTTATAAGGCTTGGAAGTCAAGTCAGATACTATTATCGTAGTGTTGGTTGCGAAACCTTCAAAGTTCTTCTCAAGCATAGCCTTCAGGCCATCACCGCCGCCAAGCATAAAGAGAAGCATAAAGAGGCCCCAGAAGATGCCGAAGCCGGTAAGTATGCTGCGGCGCTTGTTGCGTAGCAACGAATCAGTTATCTCACGATATGAATCCAAGTCGAATCTCATACTCTCAATCTGCTCTAAGTGCCTCAATAGGACGTACCGCAGCCGCCTTTCTGGCGGGAGCGAGTCCGGCTATCGTTCCTGCCACTACCAGAAGCAAAGTAGCCTCCAACGCCACATCAAGGCCAACTGTAGGATCCTTCATCATTGAAATCTGCATTCCCATTACCTCCATTGTGTTCTGGGCCACAGTGGCATCCAGATACAGACACGCAAACATTCCTAGCACCATGCCCACATACCCGAAGAATGCCGTAATCAGCACGCTCTCTGTAATGATGAGTGAGCTGATGGCTGAAGGCCTGGCTCCAATGGCCTTGCGGATGCCGAACTCGTGTGTACGCTCCTTGACAGTCACTAGCATAATATTGCTCACGCCCACCACACCGCTCATCAATGTGAAAATACCGATTATCCAAAGCGCCATCCGCAGAATACGCACAGCATTGTTCATCTGCATCTCCTCAGTGAAACGGTTCCATATCCAGGTGGCACGCTCATCATCAGGAGCGGCCCTGTGAGCCTTGTTCACCACGGCCTTCACGTGCGACTCAAACTGCGCGTTATCCTCCTCCGTGTCCAGCCCGTGGAATGAGAATATCAGCTCGCCTATCTCCTCGCCTTTTCCATACACTATTTTCAAGGTGGTAAAAGGCACGAACATCTCGCTCGACATATTGCTCTCATCAACCTGATACACACCTATTATACAAAAAGAGACATCGGCCACCTTTACTCTTTTACCTATATAGGAGTCATAGTCTGTGCCATCGAAAAGGTTTCTGGCATTTCGGGTGGAGATAACCGCAACCTTGCGCTTCTCGTCAATGTCATTTGGATTTATGAAACGCCCACGCACTATCTTTATTCCCTCCATATTGGCATACGACGGATATGTTCCGGTAAGCGTTCCCGAAAAGTGGTTGTCGCCGTACGATACCGTACCCGACTGTGAGACCGTTGCCGATACTTCGTCAACGTGCTCAATGAAGGCGGGGCCGGCAATAGTAGCCACATCCTTGTCATCCAGGCGGATTCTACGTCCTGAGCGCAGGCCATCATACGGCTTGGATGTCCAGCCTCCACCCATCATCATAGTGTTGGTCTGCATATCGCCGGTATTGGAGAGTACGGCATTCATCAGTCCGTTGCCGGCACCCAGAAGTACGATAATCATAAAGATACCCCAAGCCACCGCCACACCTGTAAGCGATGTGCGGAGTTTATTTCGCCTGACCGACTCCCAGATTTCAATAAAGAGATCTCCCATCACTTCATAACTGTAGCCGTTCCAAACATAGAGGCGCTGTGCGATGAGTTCTCCTCTATCTGGCCTATCATACCATCCTTGATGTGAATGATGCGGTTGGTACAGTTAGCCACACCGCTCTCATGAGTAACTACAATAATGGTAGCCCCGTACTCACGGTTGATATAGCCAAGATACTCCATAACCTCGGCCGACGTCTTTGAGTCCAGAGCACCGGTAGGCTCATCTGCCAGAATAATACGCGGATTTGTAATCAACGCGCGGGCAATGGCTACTCGCTGTTTCTGGCCACCTGACATCTCATTCGGATAATGCCCTGCCCATTCTTTAAGCCCCATACGCTCCAACAGCCGCATAGCCATCTCGTGACGTTTGCGCCGGGGTACTCCCTGATAGAACAGAGGCAGCTCCACGTTCTCTACAGCGGTCTTGAATCCAATCAGGTTGAAAGACTGAAAGATAAAACCAATCATATGGTTACGGTAATCAGCCGCCTGTCGCTCGCTCAGATTCTTAATAAGCTTTCCATCTATATAATACTCGCCCTCATCATAGTTATCCAGAATTCCCAGAATATTCAGAAGAGTTGACTTGCCTGAGCCGGAGGCGCCCATAATGGACACAAACTCTCCATCCTCAATACTCAGGTCTATACCTTTCAACACGTGAAGAGGCTGCGCTCCGAAGTATGTCTTATTGACGTTATGAAGCTCTATCAGCATATTTCCCTGACCATTTTATATATTAGACACCTCACGGTGACAATTACTACATAATAGACGTATGAGACACACGTTTTGTTGCAAATTAAATCAAATAATCTGCAATTAGCCTCTCCAGATAAGCTATCTTAACAATATTTACATTCTATTCTCAGACTTACTGCTGAGGCACGACGGCAAAGAACTCCAAGTCTTTGTCCGAGTCGTTCATAAGGCTGTGAGTATGGCCTTTCGGGCAATAATGAACGTCACCCTCCGTGAGAGGAATTCTCTGGCCGTCATACAGCACACACCCGCAGCCTGAGGTGATGAGAATCACCTCGCAGCCTGTATCGTGTGTATGCATTCCTATCGATGCCCCCGGCTCCAGCCTTGCCTTCATAATGCGGTTAGTGCCGTCGAAGAACATTCTGGCAATCATATTGCCCTCACCACCCTTGAACTTCTCAAAGACGGTTTCCTCAATTCCCTGAATGTTGATATTCATAAAGCGTCCTTATTTTGAGGCAGGTTTCAGACGGATAATTCCCACTGAGTTCTCCGGCATAGTCATCTTGAAAGACTTCCTGACCTTGCCTATCTCCTTTCTATGAGGTACCACAACCTCGTTGTAATTGAAGCGCCGGCCAGCCGACGCACTGCTTGAATAGGTGTTCTGGTCACCCTGATTCTTGAGCCCGGTATCGTGCGATGACACGAAATCGACAGCTGCCTCATAATACTTGCGGTTGCCCAAGTTCAGAGTCAGCTCCTTGTCAACAGCCTCAGAGTTAACGAACTTGATGAATATCTCGCCTGTCTCAGTGTCAATGGTAGGCGATGTGAAGACTTTGTCGTCTGCCTCGTCGCCATTCATGACATCACTCATCTGGAAAGCCTTGTCGCCGGCCACAGAGAACAGCTGCTGATAATAGTAGTTGCAGGTGCGCCACATACCACGATTGTCAAACCATATAAGGTTACTGTTCCACTTGTTGAAGCCCTTCTTGCAGAAAAGAGGAGCGTATGCCGCCATCACAACCATATCAGAGTTGCGCTCCAGACTGGTCCAGTATGCTGCCTCGGCCATTGCCGACGCAAAATCATTGTTGCTGGTGTTGTTGGCGAACTCGCCTACAAACACGCGGGTAGGACGCTTGCGGTCATAGGTAATGCCGTCTGCGCCACGAACCTTGTCAGCATTGTAGCGGTCGCCATTGGTGTAGAACCACTGGTTGTTGCGGTAGTAGTGCTCATCAACGTATGTATCCTGATACTTGGAGTCAATCTGCGACATATTCTCGTTGAACTCGCGTCCGTCGGCGGCAGAGCCTGCGGTAGATACAATAATGATGTCCGGATACTTGACCTTAACCTCATTGTAGATAATGTCGAAACGCTCCCAGAACTCCGGTCCCTTGTTCTCGTTGCCAATGCCTAAATACTTCAGGTTGAACGACTCCGGATGTCCCATCTCCGCACGTACCTTGCCCCACTTGGTGTCAGTGCCTCCGTTGCAGAACTCAATGAAATCAAGAGCGTCATTCACGAAGATATCGTGGAAACGCTTTCTGTCGGCCTCGGTATCGAGAGGCGCGATATACTGATGGCCTGCGAACTGGCAGGTGACACCATTGTTCAGAACCGGCAGCGGGCTTGCGCCTAATGACTCTGCCATAAGCAGATACTCATAGAAACCCACATACTGCGATGTCCAGTAACCCCAGTGGTTGCGGAAGCCCACACGCTCCTCCTCAGGGCCGATGGAGTTCTTCCAGAACGGCTGTCCGAAGTAGTTGGTTCCCTCTGAGGCGCAACCACCCGGGAAACGCATAAATGTAGGATGCAATGCCGCCAGAGCCTCCATCAAATCCTTGCGGAACGGGCCCATCTTGCCGTCCATCCAGAGCTGTGACGCCTCTGGCATAAGGGTTACGAAATCAATATAGATTGTACCGGCCTTGTCTGCTACAATGGCCAGACGGCTGTCAACATTGCGCTCAGCCTGAAGCTGACCGGTATATTTCTGCCAGTCGTTCTTCAGATTTGTGACAGTAATGACATTTGAGTTGCGGCGGCCATTTGCATCCTCCAGATATACGCTGACATTTCCGGAATATGAATCACCCTGCAGATACATAGAGAGGTCATAGCTTACACCCTCCAAGGCTGGAATGGAAGCCACCTGTGTATTGTTTGAATAGTAATTGCCCTGACGCTCACTGCCATAAGGAGCAATACCATAGCCATTGGCCGCAATGCCGAAGCCCTCGCCCGGATTCACAATATCCAGACGCACGCTGTACTGGGCATAGCGAAGCTCATCATCGTACTTGTCATTCGGGTCGAAATCATAGTAGCGAGGCAGATTCCTCACCAGTGGATGATCGCTCACCACCTTTGCGCCACCTATGGCATCACCGTTCCTCACCACTGTCCAGCCAAAAATGACAGTATCTGACTTGGAGAACTCCCTGGGGTTTGGAGCATCGGGCACGTTATATGCTTGGAACGAATAGTTCTGGATAAGCTGAGCGCAGATGCCGCCGTCAAGCGACTGGTTGATATCCTCAAAGAAGATACCGGCCAGTGTGGGGCTGATGTTAATGCCTTTTTTCTTTGGCTTGAGAGTCAGAGTGCGCTCCTCGGTGGTCTTGAATCCCTGCAGCTGAAGCATCTTGTCGGCCATACGGTAGCCCATAAGACGCATTCCCTCTGTACTGAAATGGAACTGGTCACCTGTGCTCTCGCAACCAAGTGATGAGATTACATAACCGTTCTTCATTACACTTGGCAGATTAGCCAGCACCTTCTCGTTGAATGCGGCACAGACTCCACCCTGCTCTGCCTGCTTCAGCTCACCGGCCAGCAATGGAATATCATCGGGATCAAGGCCAAGGTCATTGCAAAGGTCATCGTGAATCTTCTTCAGACGGGCGCACCACTGCTCATCATCTGGATTGGACTCGCCCTGATGCACAAGCATCCCCTTGATTACACCATCCTTCTGAGCTATCCTGGCCATATCAACCAGACGCTGATAAGGATTGTCGCCATACTGTTTGGCCATATTGCCCAGCCAGCGACGGCTTGGGTCGGCATTCTCCATTGTAAGATACTCCTGGCAGGCATCCTTGTCCCAAAGCTCAAGCTTAGCACCGGCCACAGAGACATTGATTACACCCACGCGATACTGCTCCGGCAGTACCTCTATCATCTTGCGGCCAAAGAAATCCACCGGGCCCATATTGTTTCCCTCGCGGCAGATAGGAGGAGTGGCCTGATACCACTTGCCCATCTCGCGTCCGTAACGTGGCATATCCACTGCCGCCACAAACTGGAAACGAGGGTCTGTAAAGTTCTTGTCCTGCTCGGCCGGTATAGCGCCAGCCTCCATATTGGACTGACCAAAGCAAAGATAGATAAAGAAATTGGGGTCTGGATTCTGAGCTCCCGCCTTGAGGGAGACAACAAGCAATAAGACCACTGCCAATGACAAAACACTTCTGACTTTCATATTTTATATAGTTTTTAGTTCAACACCTTCTTTCCACCTATAATCTTAATGCCCTTGTAGCTTTCTGTAACAATCCTGCCATTCAAGTCATATACGGCATCCACATCTGAACAAGGCTGCGCGTTCAGAATGGGAACTATGCCGGTCTTGGCATCCTCAGCGCTCATCAGCGATACAGTATCCTCCGACGCTCTGGTGACAACCATATAGTCGGTAGCTCCGTAATTATATGTACTTATTTTTGTCATTACGCCATTGCAGACCGTCACAGGTACCAGATAGCACTTCTCGCCCACACCCAGTCCCATTGAGAATGGCGACACATAGAATACAAAACCTGTGAATCCCCACCACATGGGCAGCTTATAGTCTGATATGTCAACATCACACAGCAATTGTACAAAATTCCAATTCTCATCATACTGTGCCACGGCAAGACTTCCATTGAAATATATATCATTATTCAATGAGGTGCACGTATTCGAAAAGTTCCATACATTATAAAGATGAAGACGGAAACTATCCAGTAATCCTAAACCAGCCTCTTTATCCTCCGACTCAAAACTGTCGGCATAGAACACGTACGCGGGACTGTCAACGAGATCCGGATTAACGCCGACCAGGGCGGTCTGCTCAAAGTTGTAGAAGTCTGCGCCAGGTTTCATCGCATCAAGCCCGAAATAGCCGTTGTATTGGCCTCCCCAGCCCCAGTTCACGTGGAAAAGGCCATCCCGCGAGACACCGTCAAGAACAAAGGCGTGTCCGCCTGAAGTCTTATCCTGTCCGCTGTATATGACCGGACGGCCTGACTGAAGCTCACGGACAAGCATATTCATCCACTCCTCCTGATTATAGTAATCGCGCTGACAAAATCTGGCACTACGAGCATATCCGAAATTATTCACCAATGCATACGGCATATCACAGTAATATGAGACGGAATTGTTGTATGTGTAATCCATACCTATGCTTGCCCCACAGGCAAAAGCCAGATTCGCCACAGCGGAAGCCTGGGCATCACTGTATCTGCCTGTATATTTATCAAGCATATTTCTCCATTGAAAATATTTTGAGTCGGTAAAATTACAGTAAACTGTTACGTTATGCGTAGCGGTTTTGTATTCAAAAATGCCATTACCCTTCTTTGGATACTCGTAATATCTCATCACCTGTGCCATAGCCATAGCAAGGCAACCAGACAGAGTGGATGTTCCGTTAATGACAGGACAACTGTTGTTGTACGGCTCGTACTGCGCCCATTCAGTAGCAAGCAACTGCTCAACAGACTCTATCTCAGCCACAGGTGCCTCAAAATACGAGTACGATGCTCCGCCTGACTGTACGAACTCATACTGGGCGGCATAACTCCTTAGCATCTCCAGCAATGCCGGAGGAGCGGTATTATAGTCAAATACCGCATCAGGCAAATAACCGATGACAGCGCGCATACGCTCATCGCCGCTGATAATCACAGATGAGTTTGACACTGTATCTGCCAGAATATAATATGCGTCAACCGGCAATGTAGCCCGTGTCATATTGAACCCGCCAACCCGGACAAACAAAGGATTACGGTCTGCCCCTTTCTCACTTCTGATAAACTGAGCAGCCAGACGCATTGCCTCGGACTCCGTCCTGCGCTGGGCAGATACCGGTACTCCGAAAGCCAGAACAAGCATGGCTACTAAGGCAACCCTTCTCAAAGTCTGTGAATTAAGACCATTTGCAGCGCTTGATTTCATAACAGGCTATATCATTCATTATTTATCTGGCAAAATACACAAAAAAACGCGAGTTAAACAAATAACCCGCTCTTATTTTGCCATAGGAATCAATACCGTTCCTTTTTCTTTCCGGGAAACTCACCTTTTGCGGCAGACTATGACTTGTGCCACAGCAACACACAAAGCCCGATTACAATAGCGGACAATACCAGGATGCCAACAGGAGTGAGAAATGTCTCAGCAAAGCCACTTGCGCGGAAAGTGTCACATATCTCATTAATGCTTATGCGGAAAGTGCCACAAATCTCATTAATCAGGCCATATGACAAAGGAGCATTTATTATAAGCACTATAGTCAACTTCAATAAGTTCAGGGAACTCACTTTGCCGCTATAGACAGACCTGAATTTTCTCTGCCTGCCGGTATCATCGGCAGGCAAAGCTTTTCTATAATCATCTATTGACTCTCTGATTATCTTTGCCAGATCAAAATCCTGCTCATCAATCCTGTTAACATCCGTTTTCCAGCCGTTATTCAATCGGATAGTTACGGAATTGAAGCCACGCTCCACCTCAGCTATATCCTGAAAATAATAAAGCTCATATCCATCGCGCCACAATTTCCTTTTATACTCTATACGGTCATCGAAGATTCTGAGCAGAGGGATGTTCTTCTTATTAAGTGCCCACAATTCAATGGCATCCCAGCATCCGAGCAAAGCGCCGGTAAACAATAAGGACTGGTACGCTATGTTTATTAGCCTCGTTTTATCCTCAAACAGGAAAAAAGACACACCCCACATCAACACAGACAAAGCACTTATTATGATTCGCGCCATACTTGCCTTAGCCTTGCATTCCAAGATTGGTTTCGCTCTGTCCATACCATTCGGAGTTATTGACGCGGCAAAAGTATTAATGTGTGCGTATTAAGACAAATGATTGTTGTGACATTTGTGTGACATTATTGTTACGGAATAGTGCGCCACAAGGATTATCACTACTTCTCATCATTTTCTTTGTCTGTTGTTGCGGACTTTGCTTTCTTTGGCATGCGGCCAGACCTTCGCAAGGCATCGGCGATAATCCACTGCAACTGGCCGTTCATACTACGGAACTCGTCGGAGGCCCATCGTTCCAGGGCCTCCATAGTCTGCGAGTCTATCCTTAGCAGAAAGCTTTTACTATCAGTATCCTTCGCCATGACACCTATCAGTTATAGAGTGAGCCGGTGTTCACAACAGGCTGTGCAGGCTCATCGCCACAGAGCACTACCAGAAGGTTGCTCACCATTGCGGCCTTGCGCTCCTCGTCCATCTCTACAACACCATCCTCTTTCAAATGGTCAAGGGCCATCTTCACCATCGATACGGCACCGTCAACTATCTTCTCGCGGGCTGCGATGATGGCATCGGCCTGCTGGCGGCGGAGCATAACGGCGGCAATCTCCGGAGCGTATGCCAGATAGTTGATGCGCGCCTCAACAGCCTCTATGCCTGCAATTGCAAGGCGCTCGTTCAAGGTTTCCCTCAGCTCGTCATTAATCTCTGCGGCACCTGAGCGCAGGGTAAGGTCACCAACCGCACCACTGTTCTCATCGTAATTGTAGCGGCCAGCCAGCTGACGCAAGGCGGCATCAGACTGCACGCTCACGAAGTTCTCAAATGCCTTCATTGTTGAGTTAAGGCTTGACGCGCCATTCGCGCCCTTGCTGATGGTCTGAGAGTCTATCTCAAACAGAGCCTTATACACGTCTTTGATCTTCCATACCATTACCAGACCAATCATAATAGGATTACCGCTCTTGTCGTTTACCTTGATGGCCTCGGCATTCAGGTTTCGGGCACGAAGTGAGATATTCTTCTTTGTATAGAACGGATTCAGCACCCACCAGAAACCGTTCTGCCTGAGTGTACCGCTATACTTGCCGAAGAACACCATAGCACGGGCCTCGTTAGGCTCCAGCTGAACCAGACCGCAAAGCGTAAGAATCATACACACGGCACTCACCGGAATAATCAATTCCGGACATACATTATTCACAGCAGCCAACACAATGACCCCAATCAGCGCGAACACAAGCAGCAGTCCTACAAAACCACTGATTCTCAAACCCTTAAACTCGAATTCCTTTGTTTCCATAATGTTTATTCCATTTAGTTGCTCGTTATATCATTTTGATATCACAAATATATTGCGACATCTTGATTCAGAGCAAGCAATTAACCATATTTAACGCAAAAGAAAAGTACGGTTGACAAGCACTTGCAACCGTACTGAATAGTCCTTTTGATGCGCAGAAAACAAGGGCACAGTTAATAAGCCATGTTACCACACTCCAATCAAACCAAACTTTGGTATAATCATTTCAAAGTTTGGTATGATAGCGAGTCAAGGGACCTACCCCTCTGACCCACGTTATTGTGACTTTACTTATGTGCCTCGTTGAACAGGCGGAGACGCTGCTCCAGTACTGGGAACTGGTCATCGCGGATGTTCGAGGAGCATCCACGCAGGCCCTGACGATTACTGCCGGTTGATGACAGCACTATGCCGCTGATGCCGAAATAGAGCAGCTCGTGCAAAAGCTTTCCGCCCTCCATAGGAGTGCCATCGGGCAGACTGTAACCGAAGGTGAAGAAGAAACCGTTGCTGACGTCCTCCTCAAGGTCTTTGTCGTATGTTATATTGAAACCGTTCCTTAGCAACGCGCTCTTGATGAACTCGGTGCGGCGGGCATACTCGCGTATATCCTCACGGAAGTTATACTCACCATCAACAGCTGCCTTCAGCATCGCGGCCATGGCGCACTGAACGGAATGGGTTACGCCCGATGACATAGCGTAAAGCATATCGTATGCATATACGGCACCGAACTTAGAGATGCTGTAACGCTGGCGGAGTGTCTCGAAACTACGCTCATAGAGCTTGTCTGATATGCAAGCCACGGCAATGCGCTCACCGGCATAGCTAAATATCTTGGAGCCGCTGAGCATCATTATGCAATTGTCGGTATAGTGCGATACACTTACCTGATAAGGTGGTTGGAAAGGTATGCCAAGGCCCTCGCGACGGAAGTCCATAGTCATATAGGCAAGGTCCTCAAGTATGATGGTATCGTACTTGGTGGCCAGCTGGCCGATGGTGCGTATCTCGCTCTCGGTAAGGCACATCCAGCTTGGATTGTTAGGATTGGAATAGACGATGCAGCAGATGTTGCCCTGGCTCAGATAGCTCTCAAGCTTCGGGCCAAGCTTCTCATCGCGATAGTCGGCCACATCGAACGAGCATTGTCTCACGCCCATTACATTGGCCTGCATCTTCTGCACCGGGAATCCCGGGTCTATATATAATATGGTGTCTTTTTTCGGATCAAGCTGCGAGCAGAGCAGGAATGCGGCAAACGTTCCCTGCATTGCTCCACAGGTTGGTGTACAGTGTCTGGGGCTGATGTCGGTGTTCAGAAATGCCTTCACGAAACGGGCGGCCTGTTCTTTCAATTCCGGAATGCCCTCGATGTCGGGATACTTGGATGCCACACCACGGTCAAGCGCCTCTTTCTGAGCCTTGATGCCTACAGCCGATGGCGGTATGCCCGGAACGCCCATCTCAAAGTGGATGAACTCCTGACCTGTTACCTTCTCGGCATTCTTCACTGTAGCCAGCACCTGGCGGATTGAGGCCTTGTTGAGGTCGGAAATCTCAATCTCTTTCAGAAAATCATCAATTACCTCCTGTGGTATAACACTCTTCATAATTCCAACATTATTAAAACAATTTCATTCAGCCTGCAGCCTTACATCCCGCACGACCGCCAACAGCCAACAGCTTACTCGCAAGCCCTGCCAATCTCCAGAGCCTTGATGTTCATCTCAACGACAGCATCGCCCTTGGCTCCGAAGATAGTCTTCACGCTGGCGCAAAGCTTCTCAAAGCTGATGCTCTGCAATGCTCTAGAGGCGGCACCTAAAAGAATCATATTGACCGATTTGGCCATTTTGTTCTCGGCACCAATCTTCTCTGTGTCAATCAGAACAACATTCTCCAGCTCCTTCAACTCAGCAAGAATGGCGTCCTTGTCCGGATAGTTAGGTATGTTGACAAACGGGTTCGATGACGTAATCACCCATCCGCCCATTTTAAGATACTCCTTGTATCGCAAAGCCTCCATCGGCTCCATAGCAATGATGATATCAGCCTGACCAAGCGAGATAAGGTCGCTTGCGATAGGCTTGTCAGAGATGCGGAGGTTTGACTGAACGTCGCCTCCACGCTGACTCATTCCGTGAACCTCGGCCTGCTTGATGTATAGACCCTCCTCAAGAGCGGCCTGACCTATCACTGTTGCAATTGAGAGGATACCCTGTCCTCCTACACCTGCCAATATTATATCTGTCTTCATTATTTCTATACGTTAGAATCGGTTTTGAAATGGTTGACGAAAATTATATTAGGTTATTTTCCTGCAGATTTACTGGCGGTTTGAGGGAGCAATGTGGCTCCATTGTGACCGAGAACCGGCAGAAAATATACGGGAAAGAAGCATAAGAATTGAAGTTAATCATTTCAAATCCGATTCTTTGCCTTTGCCTTGCGGGCAAGTGTCTGGATACATTCGCGCCTTGGTATGATAACCGACAGACCGCGATACTCAATCTCCTCACGCAGGATGCGTGTAATCTCGTCCATATTCTGCGGAAGCGGAACAACCACCTTCAGGTGAGCGTCGTCAACACCGATACCACGGCATATAGCCTCGAACTTGTTTGTTCCGGCAGAATCCTGCCCACCGGTCATACCGGTTGTGAGGTTGTCGGATATGATTATGGTGATTGGAGAGTTCTCGTTGACGGCATCCAGCATACCAGTCATACCAGAGTGCGTGAATGTGCTGTCCCCGATTATGGCCACTGCAGGGAACACGCCCGCATCGGCCGCGCCCTTGGCCATATTGATAGACGCGCCCATATCCACAGTGCTGTCAAGAGCCTGGAACGGAGGCAGAGCGCCAAGTGTATAGCAACCTATATCGCCGAACACCTTCGCATCTTTATAGTCCTTCAGCACCAGATTGATAGCCTCATATACGCTACGATGACCACAACCCTGGCACAAGGCTGGCGGACGGGCCTCTATATTGCGGGCCACATCGGAATGCGGCAGGATGTCAAGACCAAGAGCCACCTTAACAATATCCGGATTCAGCTCACCCTGACGGGGTAGCTCGCCTGTAAGACGGCCCAGAATGCGGCAATCAGTAGGCAGGATTCCGGCAATCTGCTCCTCAACGAACGGCTGGCCATCCTCAATCACCAGAATTGAGTCACACTGCTCGGCCATTGTGCGGACAGTCTCCTGCGGTACAGGATATTGCGAGAGTTTGAGCACTGGGAAAGGAATACCCTCCGGATAGCACTCCGAAAGGTAATTATATGCATTTCCGCAAGCTATGGCGCCCATCTCAAAGCGCTTTGCCGGAGCCTTGAACAGATTGAACGGGCTCTCCTCGGCAAGTTTCCTAATCTCAGGCTGACGCTCTATGAGGCCGGCATATCTGCGACGCGCGATGGCAGGCAGCAGCACCCAGTCGCGTGAGCCGCTAACCGGATTAAGGGCATTCTGCTCACGGGCAGGTTTCAGATCAACAACAGCGCGTGAGTGAGCCAGACGTGTAACAGTACGTATCAGCACCGGCAGCTTGAGTGATTCCGACATATTGTATGCGTAGGCCATCATATCGTAAGCCTCCTGCTGGTTTGACGGCTCAATAACAGGAATCATGGCGAACTTACCGTAGAAACGGGTATCCTGCTCATCCTGTGATGAGTGCATTGAAGGGTCATCGGCTACAAGTACAATCAGGCCTCCGTTCACACCCGTGATTGACGAGTTCACGAACGGGTCGGCCGCGACATTCATACCGACGTGCTTCATACAAACCAATGCCCTCTTGCCGGCAAACGACATACCGAGAGCCGCCTCCATAGCAGTCTTCTCGTTGGTGCACCAGCGGTTATGGATATTAGCTCCAGTGGCCTTGCAATAGCCCTGGATATACTCTGTAATCTCTGTGGATGGCGTTCCCGGGTATGCATAGACACCACTCAGTCCGGCATCAATGGCACCCTGTGCGATAGCCTCATCGCCTAATAGAAGTTTCCTCATAATAATCCAAGAATTCAATCTTACTGCAAATTTCGCAGTTTTCAGCGAAACAAACAATTTCCAGCCCACAAAAGCACAACATTTATCAGCAAATTCCACTTTTTGCTGTCATATTGCTACTTCTGCATTACCCTCAAAATCGTAAAGACGGCAAATCGAGTAGGAGGAAAACGAAAGTTTTTCTTCCTACTTTCGTTTTCCGACCTCTCACACCACCGTACGTGCGGTTCCGCATACGGCGGTTCTTCATTGTTCAGTGCAATTTGACATAGTAGTCCATAAGGCACGGGTATCCTGCTTTGCGCAGATTGACGTCAGAAGCTGCTCTTGCCATTATCGGGGACCAGCCACACGCCAATATCCGCTGCTGCTATTACCACATTGATATGCCCAATATGGCTTGATACCACATTTGACAAGGTTCTTGACGCGTGTACTCGGCTTCTTCCAGCTTTTCCATATACACATCCGTATGCGTCTGCGAAGCCACTCGTCCATCCTTTCGAGATATTTCTTGGCATCGGCCAGTATGAAGTATTGCACCCATCCGCGAATGGTTTGGTGCAACACCTCTTTCCTGCGTTCGTAACCCATCCCGTTACTTCTGCCCGTGACGAGTTTGAGTTTCGCCCTCATCTTTTGCAGGCTTTTGGGATGGATGCGGAGCCTTCACATACCATCAATCGGACGTTTGTAAAACGAGTATCCGAGGAACTTCATTCCGCGTGCATATCCGACCTCCGTCTTCTCGCGATTGACCTTCAGGTGAAGTTTCTTCTCAATGAAGTTGGTCAGTCCTTCGCACACTCTTTCGGCTCCGCGTCTGCTCTTGCAGAAGATGAGACTATCATCTGCATATCTAACAAACGGATGTCCCCGTTTCTCCAACTCCTTGTCCAGCTCGTTGAGAACGACGTTGCTCAGAAGCGGACTGAGTGGGCCGCCTTGCGGTGTCCCTTCGGG
>JAZLLE010000093.1:0-3987 GCA_045597985.1 Bacteroidaceae bacterium | reverse complement strand
TAAGCAGCTGCAGTACAATAGAAGCCGAGATGTAAGGCATAATACCCAATGCGAAGATTGAAGCATTTGAGAAAGCACCTCCTGAGAACATATCAAGCAACGAGAGAAGACCACTGCTGGTCTGTCTTTGCAAGTTTGTCAGCATACTTGCATCAATGCCGGGAAGCAGAATGTGGGTTCCGAGACGATATACTGCTATGAACAGTACAGTAGTCAGAATCCTCTTTCTGAGATCCTCTATCTTTGAGATGTTCTTCAAAGTTGTCCAGTTCTTTGCGACGACATAGACAACCAGCAGGGCAACTGCAAAGACAATGATGTATTTCAGAAGATTTTCGTTCATCTCAATTAAAGTTTTGTTGCAGTACCACCGACAGCCTCAATAGCTGCGATTGCTGTTTTTGAGAATGCGTTTGCCTCAACATCAATCTTCTTTGTAAGCTGGCCACAGCCAAGAATCTTGACAAGCTGCTTTGGTGAAACAAAGCCTGCTGCCTGAAGATCAGCAACAGTAATCTTATCAAGGTTGTTCTTTTCAGCCAAAGCCTGGATTATGTCCAGATTGATGGCTTTATACTCGACATGATTGATATTCTTGAATCCGAATTTCGGAACAATACGCTGAAGAGGCATCTGACCACCTTCGAAACCAATTTTCCTAGCATAACCGGAACGTGACTTTGCACCCTTGCTGCCGCGAGTAGAAGTACCGCCAAGACCAGAACCTGGACCACGGCCTATTCTCTTGCGTGACTGAGTTGCACCGTCAGCCGGCTTCAATGTATTCAACTTCATGATTTTACCTTTTTAAATTAATCAATAACGGTTACCAGATGACACACCTTGTTGATCATACCTCTTACTGAAGGATTATCTTCAAGTTCGACAACGCGGTTCATCTTGCGAAGTCCGAGAGCATCGAGAGTTCTTCTCTGATCGATGGGAGCACCTATACGGCTCTTAGTCTGCTTAATCTTGATTGTTGCCATTTATGTAACCTCCTTATCCGTTAAATACTTTACTCAAACTGATACCACGGTTCTGGGCAATTGTCTTGGCGTCACGCATTTCTGAGAGAGCCTTAAGAGTAGCCTTTACCAGATTGTGGGGGTTGGATGAGCCCTTTGACTTAGCCAACACATCAGTAATACCAACACTGTCAAGGACGGCACGCATAGCGCCACCGGCTACGACACCGGTACCGGGAGCTGCAGGCTTCATGAACACTTCAGCACCGCCGAAACGTGCAGTCTGCTCATGAGGAATAGTTCCTTTCAGGACCGGAACGCGGATGAGTTCCTTCTTTGCAGCCTCAACGCCTTTGGCGATAGCGGCGGTAACTTCGCTGGCCTTACCCAAGCCGAGACCGATGATACCGTTTCCGTCACCTACAACGACTATGGCGGCAAAACTAAACGTACGACCACCCTTGGTAACCTTAGTTACACGGTTTATTGCGACGAGCCTGTCTTTCAGCTCGACATCGTTTGTAACCTTAACTTTATTGTTCATAGTAATCGCAGTTTAAAATGTGAGACCGCCCTTACGTGCGGCATCGGCCAATTCCTTAACTCTGCCATGATACAGGAAACCGCTACGGTCGAAAACCACTGTAGTGATACCAGCCTCCTTGGCATTCTGTGCAATAAGTTCACCTACTTTGGCAGCCTGATCCTTACCTGACATCTTTTCCATGCCAAGTGATGATGCAGCAGCCAGAGTCTTACCATTCAGGTCATCAATAATCTGAACGTAGATCTGCTTGTTGCTTCTGAACACGCTCATACGCGGACGCTCGGTTGTACCGGAAATCTTGTTGCGGACGCGTAACTTGATTTTATTTCGTCTTTCTGTTTTTGCTGACATAATTTCTACATTAAAATGTTAATTACTTAGCAGCGGCTGACTTACCCGACTTACGACGGAGAACCTCACCCACGAACTTGATACCCTTGCCCTTATAAGGTTCAGGCTTACGGAAAGAACGGATCTTGGCACATACCTGACCCAGAAGCTGCTTGTCGCATGACTCCAGGGTAATGAGCGGATTCTTGTTTCTCTCTGACTTTGTCTCAACCTTGATTTCTGCAGGCAGAACCAGTACGATTGAGTGAGAATGCAGAAGTTCAAATGTGATAACGTTACCCTCGTTTGATACGCGGTAACCTACACCTACAACTTCCAACTCTTTCTTATATCCTTCTGAAACGCCAACAACCATGTTGTTTACCAGCGCACGGTAAAGACCATGATATGCATGGCGCTGCTTAGGATTATCCTGAAGAAGCTCGGAGTTCTCCTCGAATGAGATGACTCCATTCTCTATTGACACGTTGATTGAAGGATCAATGCTCTGGGACAGTGAACCCTTTGGGCCCTTCACTGCTACCACGCCATCCTGAAAACTGACAGTTACGCCAGCAGGAATATGAATAGGTAATTTTCCGATTCTTGACATAGTGTATCTCCTCCATTAATAGACATAGCAAAGGACCTCGCCGCCAATCTTGTACTGAGCGGCTTCCTTGTCTGTCATAACACCTTTTGATGTGGATATGATTGCAATACCCAAACCATTGATTACTCTCGGCATTTCACGATAACCGGTGTACCGACGCAAACCCGGAGAAGAAATTCTCTCAAGTTTCTTGATAGCGTTAGCCTTGCTAACCGGATCGTACTTCAGGGCTACCTTGATTGTACCCTGAGGTCCATCCTCAACGAACTTATAGTTCAGGATGTAACCCTTCTCAAAAAGGATCTTTGTGATCTCTTTTTTGAGATTTGAGGCAGGTATTTCAACTACCTTGTGCTTTGCCTGGATGGCATTGCGCAGCCTCGTCAGATAATCTGCAATAGGATCTGTCATAAAAACTTTGTTTTAAATTGATCAGGACTTCCTGACAATATTTAATTAACACTCACTAATCACGATTGATTACCAGCTTGCCTTGCGGACACCAGGAATCAGACCCTGAGAAGCCATCTCGCGGAACTGAATTCTTGAAAGACCGAACATGCGGATATAACCTTTTGGGCGACCTGTCAGTTTGCAACGGTTGTGCTGACGGATAGGATTTGCGTTGTAAGGGAGATCCTGCAATTTCTGGGCAGCCTCATAGGCAGCAACCGGATCCTCATTACCCTTGCGTACGATTTCCTTCAGGGCAGCACGCTTCTTTGCGTACTTGGCAGCCATCTTGGCACGCTTCACTTCGCGCGCCTTCATTGATTCTTTTGCCATATCTTACTTGTTGTTTTCGTTCTTGAACGGCAGACCAAACTCCTTGAGAAGAGCATAACCTTCCTCATCAGTCTTGGCCGATGTAACGAAAGTGATGTTCATACCCAGAATATGGGAGATGCTGTCAATGTTAATCTCCGGGAAGATAATCTGCTCCTGGATACCCAGAGAGTAATTACCCATTCCATCAAACTTGCTCTCAATACCTTTGAAGTCACGGATACGCGGCAGAGCTACGCGTACGAGTCTCTCAAGGAACTCATACATGCGCTCACGACGCAGTGTAACCATCACACCTATAGGCATCTTCTTACGAAGCTTGAAGTTGGCGATATCCTTCTTTGATACCGTAGCGACAGCCTTCTGACCGGTGATGGTGGTAAGCTCGGCAATGGCGGTATCAATGATTTTCTTATCGGCAATGGCAAGCTTGCCAAGACCCTGATTGATCACAATCTTCTTCAGGACAGGAATCTGCATTGAAGAAGAATACTGGAATTTCTCCTTAAGTGCGGGAGCAATGCGCTCGGCGTACTCTTTCTTAAGATTTGCAGTAGTACTCATTACTTAATCTCCTCTCCTGATTTCTTAGCAATACGGACTGACTTACCCTCAGCGTTTTTCTGACGGCCGATGCGTGTCGGAGCTCCGGTCTTCGGATCAACGGGGTTGAGGTTTGAGATATGGATAGGCGCCTCCTGCTTGATGATGCCACCCTGAGGATTCTTGGCGCTGGGCTTTGT
>JAZLLE010000092.1:0-35154 GCA_045597985.1 Bacteroidaceae bacterium | reverse complement strand
TCTGGACATTGTCGTAATGTTTCTTTGGTTGTACAAATGTACAAATTAAATTTGAAAGAAACAACAGGCAATCCGATTAATTTTCAATTATTTGCGGGAAAATTTGCGATTAATTGTACAAATGGGTTTAAAACTCATGTTTGTATGGAGCATTTCCATAGCAATACTGTTCATAGGAATATATTATATAGGTGGCACCCAGATGCTACGGATAATGACATCCGATGCGGCAGTAGTGGAATGCAGCCGTCAGTTCCTGCTATGGCTTCTGCTTATGCCGCTGCTCGGTGTAGTGGCATTTACCTGGGATGGCATATACATCGGGGCCACAGCATCAGTGCAGATTCGCAATGCAATGCTATGGTCAGTAGCGGCATTTTTGACCGTATGGCTTACAGGATTACCAGTTTTGAGACATTCCGGACTGGACAATGGTGAGAACTGCATCCATCTTCTTCTGGGCGCATATTTCGCGCATCTTGTGGCACGAAGCGTCTATCTGACAATTATCTTCAGGAAAACGGTATTCATCTGAGAAACGCGCTACCGCTTCTCTGCCAGCATCATACCTATGGTCAGTATAGCTGTGCCAAATATAGCCATCCACGTAATTCGCTCACCAAGTACTATGTAAGCCACAAGCATAGTAAAGAATGGCTGGCTATATATGAGATTAGTGGTTTTGACAGTACCGATAACTGTGAGGCACCAGTTCCACGTAACGAAGCAGAGCAGCGATGCCACGACACTCAGATAGAGAAGGTTACCCCACACCACAGGTTGCGACAATATCGCCATATCCAGATTGAGAGGATGCACAAAGAAGAAATAAGGCAATATGGTAAGCAGTCCGTAGGCGAATACCTTACGTGTTATAAACACTGTTGAGTATCTTGGCGAGACTTTTTTCATAGTAAGAGAATAAACGCCCCACACCAAAGCTGCCGTAAAAGCGAGCGCATCCCCCTTTGGATTAAGCTTCAGCATTACCTCTCCATTGAAAATCACAAGTATCATTCCAACGAATGCCACAACTGAGCCCAGTATCTGCCTTGCACTCATCTTCTCCTCGTCATAAAAGGACGACATCAGAATGGCAGTTATGACAGGTGCGCTGCACACAATTATGGCCACGTTCGATGCCGTGGAATAACTGAGTGCTGAATTCTCTGCAAGAAAATATAGCGAGCCACCCATCAGGCCAAGGAGAAGCATACGCATCTCATCGGCCAGTGAGTTGGCAAGAAGTCGTTTGGGAGAGCCAATCCAAATGAGCAGATATGCCAGTACAAACCGCATTGCGAATATGTCAGCGGGCAACATCCCCTTATCCAGCAGTATTTTACTAGATACGAACGTCTCGCTCCATATAGCCACCACAATGAACGCGGCTATATATGCCAGTTTGGTCTTGAGACCGGCTCTCATAGCATCACTTTCCGATGATGCCAAGCTGGATAAGAAGGGCCTCCGGCTCCGGATCGTGCCCTCGGAACTGACGGTAGAGCTCAGCAGGATCGACAGCATCGCCGGTTGACATCATCTTGTGGAACGACGAGGCCGTAGCCTGATCAAACAGTCCCTTCTCCTCAAACAGAGAGAAGGCATCGGCGGCAAGCACCTCAGACCACTTATACGAGTAGTATCCGGCACTGTACCCTCCGCTGAAGATATGGTTGAATGAGGTTGACGAGCAGCAACCATCCACAGGTGGCATAACATCGAGAGGCTCAAGAGCATTGCGCTCAAACTGCAGCACGCTCTCAGCGGGAGCAGAGGTGACGGTATGCCAGGCCATATCCACAACACCGAACTGAAGCTGACGCACGTTATAGTATGCAGCCAGGTAGTTCTTGGCTTTCTTTATCTTGTCTATCAAAGTCTGAGGAATAACCTCACCAGTCTGATAATGCTTTGCGAAAGTGTTCAGATACTCTGACTCGTAGCCCCAGTTCTCGTTAATCTGCGAGAACAGCTCCACAAAATCGTGGTCAACACTGGTACCGGTCATTGACGGATAGCGGCCTAAAGCCGTGATACCCTGAAGCGAGTGACCAAACTCGTGCAGGAACGTAATGAACTCATCGTGAGTGATGAGCGCAGGAGTATCACCTACAGGCTTCGTAAAGTTGGTTACGATGCTTATAAACGGTCTCTCCTCCACTCCGTTCACGATTCTCTGCGGTCGGAACTCCGTCATCCACGCTCCACCGCGCTTACTCTCACGAGGGAAGAAGTCGGCATAGAACAGAGCCAGATGGCTGCCACCGGCATCCTTCACATCGTAAACCCGGACATCGGGATGATATACCGGGATATCCTTGCGCTCCTCAAATGTAAGCCCATAGAGTTTGTTGGCAAGGCTGAATGCGGCGGGAATACAATCATCAAGCTTAAAATACGGCTTAAGCTCCTCATCGCTAAGGTCGTACTTCTCAACTCTCAGTCTTTCCGCCCAATAACTGAAATCCCAAGGCATAAGGGTCTCGCCCTCAAAGCCATTGGCCTTGGCATACTCATTCAACTCAGCGACCTCCTTGCGGGCTGCGGGAAGAGATGGTTCCGTGAGCCTCCTCAAGAAGTCCTGCACGTTGGCGGTACTCTTGGCCATACGGTCATCAATGGCATAATCAGCATATGTATCGAAACCAAGCAGTCTGGCAACCCTCTGGCGAAGATCAACAATCTGTTTGATGATACCTGTGTTGTCGCTCTCAGGAGCAAGTCCCTTGGTGTTATATGCGCGATACAACCTCTCCTTCAGTTCCCGGTTTGTGCTGTATTTCATAAATGCGGAATAGCTTGGCTGTGACAGGTCAATGAGCCAGCCCTCATCCTTACCGGCCTCCCGGGCAGCTGCCGCAAACTGCTCACGCACAAACTCGGGCAGCCCGTCAAGATCCGACTCGGAATCAATTACCAGCTTGAATGCATTTGTAGCCGCAAGCACATTCTTGCTAAAATCCAACGACAGTTGGTTCAGCTGCTCAATATAGCCGCTATACAACTTCTTGTCATCGGCAGAAAGGTTGGCTCCACTGCGTACAAATGACTTGTATGTGTTGTCCAGCAGTCTTTCCTGGTCCTGATCCAAAGTCAAAGACTCACGCTGGTCATATACGGCCTTGACACGCTGGAACAAAGCGTCGTTCAGGCTTACATACATTGAGAACCCGGTCGTGAGCGACGAGATTGTGTCGGCAAGCTCCTGCATCTCTGGATTTGAGTCAGCTTCCAACAGATTGAAGAAGATACTGGCCACATCATTGTATCTCAATCCCACAAATTCCAGAGCCTCGATGGTATTCTGGAAAGTAGGCGACTCCGAATTCTCAATAATACCGTCAACCTCAGCCTTGGCATCTGATATTGACTGTTCGAAAGCAGGCAGATAATGCTCCAGACTTATCTTATCGAACTGCGGTGCTCCGTATGGCAGCGGAGAGTCGGCAAGCAAAGGATTTACATTTTCCATCTTGTTACTGTTACAAGCGGCCAGAAGCAACAGCGACATAGCCGCGAAAGCAAGTTTTCTCATATAAGCAGACTTTATTTACTCAGTAACGACACTCTCCTCCGCAACAGGCTCAACTGTCTCAACAGGAGCATCATTTGTCTTCTTCTCATAGTGCAGTCCTATGCACTCAAGGCTGTTAGTGAAATAGAGTGCTCCAAATGCCACTACCAGAATCAATGCAATGCGGATAAGCCATTTTTTCCAAGGAGCCATTACATACGGATCACCATTAGCAGCGAACTTAGGAAGTTTGGCCATACTGGTAAGCGTAGCTCCGAAACGGGTGTTGACCAATGTCTTGGAGTTGACTGCCCAGCCATTGGCATTAAGCAATGGAGCAAGGTTACGCTTACGGAGTTTCAGCCAGGCCATAATCATTGCAGGACCCGAGATAATCAGCATAATAGCGGCTATCAGCACCAGCCATTGCCAGAACTTGAATCCGGCCAGAGTCTTTGCAATAACGGCGATGGCAGCTCCCAGTCCGGCCAGCGCCAGTCCGAATGCGGCTGTAATTCCAGCGAACTTACCGATATCGAACGGCAGCTTTGCCTCACCACCCTCAGCCTTGGCTGTTACGCTTGAGGTCAAATCGCCCATCGCCTTGGCATCTTTGTCAGATGCGGTCTTGTTCACCAGATTCTCAATGAATTGTGCGAACTTGCGGTAAGGGCGCCAGAAAGCCTGACGGATACTGATAGGATTATCCACAACCTTAATGATAGTGGCATCCCAGTCAAGTCCGTTGCGGTCGTAGAAAATCGCGTTCTTGCCCTCTCGTATATTATTCACGTCACCATCGGTAATCACAGCGGCAATGGTCATTGTCTCGGCGCTAAGCTTTGATACACAATTGCAGTAAGCAATGAACATATTGCTCAATCCGGCCATAGCGTCCTGCTTGCCCATATCGCTAACCTTGATACACAGA
Organism: Bacteroidaceae bacterium; assembly: GCA_045597985.1. Taxonomy (GTDB): domain Bacteria; phylum Bacteroidota; class Bacteroidia; order Bacteroidales; family Bacteroidaceae; genus Colenecus. The sequence goes on along the minus strand of JAZLLE010000092.1, from coordinate 30,706 downwards.
TCGCAGCTTCTCTGGTCAACATAAAGAGTACCGGCCTGGAATATCGCCAGCTCGCCAGGAGCATAAAAATCTCTCATTGTCACAAAGTTGCAGAGCAATGAATAGAAATCGCGATACAGATGTGTCAGTTTGTTAACCTCATCAATAGACTCGCTCTCCTCCTTCAGGGCAAGGTCCTGGTCAATAAGCGCCAGCAAGTCAGCCTTCCTGTCGGCTGTAAGGATACTCTTGGCAACCTCATAGCCAAGCGGTTCGACAGATGCGCCTGCCTTTGCGCCATTCCAGGCATTGAAAGCATCGAATTTTGCCAGTACCGATGTCCACTCACCTTCGGTGATGGCATCCTTGGATGCGAACCCGGCATCAAGTACAAGAGCCTTCAATGTAGCAAAAGCATCTCTCCACGCCGGGTTGATGCCGCCGTTCAAAGGAAGCAGCTGCTCCTTGTTGACCTTAGCCAGAGGATATGTGGATATCTCATCATTACAAGCAGAGAGATCGTTGCCGCTTATTGCCCCTAATTTCTCTGTTGACACATCAAGAACGGCCTCACTGTCATTATGGAAGTCGGCAAGCTTGCAACGCATAAAGAAATCAGCCACCTTTTCCTTGAGAGCAGCCACAGCCGCCCATGCAGCCGCAGTGTCATCACCGTAAGGAAGTATGGAAGCCTTATCGGCCTCGCAAGCCTCAATCCAAGCAGTATATGCGGCCAGCTCGGCATAGAACTTCTCAACAAGCTCAGCATTCACACCATCCACACCGCTTCGGTCCTGTACACCTCCTACTGCAGCCACAGCATTAATGATCACAGACTTCAAGCCCTCATCATCGGTTGAGTCAGGAGTCACAATGCCATCACCATTAAGCTTTGTCTTGGCAAAAATAGCGATGCTGTCTGACGTATCAGCCACCGAGATGCTATCCTTTTTCAGACCAAGATTCGACAGGATCTGACGGGCTGATTTCTGAAGGCGCTTACCCTCATCCGTTTTCTGGTTGAAAGCTGTAAAAGGAATGGTGTCCTCCTTCTTAAAAAGGGAATCCAGATTGCCAAGCGCTTTGTTCAACCACTCGGCGGTAGCAATCACATCGTTCACGTGAATCTTGTCATCCTGATCAACGTCAATCATACTCAATGTGGCCTCATCAAGCTCAAGTCCCTTCACAGGGCAGCTAAGAACAGTCCACAACTTCTGATCCAACTCTCCAAGATGCGCGATGTCCTCGCCACTCTCAATGTTGACTCTAGTCACTCCACCAATGGTAGAGAATTTCCAATCGTAATTTGCCATAACAATATCTCTTAATAATTATCGAATTCAAATATTCAGTCTCTGCACCTCGTCAACTCCGTGTATCATTGAGATATTCCGGATAGTACTTGCCAGCTCATCGGCCGAGTGAACGCCGAAATCAACAATACAGCTCACTATCTGATCTGACATCACTGTATTGAGATTAACCATCGACAAGCGCTGTTGCTCAACAATACAGTCAATAATATCACGTAGCAGGTGATATCTGTCAATAGCCACAATATTAAGGCGTATAATGTAAGTCTTCGCACAATCACTCTCAAAGTTCACGGAGACAATCTCATCTCCCTGCTCCGATGCCAGCCTGATAGCCTCCGGACAATTGCGCCTGTGAAGTGTTATCTTGCCGTCCGGCCCATTAAAGCCCACCACCTCATCGCCAGGCAGAGGATGACATATCGGGCAAAGATGATATTTATCTACATCATCGTGCCCAATCACTCCCAGCAAATAGTTCTTGGCCTTTGTACTCTTCACATTGTCAATCCAATCACGTTGCGGGTGCACCTCACTGCTTGTGCCTATCTCCACGCAGTCGCCCCGGTGAAGCTCAGTCTTTACAGAACATAGTTTTCCATTGACACGCGCATACTGGGCATGCATTCCAATGTCGGTATGGAGCTCAAACGCAAAATCCAGCGCTGTGGCCCCCTGAGGCAGCAACACCACACGGCCTTTCGGCGTAAGCACATAAATATCCTCGTTGTATAACGATCGGGTAAGCCCCTCCATAAAACTCTCTGTATCGCGATGCTCCGCCATATCTCTCAACACGCCCTGAAGCTTGCTCACCCACTGGCGCATGCTCTCCTCGTTTGTCTTGACGATGCATCCCAGACGGGAGTTGCGCAACATTCTCTCAGAAGATATATGCAGCTCTTCCCAACATCCTGGACGCCCCAGAAGCTTCACGTGAAAGCTCTGATATCCATTCTCCTTAGGGGTGTCTATATAATTCACCACACTTCCCGGACGTTCCTTAAACCTGTCTGTCAAAACGGAATATATGAAAAGGCTGGTATCCTTCTCGCTCCAGCCTTCCGACGGTGTATATATGACACGCACATAGTGCTTGAACTCCACTCTGGCAAAGTCCACGCCATTTTTCTTCATATCGCGCCATATGCTGTACGGTTTGCGATAACGGACCTGAGTCCTTGCCTTTATTCCTCTGGCTTTAAGAATCTCATCAATCTCGTTGGTGAAAGAAATGACATCAGGGTCCGTGCGTTCCCTATCCTCCGCCAATTGTCTGTCTATCGTCTCATACTCACTCTCGCAGCGATACTTGAATGACAGATTCTCCAGCTCTGACTTAACGTGATACAGTCCAAGTCTGTTAGCGAGCGGAGCATAGAAGAAATCCGTCTCACCGGCAATCTTCATCTGTTTGTCAGTACGCATTGAGCTGAGAGTACGCATATTGTGCAGACGGTCGGCCAGTTTTATCATCAAGGCACGTATATCATAATGCACGGAATCCAGAATCTGCCGGAAGTTCTCCACCTGCTTTGACTGACCGTCCTGAGTTTTTTTTCGCTTGGTTACCACATCAACCAGGAAGGCCACATCATCGCCAAAGCGACTGCGTATATCATCCAGCGTATATGGCGTATCCTCCACCACATCGTGCAGAAATGCAGCTATCACGGCATTGGCGCCAAGCTCAAGTTCCTCGGCAACTATCCGTGCTACAGCAATCGGATGGATAATGTATGGCTCACCGGTCTTACGCTGTTGTTGGCCGTGTGCCTCAAAGGCCAGTTCAAACGCCTCTCTGATACGAGACATCTCCTTGTCGGTACATTTGTCTCTCACCACAGAAAAAACCTCTTCGGCAGATTGCCTGATTTCCTCAACAGTCATCATATCACTTCACATTGCATATTTGGCAGTACCCCTATTATATTCAGCAAAGATAGTGATTTTCATAGTCAATCAATATTTTTATATACTAATTAACTAGAAAGAGCCGTGTGATGTCATTTACCACACGGCTCAATCATAAAACATCTAAAAATCACCAGTTTCTACTATTCCCCGGCATTAGCCCAGGAGGAGTCCTCCGATGTACGGAGCCAGGCGAAGTAGCTGTCAAGAACTTTCAATGCCTCTTCCTCGTGGACCGGTCCTGCAAACGGTGTATCACCAGCCAGGTTCATCACCTTGCCTCCTACTCCACTGAATTCAGGCCACTCCGGCAATGCCTCACCATTCGGATTCCCTGTCTTGGCGAAATTGGTCCAATACTTAATCATTATGTCGGACAATGCCCGGTCTGTAGGAAGGGCCGTCGGCTCACGCAGGCTGCCGAATACGAAATCCACGTCCTGTCCGTGCGGTGAGCCCTGTCCATACATAGGTGAGCCCTCCGGATAATCAGGATGCTGGTCAAAATAGTACAGATACACTTTCGCTCCGCCCTTTTCGGCTTGTTTGCAGGCCCAGGCCCAGGTATGCCATCCGAATGCCACATCGCGCGTCAGATTACGCCCGCTCTTGGGAACCTCAGTCTCTGTAATAGGATATGCCTTGAGCAGTGTATCGGCAAATTTGCCGTATCTGTCTTGTGTGTCCCTGATATGCTGCACTGGATCTCTTGTCGCGCCAAAACTAAGGCCCTCGTCAGAGTTATATCCTACCAGAATGTCAACATTATTATAATTTCCAGACTCATACATCGAATATTGATCTCCTGGTATCACATAGCCATCAACCAGAGGCCATGCACCTCCCGCCATTGAGAAGCCGCCGCCTAATGCATTTGGAGCCAGCTCACGCAACTCCTTTATTGAGGCACAGCCAAGCGCTCTCATCTTATCCAGTCCCTCCTGCTCACAATCGGCCAGCATCCTCATATTCTCACCTGGATACGGGTGCTTTCTGGCAGGAGCGAATGAGCCGCCACTCTGCGATATGGCCCTGCGGAACAGTCCTTTGGCAAGCGGAGACGCACAAAGCATACTTACAGAGATTCCTCCGGCCGACTCACCGAATATCGTCACATTATCCGGATTGCCGCCAAAATTGGATATATTCTCCTGAACCCACCTCAAACCGGCAATCTGATCCAGAATGCCATAGTTTCCGGAAACGTGGTCAGGGCTCTCGGCGCTGAGCTCTGGATGAGCAAAGAAGCCCATCGTACCCACACGGTAATTCAAGCTTACAAAGACAACACCATTCTCTGCCAGAGGCGCGCCATTGAACTGCGACGAGCTTCCCATAGCGAAACCACCTCCGAATATCCACACCATAACGGGCAGTCTGTCATTTTTAGTCTTGGCAGGGGTCCATACATTCAGGTAAAGACAATCCTCACTGCCATCCCTGCCCATTGCCTGAACCGGGCTGTTGCCAAACTCTTTAGCCTCCCTGACTCCATTCCAAGGAATCACAGGCTGAGGGGCCTTCCAACGCAGATCTCCTACTGGCGGAGCGGCAAAAGGAATACCTTTATAAACGCTCATCTCCTGGTCTGACACACCATCAATTACCCCTCCGGTAACACTAACCTGACTTGTAATGGCGTCTGAGCAGGAAGAGATCAACGGCAGAGACGCTATTGCAAGCAGACCAAACATTCTCACAATCTTTCTCATAATCTTATTCAAAACAAGTTTATTCTATTCAGGCTGGGACATAATGTCTGTTCAAGCGATGTAAAATTAATACAAGAACTGTTTATTAACAAATTATATTTTAATTTTGCGGTGTCTGACCAATTCAAAGACAACGTCGGATTGAGAGCAGTACAATCAACAAACATTATTAATATGAGTTTTAAAACATTCGCTATCACAATGTGCGCAATCGCAGGCATTCTTTCAGGCTGCAAGCCCAAGGCAGAGCAGCAGTACGAGCCTACAGACGATGTCTTCACATCAGGCAAGACCACAATCAGGATGTACTGCATCAAGCACGGCAGTATCCGTATGATGATTAACGACAAATGGCTGTATGTTGACCCTGTGACCAAAGCCGCACAGCCTGAGACTGACTACACACAGTTACCGAAAGCCGATTTCATTCTGGTGACACACGAGCACTTCGACCACGTCGATACTCTGGCCCTGGCACAGCTGGCCAAAGACGGAACGCAGGTAATAGCCAACCGGAACTCACACGACATAATCGGCTATGGCGATGTTATGGCCAATGGAGACGAGATGACCTTTGGAGACGGTTGGAAGATTGAGGCGGTTCCAGCCTACAACATATCAGAAGGGAAACAACAGTTCCATCCGCAAGGACGCGACAATGGATACATACTTACAATAGACGGAATCAGAATCTACATTGCAGGTGATACTGAAGACATTCCCGAGATGGAGAATATCAAAAACATTGATGTGGCTTTCCTGCCGTGCAACCAGCCTTTCACTATGACACCGGAGCAGATAGCCAAGGTGGCCAATATCATCAAGCCGAAAGTTCTCTTCCCGTATCATTACGGCAATACCGACATTCAGCAGGTGGTAACTCTTCTTGAAGGTACAGGAATTGATGTCCGCATCAGACTATATCAGTAACAAACAACTCACACAATATGATTATCCTTTTAATAGTTATCGCAGTACTGGCGGTCATTCTGATTTCGCTGTACTTCAACTACAACAACCGCGAGGTGGCGCTCCGCAAGGAAGCCAAAGCTCAGGAAGAGAAAATTACAACTGTACACGACACGATGTGGAAGATTCTACAGCAGGAGGCAGGTGTAGCCAAAGAGTACCGTGAGGCGTTCGAGAAGATATATCCGGAACTTATCTCAGGCCGATACGGCAAGGATGGCGAGGGTATCATCAAATTCATTCAGGAATCCAATCCTGATTTCGACACATCGCTCTACAAGCAGCTGATGCAGTCTATCGAGGTACAGCGCAGTGCCTTTGCCACATCGCAACAGCGTATGCTCGACATCATCCGCGAGCACGAGACTCTGCTTGAGACGATGCCTGCCAAATGGTTCATCAAGAACAAGAGCCGCATCAACTACAAGGTTATCAGCTCTACCTATACCAACAAGGTGATTGAGACCCGTGTTGATGACGAGGTGAAACTCTTCTGACACTACCGCCTTGTACAAGCTGGCCTATCTGCTGCCCGTAGCGGCAATGCTGGTTTTTTACCAGTTTACGGGAGATACGGAATACTGGTGGCTCTACATTCTTTCTGTAGTGGCCGCGGAGGTTATTCTGTATCTTCTTACGCATTGGGTGGCAAAGGTCAAGGAGTATCTTAGCGGCTATGTGGTAGCGGTGGAGCATCATTTTGCATGGGTGGAGAGACAGGTCTATACCACAACCGTCTATCTGAACGGAAGGGCTCACACGGAGACCCGGCACCGTTTCGTGAAGCATCCTGACCAGTGGTTCCAGATTCTCAACACGGGTTTGTCTATGTCTGTTCACAGCGGTACATTCACGGCTCTCAGCTCGCGCTGGGGAACTGCACCCTACGGTATATCGCCCTACCATATCAACTGCGTGAGCGGAGGCGGCGGTCAGCGCTATGACTGGAACTCGGTTGAGGATGATACTATTACTGTCACTTATACCGGCCGCTACTCCAACCCGGTACGCTACTCAAACTCCATTTTCAATTACAAGAAGATATCAGACAAGACGGCTGAGCAGCTTGGACTGATACCCTACCCCAGAATCACAGGCTGCCACCAGAATGTAATCTGTTGCAGCAACAAGCTTCGCGAGGCGGTTGCCATTGACAGCGTCGCTCAGGAGGCTTTCCGCCGCATCAACGCCTTCTGCGGCTCCAGCAGCCAGATTCACGTGTTCGTGCTTCTGTTCGATGCCTCACAAGGCATAGGAATCGTGGAGCAACAGCGCGCCTACTGGAAAGGCGGCAACAAGAACGAGTTCACCGTCTGCCTTGGAATGAGCGGCAATACCGTAAGCTGGTGCCTGCCTTTCAGCTGGATGGATGCCCCCACCCTGGCTGTTGCCACGCAGAGCTATTTCACTGAACATCCTGAGCTTAATCTCACAGAATTCGCAACCTGGCTCCGCCAGAACACCTCCTTGTGGAAACGCAAGGAGTTCAAAGACTTCAAGTACCTGGGCACAAACCTCTCGAAAGGCCAGACAGTGGCTTTCTACGCGCTGGCCGTCGCCATCAGCGCTATCGCCATAGCAATTGCAAGTTGGGCAAGCGGGCAGTAATGCACAAACTGAATGGCCTGTTCTAGCAATGGTTTCATGGACTACTACTTAATACGCAGTCAGAGGTTATTTTGGGGCTAGACTCTACGAAGCCTACTCGCTACGCCGTGAAATGCTAAAACGCGTAACTCGCTTAACGGCTCCTCCGAGAGACGCCCCAGAACAGCCTCTGATTGCTCCGGAAAAACAGTTACTTGATGAAGTTGGTGGCGATGCCGCGCTCGCGCTCGGGAGCCTTGGCGGTGCCGGTCTGGAACTGATGGAGCATATATGCCATATTGTCGGCAAGGGTGCGCATTGTCTGAAGGCCTTCGGCATCCTGCTCTACCTGACCGGGAGTCATACCGTAGCCTATGTTCCAGTATTGCGATGTAACCACTGGCATATTTAGCATCTGGAATGGCATCTGAAGGGTCTGGAATGCGGCTGTGGCGCCACCACGGCGGCATACTGTTACGGCTGCTACGGGTTTGCCACGCATAGCTGAGCCGCCAGCGTATGCCATTCGCTGGATTAGCGACAGCACCTGGCCGGCAGGTACGCCATAATATACCGGCGAGCCTACAATCAAGGCATCAGAGCCGGCCATTTTCTCTATTATGGAGTTGCATACATCATCGTCAAAGACGCATCGGCCTTGTGAGCACTGTCCGCAGGCAATACATCCACGTACAGCGCCTGTACCTATCTGGGCAATCTCTGTCTCAATGCCGTTCTTCTCCAACTGCGATGCCGCCTCCTGCAGCATACGGTATGTGTTGCCGCTCTTTCGCGGACTTCCGTTTATAAGCAATACTTTCATTTTTCTATTGTTTTCCGGAGCACAGGCAGCAAGAGCGTCAACGCCCGAAGCGCAGATGGCTGCGGCTGCCACTGTCTGCCCCATTCTCTTAATAGCCTTTCTTCTGGTTATCTCTTCCATAGAAACCATCCTGCTGAGAGTTAATAATAAACATATGGAATCTCCTGACCGGCGGCATTGTATGTATGGCCATCATCCTGAATCAGCATACGGCCGCCCCTCATCATCTTTCTCTTCTTCCCGTTCGAGAGAATTATCGTATCTACAAATGTAGGTGGATTCAGGCACAGCAGGTCCAGACAATAAAGCACGCCATCTCTTGAAAGGATATCGCCCGAGATGTACAGCCAGCCATTATCTATGGTGGCGAAATTTATTACGCCTTTATCGTACAGACGTATAAGGACAAGACTGTCTGAGGATACGCGCTGATATATCCGTACATCGCGCAGGCTGTCATTTCTCATTGAATAGTTGCCCACGCCGCCCTCTGTCAGGATATCTATCTCCACGTGATAGTTGTCTTTATCGGCGCTCACCGTAGAATATCCCTTACTGGCGAATGTCTCAACATTCACTGACACGTCAGATGAGGACAAGACCACAGCCTCCCTGGTGTTCGGACGGATGTGGTTGAATGTAACGTGATAGCAGTTGCCGTCATAGGAATAGAAATCCGCATGGCACGAGTAATTATCAGCACCGCTCATCTTGTCAACCTTTATGTTGGCAATCTTTACGAACCGGATATTCTTTCCTCCTACGGTAGCGAATGTGTATCCTTTTGACAAGACATACTCAGGAATGTAGCCCCCAGGTATATGAGTGGACTTTACGGCAAGTGCAAAGGTGTATTCACCATTGTCGCCAACAAACTGGAACGCACCTTGCCTGGTGGCATCACGAAGGTCCGCCACATCGAAGACCAGATCCACATCATTATACTCCGTTGGAATAGCAACCTCCTGATATGTCACATTATATACAATGCTGTCCATTCCAAGCATCATAGCCTCAATTCCGGTCATTCCATCCTCTGACAATGTCATAATGAAACTGCACTCAACCGGTATCACATACCCGCTGCCTATTATACCGTAAGTGAATTCGGCATCCATATCTTTCAGGGTATATCTCTGGCCTGACTTCACAGTAGATTTCTTTATATTGAAGAAGAACTTAAAGTCATTCATACTTGAGAAAGCGCAATACAGCCAGTCATCACAGCTTTTGTCATAATGGCTAGATATGGAGCTTGCCACAAACGTCACTGTATCTCCACCCGGACTTACCCTGATGTCACTCTCGCCTCCGGTTACAAACAAATCCTCAAGCGTCAGACCTGACGCACTGGCTCCGCACATTGACAACAAAGCACAGACTAATGTCAAAAACCTTCTCATTTTCTGTTTATTTATACATTTTTACAGTAAGGACTCCTGCTGAGTATGGCTCAATTGACAAAGACACATTGCCATCTGTCACAACAGGCTCCGCGTGCCTCAGCGCCACGGCATTCTTATTCTCCATACTATTAGCGGCCATAAGGTCACCAGGAGCATAAAAATCATAAGCGGCACCCTCAAGGCTCTTCCAATTGCCATTAACCTTCAGAGTATATGGCTGATCCGTAGGATTAACCACCTTTACTATCACATCGCGTCCGTTCTCCGACATTGTAGTGGCCACACTCACATCACCAGTCTCGCCTGTGTATGACAGGCGGTACTTGGAATAATGGTCATACCATAGATTCGTTACCTGATAGTTTGGAGCAACGAACAAATCCTTGTAATCAAAATTGATGAAGGCATTGTTCCAGTCGGGCGAGTCAGTACGGCGGATGAACAGCGCGGCTGCACCCATTGCCACAACATCCTTCTGCTCGCACATATTCAGGAAACCTCCTGCAAACAGGCCGGTTCGCCAGTCAGTACTGTTCAGATTCCACTCCGAGATGAACAGCTTTATGTTTGGATTCGGGCTCTCGGCAATCATTTTAGCATATCTGTCATACTGTTGACCAAGACGTACAGGACCAGTAGCATAGCCATTGGCGCCCTCATAGTGATGCAGACTCAGATAATCAAAATAGTTGCCTGAACGCTTGATGAACTCCTCATCCTCCTGAAAACCGCCACAGGCAATGATTTTTATGCTTGGGTCAATCTCACGCATAGCGGTAGAGAACTCTATTACCGATTTCTCATACTTCTCTATGCCCATCTCCCACATCTCATTGTCTATCTCCCAATACTTCACGTTGTATGGCTCGGGGTGTCCGTTGGCGGCACGTCTGGCACCCCACTCGTCTGTAGCCGGAGCGTTGCAGTAGCGAAGCCAGTTGAGCGCATTCTGGAAGATGGCCTCATGCTCCTCGTCAGGACGGTCAAAGCCCACGCTCACCACTATTACCGGCTCGGAATTAATCTCACGACAGAAACGGATGTACTCATCAGTACCGAAAGCATTCTGGTCATAGTCCATCCACATCCAGTGCGGCCAGCGCTGGCGTTGCTCCTGCGGACCTATGCCCCATCGCCAGTCATACTGAGCTACATAGCCGCCTCCTGGCCATCTCAGGCAGGTTGGATGAAGGTCCTTAACCGCATTGAAGATATCCGGGCGGAAACCGCCAAGGTCTTTTCCTGTCTTAGTAGTAAGGCTCACCTCATCTATCTGAACGGTACCGTTCTCCACGCATACCGCAAAGTCAGCATCGCCCTCATAGTCTGGCGACATCATCTCAAACTCAAACTTCTTCCAGGCACCGCCAGGTACTCCAAGCTTACAGGATGCCACAGCCTTATCGCCATTACGCATCTCCACAGAGAGTGTGCCGCTGCCCTTCGCATAAATATAGCCAATGTATTTCTCACCTTTGATTACGTTCTGAGGTCCCTGAGCCACACCGCTTTTCCTGATGGCGGTCACCTGCTGCGAATAGTCCATATTGACAGCATCCCCTTTCACCAAGGCAAACTGGCCGTCGCCGAAGCTGTTCCACTGCGGAGCCACATCCGGAATGCGCACATCGTCTGGCGTGCCCTCAAAAAAGACCTCTTGTCCGTTCATCGATGTAACCTTTATGTTACGGAACAAAGCCTCGGTATAATTCACCCAAAGGACTATGTCATTCTGGCCTTTCTGAGCCATCTTTGAATACTTCAGCACCTGCTTGCCATCCCAATAGACCTTTACGCTGCCGCTAACGCAGGAGATGCGCAGCTTATGCCAGTCGCGGTTCTCATTAACCTGAGCCTCTGTCGCGGTTTTCGATACCAGCGCATCGAGAGCGCGCACCTTTCTGGTCCTGCCGCCAAAGCCGGCGCTCTCCTTCTCCGTCATCGCCGATATGGAGAAATCAGGTACAAGCGACTGCTGCAAAGACTGACGTGCGGCAGCCTGCTCGGCAGCCTGTATCTGCGACTCTGTCTGAGCGGTGTTCAGGATACGTGCCTCGTACTTCGGGTCGTGCAGACGGAAATAGTATGGCTCATCATTCTCGCCATTCTTGAAAGCTATACGCATATCAAGCAATCCGCCGCTCCAGGCCCTCCTTGCCAGACGGTATGAGCGCCAGTTCACATCCATTGTGATATCATAATCGTCGGTATAGACAGTTGCCACCTTCAATGGTTGCTCATATCGCGTAGGTGAATGAAGCACCTGATCATCGTCCATAAACCAACCGTCGAAATAGCCATCTCGCGGATGAATCCCAGGATAATGCTCAGGCTCAAACGAGCGTTCGTAAATCAGTTCCTGCCACACTCCATTGTTGGCAGAAAAATATATATGCTCAAACAACTGCCCGTAAAGCATCGGGTCTATATAACCTGATGGAGCCTTGGCGTCAATATCAATGCCAATCTCTTTCTGCGCGCTGACTGATGATGCGCCACAAAGAAGCAGAAGCGCCATAACGGCAAAACGTGAACTCTTCATACACATATAATTATAATTCACGCAAAGATAGTGAAAAATAAGATATAAATCGGCTATTGCCTACAACATATTATGGCTACCTTTGCAGTCGCAAAAGTATATTACGATGCAAGATAAGTCCGTCAGTGTACCAAAGCGAGCCAAATCACCATTTCTGATGGGGCTAAGGGATGGAATACCCATCGGACTCGGTTATTTTGCCGTGGCATTCTCGCTTGGCATCATCGCGAAAAAGGCCGGACTGACAGCTTTTGCAGGTTTCATCTGCAGTCTGTTTACCAGAGCCTCAGCCGGTGAGTATGGAGCATATTCACTAATCTCCGTACAAGCCACATTCGCCGAGCTGGCGCTTATGTGCGTCATCACCAACCTCAGGTATCTGCTTATGGGAGCCTCACTCACACAGAAGTTCGCTCCCGATACGCCTCAATGGAAACGCATTCTGGTGGTCTGCTGCATAACCGACGAAGTCTTTGGCATCTCCATAGCCTACAAGGGGTATCTGGCGCCATCATACACATACGGAGCAATGCTCATAGCAGGCGTCCTGTGGGCAACGGGCACAGCATCGGGAATCATAGCAGGAGGAGCGCTGCCCGCGAACATAGTATCGGCATTGAGTGTGGCGCTATACGGAATGTTCATCGCCATCATTATTCCCCCGGCAAAGAAAGACAAGGCCGTGCTGGGTGCCGTCCTGACGGGATTTATCCTGAGCTGGCTATGCTCTGCCCTGCCCTTCACACCAGGCATCAACTCAGGCACGCACACTATAATACTCACAATTGTAATTTCGGCAGCGGCAGCCTTACTGAGACCGGTATCAACAAAACCCGGAACAATCGGGCCTAAGGGAATGCAGTAATTAAGGGATAGTATGGAAAAGACGCATCTTATTATTTACCTTGCCATTACCATTGCGGTGACCAACATCATCCGCATCATCCCCGTAACGCTCATACGCAAGCGCATAGAAAACCAGTTCATCAGAAGCTTTCTGTATTACGTGCCCTACGTGACCCTCGCTGTCATGACTTTCCCAGCCATAATGGAGGCCACCGGCTCTCCCATTGCCGGAGCGCTTGCCTTCGTCATTGGAATAGCAGGCGCCTGGCTAGGCCTGGGGCTTCTGCCCGAGGCTTTGCTTTGCTGTATTGTGGTGCTGATTGCGGAGTTCCTGCTATAAAGCCTCACGTCTGAGACGGCTCAGGCCTCAGCATTCTCCTTGGCTCCGGCATTCTCAATGTCATCGTCCGAGGCCAGGCACTCGGCAATCTTCTCAATGTTCAGGCTACGTGCCGATGCATCCACAATCTCCTTGTAGATACCGCCCTGACGATACACCTCCTCTGGGATACCACCCTGCTCCACGTGGCCGTTCTTAAGCGCGTAAACGTAGTCGCTGTCAATGATCTGTGACAGATTGTGCGATATGATGATTACCGTACGGTCTTTCTTGATTGCCTCAATACTGTTGCGAATCTGCTCGGTGGCCACGGCATCAAGACTTGCGGTTGGCTCATCCAGGAAAATAATAGGAGGATTCTTCAGGAACAGACGCGCTATGGCTATTCGCTGCTGCTGACCGCCAGACATAAGCAATGCCTTTGTCTGGAATCCATTCGGCAGACTCTCTATCTGGTCAAGTATATAAGCCTTTCGGGCAGCCTCTACTACATCCTCGTGCGATGCGCCAGGGCAGCCGTAAAGAATATTCTCCTCTACCGTACCATCAAAGATGTGGTTCTTCTGCAACACCAGACCTATATTCTCGCGCAGATAATGAGTGTCCCACTCGCGCAAATCCACTCCATCCAGACATACGCTACCCGTCTGAGGCTCATAGAACTTGTCTAGCAGATTAATGATGGTACTCTTGCCAGCGCCCGACAGACCCACGAATGCTGTAATGTGTCCTGGCGTAATGCTCATATTGATGTCTGTAAGAGCCTTGTTTCCGTTCGGATAAGAGAAATCCACATTCTTGAGATCAAAGCGTCCCTCTATGTGGTCAGGACGATATTTGCCGCTGGTCTCCTGCTGGTTATCGGAATCAAGGATGTCAAAGAATCCCTCGGCATAGATAAGGGCATCGTTAATGTCATCGTATATACGCTGCAGCTGACGGATAGGCGCGGACACATTGCCGAACAGCATAACGTGATACATAATCTTACCGATTGTCATACCCGGATACTCAATCAGTACCAGATATGCAGTAAGAATAATTATCAGTACCGTACCTACCTGCTCAACAAATGTCTTCAAGCCATCGAAAGTGTAGCTCAGACGGCGTGTCTCAAGCTGATTGTCGGTTACCTTGTTCTGCAGGTCAAGCTGCTTGTCTCCCTCAATACGCTCACGGTTGAACGATTTTATTACAGTTATGCTCTCTATGATGTTCATTATACCGTGGCTCTTGCTCTCACGGTACTGACGCATATTCCTGCGCCACCCCCTCAGTTTGATAGCCTGACGTTGTGTTATCAGGAAATAAATGGGAAGTATGGCCAGAGCCACAATGCCCACATATACATTTGCCGCGAACATCAGAATAAGTGCCAGAATAGCACTGGTACACATAGGCAGCAGGTCTATGAAAAAATTCCTGACGGTCATTGACAGACTCTCCACGCCACGGTCAATACGGGTCTGCAGCTTGCCGGGCTCATTGTTGTCGGCGGTAAAGAACGCCATCTTGAATGTAAGGATTTTCTCAATAACGGCCTGTGCCAAGTCCTTTGATACCATAATCCTCATACGCTCGCCGAAATACTTCTGCGCGAACGACAGTACGGCCGACAGGATTTCCTTTCCCAGAAGCACTATGCTAATTACCGTCAGTATCTTTGCAGCCTTGCTCCATTCAAAGTCGGCAGCTCCTACAAGAACGTTTACAGCATCCACAGTCTTGTCCAGCACAACGGCATTCACCTGTGCCATAAGAGATGTGATGAACGTAAGAATCAACGTGGCCAGTACAAGCCATCTGTAAGGCTTTACGAACGGCCAGATTTTCTTGAACAATGTAATCAGGTTCATACTTCTTTTTAAGTTAAAAAGCCGGCGAAGGCAGCAGCCACGCCAGCTTGTTTTGTTATACCAATCAGTCCAGAGAGTGAATTATCAGACCTGAGCGAAGCTTTGGCTCAAACCAGGTGGTCTTTGGCGGCATAATGTTGCCACTGTCTGCAATATCCATAAGCTGCCTCATTGACACCGGATACAGAGCCAGAGCCATCCTCATCTCACCGCTGTCAACCCTTCGCTTCAGCTCGCCAAGACCGCGGATGCCGCCCACAAAGTCTATGCGGCTGTCACGGCGCAGATCCTTAATGCCAAGCAGCTCGTCCAGAATAAGATTCGACGAGATTGTCACATCGAGCACGCCAATCGGATCATTGTCGTTATATGTGCCAGCCTTTGCAGTCAGCTTATACCACTCGCCCTCCAGATAGAGTGAGAACGTGTGCAGCTCTGACGGTTTGAATATGTCGGTGCCTTTCTTCTCAACAACAAAGTTCTTCTCAAGCGCCTTCAGGAACTCCTCAGAGTTCATTCCGTTCAGATCTTTGACCACACGGTTATAGTCAATGATTGTTAGCTGGCTTGCAGGGAAGCATACGGCCATAAAGTAGTTATACTCCTCAGTTCCGTTGTGCGCCGGATTCAGGCGTGCCTTCTCTGCGCCTACCAGAGCGGCAGCCGCAGAGCGATGGTGTCCATCGGCTATGTAGAGCGACGGAATAGCCGCAAAGCGCTCAGTAATGGTCTTAATATCCTGTGGCTTGTCAATGATCCAGAGTCTGTGGCGGAAGCCATCGCCCTTGGCAACATAGTCATACTCAGGCTCGCTCATTGTGTAGTCTGCCACAAGAGCATCCAGCACGCTGTCATCGGGATATGCAAAGAACACCGGCTCTATGTTGGCGTTGTTCACACGCACGTGCCTCATACGGTCCTCCTCCTTGTCTGCACGTGTCAGCTCGTGCTTCTTGATGTTGCCGGTAAGGTAATCGCTCACGTATGCGCCTACAACGAGGCCGTACTGTGTCTTGCCATTCATTGTCTGAGCATAGATATAGTACTGCTCCTTGTCGTCCTGAACCAGCCAGCCCTCTTTCTGAAACTTGGCGAAATTCTCTGCAGCCTTGGCATATACTCTCGGGTCTGTCTCCTCGGTACCAACCGGGAAGTCTATCTCGGGTTTGATGATGTGATAAAGCGACATCTCGTTACCCTCGGCCTCTGCACGGGCCTCTTCTGAGTTAAGCACATCGTAAGGACGGCTCTGTACTTTCTCTACAAGACTCTTCGGTGGGCGTATGCCCTTGAATGGTTTTACTATTGCCATAATGATATTATTTTAGAAAACAAATCCTCCGTTTCTCCTTTGGTAGTCAGAAGCGGAGGGTAGACATCGGCCAACAGCCAACAGCCAGAGTTACTTATTCACCATAAACTTGGTGCATCCATCCTTGATGAAGCCCACAATCTGTCTTGCGGCTGCAAGACCGGCATTGACATTGGCCTCGGATGTCTGGGCACCCATTTTCTTAGGTGTTGAGAAATATCTGTTCGGGAAGAGTTCCTCAAGCTTTGCGAACGCAGCCGGCTGAATGTCGGTGACGAACTTCAGATCGTCGCGCTCCTGCATAAGCTGAATGAGCTCGTCCTCGTTGATTATCTCCTTTCTGGCAGAGTTGACCAGAACCGCATTCTTTGGCATAAGGTTCACAAGAGCCCTACCTATAGAGTTCTTGGTCTCGTCTGTTGCCGGCAGGTGCAGCGATATAAACTGGCACTGCTTGTACATTTTCTCCACACTGTCAACGGCGTGAACGCCTGCGGCCTCAATTACATCCTTCGGGCAGTATGCGTCGTATGCATATACGTCCATACCGAAGCCCTTGGCTATACGTGCCACATTGCGGCCTACGTTTCCGAATGCGTGAATTCCAAGTTTCTTGCCCATCAGCTCGAAGCCTGATGTTCCGTTGTAGAAGTTACGTACGGCATATACCATAAGGCCGAATACCAGCTCAGCCACGGCATTGGCGTTCTGTCCGGGAGTGTTCATTACACACACACCGTGAGCGGTGGCAGATACAAGATCAACATTGTCGTAACCGGCACCTGCGCGAACCACAATCTTAAGCTTCCTGGCAGCATCGAATACCTCGTTATCTATAATATCGCTACGGATAATGATGGCATCGGCATCGGCAACAGCCTCAAGCAATGCAGCCTTCTCGGTATATTTCTCCAACAGAGCCAGCTCAAACCCAGCCTCCTCAACAATCTGACGTATTCCGTCAACAGCAACCTTTGCAAAGGGCTTTGACGTAGCAAGCAGAACCTTCATAATATTATCTCTTTTATTTATTAATGCTTAGCCTCGTACTCTTTCATACAATCAATCAGCGCCTGCACGCTCTCCTTTGGCAGTGCGTTGTAGCAGGATGCGCGGAAACCACCAACTGAACGGTGTCCCTTGATTCCAACCATGCCCTGGCTCTGAGCGAACTTCAGGAAGTCTTCCTCAAGTTCCTTGTACTCCTCGGCCATTACCCAGCAGATGTTCATATAAGAGCGGTCCTCCTCAACTGCGGTGCCCACAAACAGTTTGTTGCGGTCAATCTCGCTGTAGAGCATATCGGCACGTACCTTGGCGCGCTTTGCCATCTCCTCTACACCACCCTGGGCCTTGAGCCAGCGGAGTGACTCCATAGCTGCGTAAATTGTAAATGTAGGAGGTGTGTTGAACATTGAGCCGTTGTCAATATGGGTCTGGTAGTTCAGCATTGTAGGTATGTAACGCTCCACCTTGCCAAGTGCATCGTTCTTTACAATCACGAATGCCATACCTGAAGGAGCCAGATTTTTCTGTGCGCCACCATATATACAATTATACTTACTCACATCTATCGGACGTGAGAAGATGTCTGAAGACATATCCGATATCAATGGAACCGGGCTGTCCAGATCCTTGCGAATCTCAGTACCGTAGATGGTGTTGTTGGTGGTGAAGTGGAAATAATCCGCATCGGCCGGAATCTCAAAGTTCTTTGGGATGTATGTATAGTTCTTATCTGCCGACGATGCAACCTCTACGGCCTCGCCAAATGCCTTTGCCTCTTTCAGGGCTTTCTTTGCCCAGACTCCGGTGTTCAGATAAGCGGCTTTCTTGTTAAGGAAGTTATAAGGAACGCGACAGAACTCCATACTGGCACCGCCGGCAAGGAAAAGTACTGAATAACCCTCTGGAACTGAGAGTATCTCCTTTACCAAAGCCTCTGCCTCGTCAACTACCGGCTTGAACTCCTTTGAACGGTGGCTGATTGACAGAATTGAGATACCTGTACCCTCGAAATCGTTAACAGCCTGGGCTGACTTCTCGATTACCTCCTGTGGAAGGACGGCTGGACCTGCGCAAAAATTATGCTTCATTACTGTAGGTTTTTATTTTTGACACGCAAATTTACCCCCTATTTTTCATATTGCGCAAATAAAAACGTGTTTTTATGCTTTCTGTTGAAAAATCGCCGTCAGCAATGGCATTTTGAAAGATGGAGTCGGCAATTTAGGGAAATTGCCGGTTACGGGCTTTAGCGGTTTCTCCGTGAAGGTGTGCGGGACAATACGCTCCGAAGCCTGCTCATACGGGACTCCGGCCTAAAGTGCGGAACTCGCTACGCTCAGACACCCGCACTTCTTTACGGCCTGCGTCCCTACTCGCTTACCGGCTTCTACGCGGATAGTCCCGCACACCTCCACGGAGAAACCTTGCGGAATTGCCAGGAAGAACGGTTTTTTTAGAAATTCTTATCGGTAAGGTGGTAAGGTTTTCAAGCTATGCTAAGAAAAAATATCCCCATTTGTTTACAATCATCAAAAAACTACCTATATTTGTAAACCTCACACTATAGCGATGAAAGTTATTAATCCTAACAAAATCAAGAACGCGCGTCTGATACGCAGGCTCTCAATGAGCCAGATGACAGCGCGGATGGGCGAATATGCAGTAAGCAGGATGGCAATCTCAAAAATTGAGCGTGGGCTGATGCAACCCACAGAGCAAACGCTTGCAGCCATAGCGCAAGCCTGTATGGTGCCGGTTGAGTATTTCTTCAAGAACGACTTAAAAATAGGTAAGTTTGAATTCAGGTTCCAGCAAAACACCCCTGCCAAAAAGCGTATGGCCATTGAGACGCAAGTGATAGCAGCTGTGCAGGACTATATGGAGCTAAACAACAACATTCCAGAACAGATCAGCTTCAAGAATCCGCTAAAAGGAACTACAGTGCGCAACTACCCAGACCTTGAGTTGGCCGCAGAGCGCATCAGGAGAAAATGGAGCATCGGTCTTCAGCCTATCTTCTCCGTATATGAGCTACTGCAGGATTACGGCATTCACATTATAGAGATTGACATAGACGACACCTGCATAGCCGGAGTCTCAACATTTATTAATGGCACCACACCTATTATTATAGTAAACAGCCGTAACAACCAGACAACAGAGCGCAAGCGCTTTACCGCATTGCACGAGCTTGCCCATCTGCTGTTGAGGCTCAATCCTATATCCGAAGAAGAATTCTCCGCCTACACCAACTCATTGCCAGAGCTGCCCTACTCCGCCACACTGAAGCAACCAGACAAGGAACGTCTGTGCGAATGCTTTGCCTGCGCTATGTTGTTGCCACGGCAATGCGTATTCCGCCGCTTCGGCAATTCACGCGCAGACGTCCACATAGACGAGCTGATTAACGTAAGGCTGAAATACGGAATAAGCATAGCCGCCACCATTCACCGTCTGCACACCTTGCGCATAATTGATGATGTACATTACCATCAATACTACGAGGAGATTATCAGCCCCAACGTCTTAGAGACAGGTTTGGGTGACTTCCCTATTAAGGAGGTAGCGGATAGGTTGCCGTTGATTCGGTTGAGGCTGACAGATCTTAACGAAGCTGAATAAGCATGAAGTTTAGAGAGACAAAAAACAAGAAAAAAAGACGAGCCGCATAGCGGCCCGAACTTGGATGTTTTCACAACGGAATAATCCTTATTGTGAATAGCTTCATTTGTGATGCAAACATACAACTATTTTTTGGAACAACAAGTTTTTGAATAAAAATAATAAATCATTCAGCATATATGAAAAAGATTTTGGGATTAGACCTGGGCACCAATAGTATTGGATGGGCTGTTATTACGGCTGACGACAACAATGAAGACAAGTCTTTCCAACTACAAGGAATTGAAGCTGCAGGCAGCAGAATAATACCAATGGACGCCTCTATTATGGGCGACTTCGAGAAAGGCAATTCTGTATCTCAGACTAAAGACCGGACCGGTTTTCGCGGAACACGTCGTCTGCGTGAGCGTTGTCTATTAAGACGTGAGCGTTTACACAGAGTTCTGGAAGTAATGGGATTCCTTCCCCGACACTACTCCAACCTTCTTGACCATTATGGAAAAATCCTTGAAGGTACAGAGCCAAAACTTGCCTGGTGCGATAGGAAATTCATTTTTATGGAGTCCTATAAGGAAATGCTGGAGGAATTTGCATTAAGGCACCCAGAACTCATTGCAGAAGGCAAAAGAATCCCATACGACTGGACTATCTATTACCTTAGGAAGAAAGCACTGACACGACCAATCAGCAAACAGGAGCTTGCCTGGCTCTTGCTGAATTTCAATCAGAAAAGAGGATATTTCCAGCTTCGTGGTGAAGACGAGGGAAACGACACAAAAAAGCAGAAAGTGGAGTTCTATGAGTTGAAAGTAGTTGGAGTTGAGGATTCTGGTGATAGAAAAGGTAAGGATATATGGTATAATGTTATTCTGGAAAACGGTTGGATTTACAGACGTACCAGCAGTCAACCGCTTGATTGGATTGGCAAGACAAAGGAGTTCATAGTAACAACTGATCTGAATGATGATGGTACGGTCAAGGTTGATAAGGATGGCAAGGAAAAGCGTTCATTCAGATTGCCCAAAGAGGATGACTGGACTCTTATGAAAAAGAAGACCGAAAGCATAATCGACAAGAGCGATATGACTGTCGGAGAAAACATCTACAACGCATTGCTCAACAACCCCGACCAAAAGATAAACGGGAAATTAATAAGGGTCATAGAGAGAAACTACTATCGCGATGAGTTAAAAAGAATTGTCGAGAAGCAAACAGAGTTTATTCCTGAGCTAAAAGACAGGGATTTATACGTTCAATGCGTTGAGGAACTGTATCCCAGCAACGATGACTACCGCAACAACATAATCAACCGCAACTTCTCTTACTTACTGGTTGACGATATCTTGTTCTACCAACGCCCACTGAAGAGCAAGAAATCCGCCATTGCGGATTGTTCATACGAGAAACGATATGACAAAGACGGAAAGGCATATCCTATCAAGTGTGTTCCGAAATCAAATCCATACTTCCAGGAATTCAGGCTTTTGCAGTTCATTTCTAATTTACGAATCATAGAGAAAGAGCATTCAGAAGCAGGAAAAATATACTACGACTACGATGCCACAAATATGTTTCTCAAAGACAGCTCAGACTATGAGAGATTGTTTGAATGGCTCAATGACCGCAAGGAAATTGAACAGAAAACACTTCTTCAAGATGGTTTGCATATTGATAAAAAGTCAATCCATAAATATCGTTGGAACTATGTTGAGGACAAACCATATCCCTGTAACAAGACAAGAGCAGCCATATTGGCAAAACTTGACAAGACAGAGAAAGACAAGCTCACAACCGAGTTGGAAAGGAAAATCTGGCATCTGCTTTATTCAGTAAAGACCAAAGCCGAAATTGACAAGGTATTCTCGGAATCCAACACTGGCATATATCCTGAACTGAAAAACTATTTTTCAGTCGAATCCATTCACAAACTAAGCAAAGTTAAATTTGACGAGGACGATTACGCATCATATTCGGAGAAAGCGCTCAAGAAATTGTTACCACTGATGCGTACAGGGAGATATTGGACATACGACGCAATAGAAGAACAGACTAAAGACAGAATTGGCAAAATCATAACAGGTGAATATGATGAGTCAATCAAATCACGGGTCAGAGAAAAAGCCATTAGATTAACAGACGAGAGTATGTTCTGTGGACTTCCTGTCTGGCTAGCCTGTTACATTGTTTATGGAAGACATTCCGAAGCGTCAGACATACAGAAATGGGAATCGCCATCAGACATAGACCGATGGCTCTCCAATTTCAAACAACATTCACTTAGGAATCCTATAGTTGAAAAAGTTATTACTGAAACGATGCGTACAGTACGCGACATATGGAAACAGGCGGATACAATTGATGAGATTCACATAGAACTGGGCAGGGAAATGAAACATACCGCACAGGAACGCAAAAAGATGACAGAGCGCATAACTAGAAATGAAGAAGAGAATATGCGTATAAAAGTTTTGCTTAGTGAGTTTCTGAACCCAGAATTTGCTATTGAGGGGGTAAGGCCATATTCCCCAAGCCAGCAGGATTTGCTAAAGATATATGAGGAGGAAGTATTAGATAATTCTGAAATGCCTCAAGACATACAGGCAATATTCAGTAATCTATCAAATGCAGATTCTGCAAAACGCCCCACCCGCTCTGAAATCATTCGTTACAAACTTTGGCTAGACCAGAAATACCAATCTCCGTACACAGGCGAGATGATTCCACTTGCCAGACTGTTTACCTCGGATTACGAGATAGAGCACATTATTCCGCAATCTCGTTTCTTTGATGATTCGTTCAGCAACAAAGTAATATGTGAGTCCGAAATTAACAAATTAAAAGACAACAAGCTTGGAATGGAATTCATCACATCTCACAGCGGAGAGAAAGTTGAATTGTCCAAAGGCCGCTTTGTCAAAGTGTTTACCGCAGATGAATACAGGGATTTTGTAAGCAAGCATTATTCAAGCAACAAATCTAAAATGAAAAGGTTGCTTATGGATGAGATTCCAGACCAATTCATTGAAAGACAGATGAACGACAGCCGCTACATAAGTTCATTTGTAAAGAACATCCTTTCTAACATTGTACGAGTACGTGAGGAAAACGGACAGTTAGAAGAACAGGCAATATCAAAGAATCTGATAGTATGCAATGGAACCATCACAGACCGCCTTAAACAAGATTGGGGCGTTAATGATGTCTGGAATTCTATCATACTGCCACGTTTTGAGCGTATGAATCAAATAACCAATTCCAACGCATTCACTACTACCAGCGTCCAAGGGCACATCATCCCAACCGTTCCGTTTGATATGCAGAAGGGATTCAGCAAGAAACGTATAGACCACAGACATCACGCAATGGACGCAATAGTAATTGCCTGCGCCTCACGCGACCATATCAACCTTCTGAACAACGAGGCTGCCAAATCAAAGAACAAAGAAAACCGTTACGCTTTGTCGTATAAACTCCGTAAGGTGGAAACCATTACTGTTAACGGTAAAGAAAGGAATGTATTCAAAGAATTCAAAAAGCCGTGGCCAACGTTCAATCAAGATGTGAGACAAGCATTACAAGAGATAATAGTTAGCTTCAAACAAAATCTGCGTGTAATCAACAAAACCGTCAACCACTACCAACATTACGTTGACGGTAAAAAGATTATAGACAAACAGAGCCAGGGAGACAGCTGGGCTATCCGAAAGTCAATGCATAAGGATACAGTGTGGGGCGAGGTAAATCTTCGCTTTAAAAAATACGTCTCGTTGAAAGATGCACTAAAACAGAATCTGCTGATTGTTGACAAAGATATAAAGGCAAAAGTAAAAGAGTTACGCGAGCAAGGCTCTGATGTTAAGGCTATCGTCAAATACTTTGCAGACAATGCTGATGTATGGTCAGATGCTGCAAGCGGCAAGATTGAAGTGTACTATTATTCCGCCGACACTAAAGACCGGTACTTCGCGACTCGTTTCTTGAGCGATTTGATTACATACTTTGACAAAGTGGTGAAATATGATGATGCTGTAAAGAAAATCAATGCAATCACAGATTCAGGAATACGTACTATATTATTGAATCATCTTGCCAATAACGACAACAACCCCGCATTAGCATTCTCTGCAGACGGAATTGATAAGATGAACAGTAACATTGTAGCACTTAACGGCGGTAAGAAGCACAAGCCTATCAGGACTGTCCGTCGTTACGAAAAAGCCGACAAGTTTGCTATAGGACAGACAGGCAACAAATCCAAGAAATTCGTTGAGGGAGACAAAGGAACTAACCTATTCTTTACTGTCTTTGAGACAACACTTGCCAATGGCGAAAAAAAACGGAAATTCTTTACTATTCCGTTGAACCAAGTAATTGACTGCCAGAAACAGTCGGGAAAAGAATGGAAGGGTACATTAGTACAACAAATGATAAGCAATGGTGACATCAGCAATGAGGATAGACTATTATTTATACTCTCGCCGAATGATTTAGTGTATGTTCCGACAAAAGAAGAAATTAATAATGGAGTCACAAACATTGACAAGAAGAGAGTTTACAAGATGATATCATCTGGCACAATACAATGTTTCTTTGTATTGCATTCTGTAGCTTCATTAATAATTGATAAGAGTGAGTATTCAACACAGAATAAGATGGAAAGAGCCATTACAGGTGAAATGATAAAAGAAGTCTGTATTCCATTGTCAGTTGACCGTATAGGCAATTATAAACTAATGCAATTGTAATATGATTAAGCGAACGCTCTGCTTCACCAATCCGGCATACCTCTCCGTCAGGAACAAGCAGCTGATTGTGAAGATGCCGGAAGTGGAAAATAGCAACCTACCCGACTCTTTCAAAGAAGAGACTATAAGGACTGTTCCAATTGAAGATATTGGCGTTATTGTATTAGACAACAAGCAAATCACTATAACACACGGTGCTTTGGAAGAACTCCTGGCCAATAATGCAGTAGTGATTACTTGTGACAACAGCCATCTTCCTGTAGGTTTGTTGCTACCACTATGCGGCAATACCACACAAAACGAGCGTTTCAGATGTCAGCTTGACGCATCACTTCCGCTTCAAAAACAGCTATGGCAACAAACCATTCAATACAAGATCAAAAATCAGGCAGCTGTTCTTGAGTCAGTCGGAAAAGAAAACGGGAACATGCTTGTTTGGGCCAATTCCGTAAAAAGCGGTGACACCGACAACATAGAAGGACGTGCTGCCGTATATTATTGGCGCAATGTTTTTACGGACATTCCAGACTTCGTCAGGTCACGCGAAACCACATTTCCCAACAACTTGCTGAACTACGGCTATGCAATTCTTCGTGCAGTTGTTGCACGTGGATTAGTGGCCAGTGGACTATTGCCGACATTAGGAATACATCATCATAACCGGTACAATGCATATTGTTTGGCCGATGACATTATGGAACCATACAGACCGTACGTTGACAGACTTGTGTTGTCTATTATTGAACAGTACGGCAGAATTGACGAGCTGACAAACAACATAAAGCAAGAATTGTTGACTATTCCTGTGCTTGAGGTAAACATTAATGGTCAACGCAGTCCGCTGATGATAGCTGTAGGATTTACTACAGCCTCACTATTTCGATGTTTCAGTGGAGAATCACGAAAAATCATCTATCCCGAAATGTAATGGATAGGTTTAGCGAGTATCGGATTATGTGGGTGCTGGTCTTATTCGATTTGCCAACCGAGACAAAGAAGGACCGCAAAATATATGCCACTTTCAGGAAGCAACTTATCCAAGACGGTTTCGCTATGTTCCAGTTCTCAATATACTTGCGTCACTGCCCCAGCGCTGAAAATGCAGCAGTACACATAAAGCGCGTAAAAAGTTTTCTGCCCGAATCTGGCGAAATCGGTATTTTGAAAATCACTGACAAGCAATTTGGAGAAATGGAATTATTCTCAGGGAAAAGTGCAAGGGCCATCAGCAAACCAATTCAGCAATTGGAACTATTCTGATAATCTACAATAAATAAAACAGATAATTTGAAATGGAAGAGATTCAAGAGAAAAAACAGAGAGGCGGAGCCCGCCAGGGCGCAGGACGCAAAAAGACCAGAGGCGGCACACTAGCAATCCGTACAACCATTGAGGCAGCAGAGATCTTGAGCAAAGTAGAGAGCAAGACAGACTTTGTAAATGAAGCAATCTTTTTTTACGCCCAAAGCAAAGGTATGCTGTAACTACAGCGTAATGAAAGCTCATTAAGCGAATGTGTTTGGCGAGCGCTAGCGGTCATAGGGATTTTATTTGTTATATCTTTGACATTATGGAACAGCAGAGAAGCAAAGCATAATATGAATACCGTAGTTGTGAATAGCTTTCATTTGTTATATCTTTGACATTCTGGAACAGCAAATGGCATTCAAGACATTGTAGACTCGTAGTTGTGAATAGCTTTCATTTGTTATATCTTTGACATTCTGGAACAGCGCTTCTGATTCAGGAACGTGCCGAAGTTCAGTTGTGAATAGCTTTCATTTGTTATATCTTTGACATTCTGGAACAGCGTCACAGGTCTCTCTATGTAGCCATCAAGAGTTGTGAATAGCTTTCATTTGTATATCTTTGACATTCTGGAACAGCACAAAGGTAAACACCCCCCCGGTGAGCACAGTTGTGAATAGCTTTCATTTGTTATATCTTTGACATTCTGGAACAGCCATAACAAGTACCTTCATTCGCCCCCCCTAGTTGTGAATAGCTTTCATTTGTTATATCTTTGACATTCTGGAACAGCAAGATGATGATTATTTCACCGGTACTGGCGGTTGTGAATAGCTTTCATTTGTTATATCTTTGACATTCTGGAACAGCAAATACACCTTAATAATATCACCACTATAGGTTGTGAATAGCTTTCATTTGTTATATCTTTGACATTCTGGAACAGCAAAGCCCCCTTTACAAACCTATAAATATTTGTTGTGAATAGCTTTCATTTGTTATATCTTTGACATTCTGGAACAGCCTTTCAGATTTGGATTGCTGTATGACTTGGGTTGTGAATAGCTTTCATTTGTTATATCTTTGACATTCTGGAACAGCTCTTAATCCCGTTCTTATTGTCAATCCTGGTTGTGAATAGCTTTCATTTGTTATATCTTTGACATTCTGGAACAGCACCGGTTTTATTATGACCCTGCAAATATAGGTTGTGAATAGCTTTCATTTGTTATATCTTTGACATTCTGGAACAGCAAGCCGATACAAAAATAATAAAATCACTATGTTGTGAATAGCTTTCATTTGTTATATCTTTGACATTCTGGAACAGCGGCTAGTACAGCAGGAACATTCCAGAGAAGTTGTGAATAGCTTTCATTTGTTATATCTTTGACATTCTGGAACAGCTCCTCGCTTGACGCATACACGTAGCCGAAAGTTGTGAATAGCTTTCATTTGTTATATCTTTGACATTCTGGAACAGCACAGCACGGTTAGACAACTCTCGCTTTTTGGTTGTGAATAGCTTTCATTTGTTATATCTTTGACATTCTGGAACAGCAGACTATCCGCTACAAGATATGGGCGAGCTGTTGTGAATAGCTTTCATTTGTTATATCTTTGACATTCTGGAACAGCCCCCTGCAGGTACCTCCACGCCTCCGTGAAGTTGTGAATAGCTTTCATTTGTTATATCTTTGACATTCTGGAACAGCTCAATGTTTGTAGCATTCTGTTTGTCAATAGATTAAATGCGATTCTAGAATGAAAAAAGCCTGCCCGCGAAGGGCGGGCTTTTTGTTTATATATTGTATTTCATTTTTCTACAGTCCGTACACAGAGCAGTGGAAGCGAACCCGGCTTTTGTAGCGTAACGTAACAATGTTACGTTACATATTCCGGAGCATACCCGTTCAAAATTCCGTGGCTGTTAGTCAACAGGTAACTGCTCAGGTACCCCAGCCATAAGCAACAACCCATGACAATCAATAAGCAATGATTCTGTCAATGATACTACGTCAGCGCAAGGGTCGCTATGACCCGAAGAACCTCGAAGGGGTTCTGCCCGTTCTTGACAGCCGTCTGTATGACGGAGGCAACGGTGGCGTAGTTCTGTGCGCCGGCTTCCGTGCGGAAGCATCCGCTGACCTTGAGCTTGGTCTTGGAGGGGCGCAGGGCCTTCTCGCTGTCGTTGTTCGTCGGCGGAACAGCGGAGTTCGTCAGGAAGGTGAATATGTAGTCCCTGTGCTTGGCGATGCCCTTCCTGAGTTTGTCCAGTTCGGTGTCGGAACCGTCAGTCTTGGTGTAGACCGGAGGTCTTGCAAGAAGTTCGTCAAGCCGCTTTTCCATCTTCGTCCGCACTTCCGGCCCGATGTTCGTCCCATGGTACGCGGCAAGGCCAGGGCGAAGGTCGAGTTCGGCTCCAAAATAGGTGCTGCGGTGGTGGACGGCTTCACCTTCATAGACCATTTCAGCTGGGATGCCTACAACGAAAGCGAAGACCTGATGCCGCACCTGAGAGCCTACAGGAAGCGTTTCGGACATCTTCCCGCACTTGTCGAAGCGGACAAGATATACCTTAACCGCCGCAACCGGCGCATACTGAAACTCCTTCACATCAAGGTTGGCGGCAAGCCGTTGGGACATCCGGCAAAGGCAGATGCCGATAAAGAAGAATATGAGGCACTGATGGCCCGCTATTCCGGCGAGCGTAATGAAGTCGAAGGCACATTCGGCCCTGGAAAACGTGTCTATCGCGCCAACAACATCAGAGCAAAGCTGTCAGATACAGGAGAAAGCTGGTGCTCTGCGTGCTACTTCGCAAAGAATGCGATGAAGTTCCTGAAAGGGCTTCTTCATGCCTTGTTTGAACTGGTCTGCCGTTGCTGGAATCTGTTCATTGAAACAGGAAAATCCGTAGCTTTGGCTGATTGCCAGATGCTATGTGTTAATGTGGCAAATACTTGAACGCAATTATTCAGCGGACCCTAAATATATATCATTTTGATTCAGAAGATGCTGAGAGTGTGAAAATTGCCAGAAATACCTGGATATCCAAGAAAGGCATGCCTTTTGTTTATAAAGGATATGACTGGTCAAAGAAGCTGGTGAGAGTGTTTTGTATGAAAAAGAGTGCAAGCTCACTTACCGGGCTCCGATGCAAAAGAAGTATTACATAAAGGTAGGAAATAAGGTCGCGCCACGCTATGGCATCAAACTCGACAAACCTATTGGCCGAATAATTCAGAATTACAATGAATATATGAATGAGACAGATGAGTAGAGTTTATGTTTTGTTGATATGTAATGTTTTTTGATGATTCATATCCAATAACCCATAAAGAAGGAAGGCTTTTCATTGTAATGAGCTGTCTGATTGTTGTAATCTTCGCCGGTTCTGTCTTTCTGACGTCAACAAGATTCAACAATGAACAGAATAGTGTAAAGTGGTTTGTTTGGGGTATTGGTTCTATTGCATGGCTGATGCTGGCCTTGCTGAGTGTCAGGGGAAGACTCTGTCACAGCTTTGGATTATGCAAATCAGATTCTAAACAAACCGGTAAAGGTTCCGTCTGAAACTGTTGATATGATAAAGGCAAAGGCAAAAGACTACTTTTCCAAGCATGAGGCCATTAATTATTCAGATTACTGCGGCACATTGACAACTGAAAAATAAGGATATACATACATCACAATTTCAACTTTACGGATAACATTTTTACTGATAATGTCATATCTTTGCAACGCAGTAGAGAGATGGTTGACGTTTTAACGAAAAAGATTCTGCACATTTTTTGCACAATGCAAGACAATCCTTCTACTAAGCACTTATCTTTCAACAAGATAAAAAGGCCTGGGGCTGTTTGGCTTTGACAGCGGGCAGGAAAGGTATGTAAGCAGGCAGTGCGCTGAAGGTCAGCACTATAAAACGATTTTCGCAAATTATCTGGCAACAACAATTATGCTTTCGCTGCTTGATTGAAGTATAGTAGATCAGCTTAATCCCGATACAAGGTGTTGGGACGAGACATCACCCGGAAGCCGACTCCCCGAGGCTCGTCGATACGGTGGTGCAGTCAAATCAGGGATAGCCGCAGTCAGCTTCGTGGCTGGGGCGAAACTTTAGAAGCTAAGGACCGGACCGGATGGCTGTAGTCAAGTTCTCTCCCTACAATCCAAATACAGCTAAGCCTGTAGAAAGCATATTGTTCCCCTGTTTGGACGAGGGTTCGACTCCCTCCAGCTCCACAATTCTAATAAGAAATGATAAGTAAAGCACTGAAAATCAGTGCTTATTTTATTTCCCAATAGTTATTAACAGTCACACTTTATCATTATTTGGCTCAGTCGAAAAAGTATGGGGGTGTTATATTCACGGGATAGTCTATTTGAGCAACAACTGGTGAGTAGATTGCCCCGATTCGCTCACGGGATGGAAATACGTTCCATCGCGGTGAGCAATCCCGCAGGATTCACTTACG
>JAZLLE010000091.1:0-18081 GCA_045597985.1 Bacteroidaceae bacterium | reverse complement strand
TGCCATGTCAGTGATAACAACCTTATTTTGTTTTGCAATCACTAAGTTAGGTGAAATTTCTGACATTGTCAAGGCCTGATAAGCCTTTGTTTATCAGGCCGTTTGACAATCTTTTACGAAAAATGTTGCGGAATTAAGGATAAATAGTTTTATCATAACGCTTATCAACTTGAGCCATTCTATATTGAATGGCAAAATAACAAATTAAATTCCATATCATGACAAAGACATGAATTCAAAAAAATAATCTGAGAGTGGCTCAAAAGTTTTCAATCATACTAATTTGTTGGAGAAGAAGTGCAAGTGATTGTTTCTCTTCTTTTTTTGCACACACCCGCCATCGCCCCAAGACACACCGTTTAAGTCACAGATTGTCTGTCTCGTTTTTGTGGACTGGACAGATGCCTGCGGGCCGGTCATCTGGTTTTGTCATCCGCCATCGTCCAACGGTTACTCAAGCCGGACACACTTCTTTCCGTCTGCAGGTATTGTTAAGCATGAGTTTGTGTAGTGTTTAGGTTAGGTGGCTTTTTGCGGAATGTCCTGCTATTGATCAACCGGGCATCCGCTGTTTATCCGGCATTTACCAAAGGAACTGTAAAAACCGCATGACACCAGTCATGCTGCCTTGCGTTCCCTCGGGTTATCGACGCCCTAACTTACGCTTTGACACACATACCGATGCCATGCGGAAGGGAATATGAAAACCCCTTTTTGGGTTGCAAATACACCATAAAGCAATGCGTATTGTGAGAACAGTTTCGGGTTCTTTATTGTTTTAGGATTAATGTCAGACAACATTGCAAGTGCCAGACTGTCATCAGTTCCAATAAGGGTTTCTGCCTTTGAAAGATTCAGTTTTAATTCTTTCCTGTTGGAAACACCAACTGTACCATGCCGTCCACATGAAACTAAGGCCAACAATAAGAATGCCGCAATCAGCAATGCGACTCTGTTCATCTTGCTACAATCCCAGACAGTTGTCATTTGCAATAGAGTGACTAATTGGTTGTTTGGTGCATAATTTAATCAAACAAAGATAGGCAATTGTTGGCAAAGGAAAGAATTTCACACACAGAGTTTTGTCTACAATTGTAAAACAATCGTGCTGAATCCCAGCATGTTATATTGTACGTGAATTCCACATGTGCAACAACTGCACAAACATCAGTGCAAACAAGGCGTCGGACATGCCTGTTAGTCAGAATTGCTACAAATTCATGCAGGAGGAATAATCTGGTTGCCACTGTTATTTGTGGTGTATCTTTGAATAAATAAACAGAGAAAGAAATTTCCACGAATGCGACATCCAAACACACCGAACGTTTCGTTACAGATTATTTGGGGCGGAGGCAGCGGTGTGTCATCTGACTAGGTGCAGATTGCAACAACTGTTGCGGACGTAATAGAATCTTATAGAGTTTCAGAGACGTAATTGCGTAAACTCAAACAGTTTGTTTACGCATTGTTTACGCAGATAAAGAAAAAAGCACTCACGTTTTAGCGTAAGTGCTTGATTTTCAGCGTGGGCCATCTAGGGCTTGAACCTAGGACCTCCAGATTATGAGTCTGTTGCTCTAACCAACTGAGCTAAAAGCCCTTCAAGATGTATTATCCTTGCGGAAACTCATCTATCGGCCGCGAAGTTACATCTTTTATAGTAACGTTCCAAACCTTTTAGGCAAAAACATCTCTCAAATTCAAAAAGTCAGCGTATTCTATAATAAAGAAGAATTGGATTATAGTCATTCTGGGCATCAAGGGCACTCATTATCTGCCTTGCCAAATCGTCTGGCTCGGTATCAGGATCCACTCTCAGATCTGACGGACCGTTTATTATGGCAAAATAGCCTCCGTCACCGGTAACTCCATCCGCCTCCATGCAGAAATTCAGACCTGGAATGCTCAGATTGGTAACGTGGGTGACCACACTGTCAGATTTGCTATACAACTGTATTTTGGTATCACTTCCATCTTTCGGATTATAATTGGTGTACCAGAAACTGAATCTGTCATCATCAATAATAGGGAACAGTACATTTGCTGAATAATGCTCACCCATCTCAAATAGTTTATACTCTAATTTGTCTGCCATATTATCGCTTGTCCGTTTACGCGACATTGTCTCCGGAATACCATCGCTGAAACGAAAACGCAACACATCACTGAATGTTCCGTCAGCCTCCATTCTCCCAAGTCTGTTCACATTGCCCGTTATACCTACGGCAACCTTACACCGCAGACGGTCTGTTACCGACATACGGACTTCCGATTCCTCTGCTGAGATTGGCAAGATACTCTCAGCGTGTCCAGTTGGTAAATGGACTATTGCCACATCACGACTCAGCTCATCTACCGTACGGAACATAATCAGCGACGAGTCATTTATCACGTTAAAAGTACCTGAGAAGAACCAGTCTGTTGGAATGCTGCCCACAAAACGCATAGAGGGCACATCGTACTTTAGTATGCATTGTTTGTTGGTAGGAGCCACATATAGTGAGTGAGTCTCAGGATGATATGCCCACCTGTAGAGTATATCATATTCTCCTGGTCCACGCCCTTTCGCAGAGAGCCTTGATACAAATTTATGCTGTTTGAAATACCACATCTGCTCCATACGCTCATCTGTAATGAACAATTCATCACCATATATACGCGCCTGGGCGGCATCGATAGGTTCATCGCTGGATAGAGGCACTATCTGAATATCGGTGGCTATTTCCTCAAATGGAACAGAGACGGCATCATATCCGCTTATCTCAAACACATCATCGTGTGTCTCGTTTTTACAAGACAGCATCAATGAAAGCAGGCAAAGTAAAAGGATTCTTGAACTTATTCTCATAATAACCATTTTAAAAAGTACGGGCCACACAAGTGACCCATACCCTAATATTAATCGGAGCAATTAGTTAAAATTTCTGTAACAACTTCTCGATGCTACCAAGAAGATTTCTCATGTTCATGTTCTCAAGTAATTCCCTTATTATGCGCATCCAGTTAACCTTACCATTTGCCAATCTGTCTGGATTGATAAGACAGGAGCTGCCAGTTTCAGAGATGCAATAATTCATTGCCTTCCCTTTATCATTTAACGGATTTGTCCGATTATTGTAAATGACGGCTCCGTTACCAAGATCAAGGATGTCCGGATTCACAACCTCTGCTGCGCTCAGAGCCTCCACATTAGCCGCAAGAAGCGGATTCTCACTCTTCATCGACTCTTTCTCTAATGCGGTGTATGTAACGGTCATCATAGCCGATACCAGAAAAGCCACCGCAGGAATGAATTTTTTCATACGTGTTTAGTTTTAATTGTTTTTTCACTTGACCTTATGCCGATGGACGGCGGCATCCGGCTGTACTTACCTTTTAGGAAGCGTCCATTCCTCCGTGTCTCTCACTTCATAGACCTGTCGCACAAATCATGATTTATCTGTCACACAACCTGCAGAGTATATGACGGCGGCAAAGTTAGTGGCCGGATATGAGTTTATCAACGTTTTTTTGTTGATTATTTCGTCACAATGGTCTATTTCCTGTTGAATTGGTCACATATTAACGAAGGTTGCACTAATTTTGCACACGAATCAAGATGGAGAGAAATTACAACAATCTGTACGCGGTGACGGTGGGCTTTTTTGACGGAGTCCACGCAGGTCATCGTTACCTGGTGGATGAGCTGAAGGGAATAGCCGCTGAGCGGGGACTCAAGTCACGGATCGTCACTTTCACAGAGCATCCAAGACAGGTTATCCAATCAGACTACAAACCGCTATTGCTCTCCCCTCCGGAGGATAAGCTCAGGATGCTTGACAACACAGGCGTTGACCTTTGCACAGCCCTCCATTTTGATATGCAGATGGCAGTGATGGATGCAGAGACATTTATGCGCGAGGTTCTGTATGAGCGTCTCGGTGCCAGATGCCTGCTTATGGGACACGACCACAAATTCGGACATGACAACATCCCGGATTTCAATACATACCGGAAAATCGGTGAGGGTATCGGTATTGAGGTTATTCAGGCAAAAGCCTTCATCTGGAATGGCAGACCGGTAAGCAGCTCCCGAATCCGCACCTGCCTGAGCTCAGGAGAGGTGGAAGATGCCACAGAAATGCTTGGATACCACTATACATTAAAAGGAACAGTGGTACACGGGCTGAAGAATGGAAGAAAAATGGGATTTCCCACAGCCAACCTTGGGCCGTACTGTGAGTTGATGCAGATACCGGTAAACGGTGTCTATGCTGCTCTGGCATCTGTACAAGGCCAGACTTTCAAATCAATGCTGAACATAGGATATCGCCCTACCGTAAACGGCGACGCGAGCACCCGCACCATTGAGGCGCACCTGCTGGACTTCAACCGCGATATTTATGGCGAGGAACTCTCACTGAGTATTGTTGACTACCTCAGGCCGGAGCGCAGATTTGACAGTCTTCAGGCTTTGTCTGCTCAACTGACCAAAGACCGCGATACAATATCTCAAATTCTATCAAGACAATTATGAAAAAGACAATCACAGCGGTAATCCTGTTTATTGCCACACAGTTTGCAGGCACGGCGATAGCCGCAGTAATACTGATCATCCCGCGCCTGGCTGAGCTGCAGACAGAAAATGGCTTAGGATTCCGGCAAATGATGGATGAAATGATGATACCTATTACAGTCATCGGACTTCTGCTGAGCTATGTCATGCTCACAGCGATTTTTCTCTCTTTGAGATACTTCAAGCCGAAAGACCTGATAAAACGTGTACCTGTGGATGTTTTCTGGATATCAATACCTCTTATTATATTGGCAATGTATGCTATGAATATGCTGAACAGCGCATTTCATCTGCCAAACATTAACGAGGAGGCGTTCACCAAGATAGCAGAGTCCACCGCTGGTTTCCTGGCCATCGCGCTTTTCGGTCCTATTATGGAGGAGATAGTATTTCGCCGCATCATCATTGATGATTGCATCAGGCGTACCGGCAAGAAGTGGGCGGCCATACTCATCTCTGCCACTCTGTTCGGACTGATACATATGAATCCGGCTCAGATGGTTTTCGCTTTTCTGATCGGTCTGCTGTTTGGGTGGGTGTACGTTCGCACGGGGAGTATGTTGCCAGGTATAATCGGGCATATCATCAACAACACCGTAGCAGTATTGGGAATGCGTTACTTTGCCGATAATGAGCTCATATCGGGCGATATGGATTTCACCGATGGAGCTCATCTGGCAATTTTCAATGTCTGCCTGATAGCGTCTGTGCTGCTGGCCGTCAAGTTTGACCAGGAGTGTCGCAGACAGGATAAAGCGTCACAAGGCGATAGTGGTACCCTCGAGGGTATCGAGTGACGAGGCCGATGTTATCAGCACCGACGATACTCCGGCATTGAGTGCATTGAATGCGTTCTGTATCTTCGGAATCATTCCTCCACTTATTGTCCCATCATCGACAAGACGAGGGAAATCGTAATAAGAGATATAAGGAATTACACTTGTATCATCATCCGGATGAAGCAATACTCCTGGTTTCTCAAAGCAATACACCAGAGTCACCTTGAAAAAGCCGGAAAGGGCCTTGGCGGCCTCGGCCGCTATTGTATCGGCATTGGTATTTAACATCTGACCGTTCCCGTCGTGGGTAAGTGGAGCAAGTACCGGAACAATGTTCTGTTCAAGCAGGCTTGCCAGGAATGGAGCATTCACAGCAGTCACATCACCCACAAAACCATAATCTATATCCTTGACAGGTCTTTTTATGGCATTCATCACATTGCAATCGACACCGGTCAACCCGATAGCATTCACACCTTTTGCCTGAAGTCCGGCAACGATATTCTTGTTGACAAGACCGCCATAGACCATCGTCACCACCTTCAGAGTCTCCGCATCGGTTATCCTGCGTCCGTCAACCATCTTGCTCTCAATGCCAAGCCTGGCAGAAAGTGCAGTGGCAGAGCGTCCGCCGCCGTGTACAAGGACCTTGTATCCGGGAATTGTCCTGAAATCATTCAGGAGTTTTTCCAATGTATCAGGCTGCTCAACAATAGCACCGCCCACCTTTACTATAACAAGAGACTGTCTCATATATCAAAATCACAAATTCAATAAATATCTTACTCCCTGAACAGACTCCGCCACTTGCTCCACACTTTCAAGCCTCTCACCGGAATACCTGTACTCAGCCTCGGAATATGAGACATTACGACGCTCCAGCTCCTCTGTGATGTACCGCATAAGCTCCTCATCGTTTTTGCCGGCTATCAAAGGGCGTGACGAGCTGGCTATGCGCAGCCTTCGGAACAAAACAGGAACTGATGTATCAAGCCACACAGTCTTTCCCTGTGCCTTCATATATTCCATATTTCCGTAATACAATGGTGTGGAGCCGCCACACGATATCACAATATTCTCAAACTCACCGACCTCACGCAGCAGGCGGGCCTCAATTTTCCGGAACTCATCCTGACCCTGCTCACTGAAGATGCGGGAAACACTCCTCATATATCGTTGCTCTATATACTGGTCAAGGTCACAGAAAGAGAGCCCCATATCTAAAGCAAGAGCACGACCAAGAGTTGTCTTGCCCGTACCCATAAAACCCAACAGAAAAATCCTTGTCACTTTTTGGCCTTGAAAATCCTGCGTCTTGGAGCAGAACCGGTCTTGTCTATCTGTGCCTTGATAATCTCATTGCACTCCTCCAGAGTAAGTTCTGCCGGCACCTTGGACTTCGGAATCTTGTAGTTACTGCCTTTATATGAAATGTATGGACCATAACGGCCATTCAATATCTCCATCTCAGCCTCCTCAGTAAACGTCTTGATGACTTTCCTGGACTCGTTCTCGCGCTTGTCCATAAGCATAGCCACAGCCTGCTCCAATGTTATCTCCATTGGATCAACCTTACCCTGAAGCGAGACATACATATTTGAGTGATGTATATACGGGCCGAATCTTCCTGTACCGATAACGATATTGCTGCCTTCAAACTCACCCAATGTCCTTGGAAGACGGAAGAGCTCCATTGCCTCATCAAGCGTTATTGTCTCAAGGGTCTGTCCCTTCTTCATCTGGGCAAAGCGCGGTTTCTCCTCATCCTCCGCGCTACCAATCTGAACGATAGGACCGAAACGGCCAATCTTTACAGATACAGGCTTACCCGACTCCGGATCAACGCCAAGCACCCTCTCGCCTACCTTATGCTCATCCTTGCGCGACATTGTATCCGATACCATAGGCTCAAAGGTTGAGTAGAAGTCACCTATCACACTCTTCCAAGGCTTCTCGCCCTCGGCAATATCATCAAACTCCTTCTCTACCTTGGCGGTAAAGTTATAGTCCATGATATCAGGGAAATACTCATTAAGGAAGTCGTTGACCACCAGACCTATATCGGTTGGTATCAGCTTCGACTTCTCCGCGCCGTAAACCTCTGTGAGAGTCTCGTCAGTAATCTTTCCCTTTTTAAGTCTGATAAGATTATAATTACGCTCCTCGCCCTTCACATCGTCCTTAATCACATACTCACGCTGCTGTATTGTACTGATTGTAGGAGCGTATGTTGAAGGTCTTCCAATGCCCAGTTCCTCAAGCTTGTGCACAAGCGAGGCCTCATTGTAGCGCTGTGAATGCTGTGTAAAGCGCTCTACAGCCTGAATAGAGAGACAACTCAGAGACTCGCCTATCTCCATCTGCGGAAGTGATGCTCCTCCGTCCTGGTTATCTGTCTCGTCATCGTGACTCTCACGATAGACCCTAAGGAATCCATCAAATCTTACCACCTCGCCGGTTGTCTGGAACAAACGGTCATTCTTGTCTGATGATATCGTGATGGTTGTCTTCTCTGTCTCGGCATCAGCCATCTGCGATGCTATGGTACGTTTCCAGATAAGCTCATAAAGACGCTTCTCAGGAGCAGTTCCCTCAATTGAGGTCTTATCCATATAAGTGGGACGGATAGCCTCGTGAGCCTCCTGAGCACCCTTGGATTTCTGGTGATACTGACGTGGGCAAACATACTCCTCACCCATTGTCTGAGCAATAACCTCCTTACTGGAGTTGATGCACAGCGAAGACAGGTTGACGGAGTCTGTACGCATATATGTTATCTTACCAGACTCATACAGACGCTGTGCCAGCATCATAGTCTGCATAACGGTGAACCCGAACTTTCTGGCAGCCTCCTGTTGCAGTGTAGATGTTGTGAATGGAGGCGCAGGGGTCTTCTTCAAAGGCTTTGTCTGAACGTCCGCAACCTTGAACGACGCTCCATCGCAGTCAGAAAGGAAGCTAAGGGCAGACTGCTTGTCTGCAAGTCTGTCACGCAAATCCGCAGACAATTCCCTCTTTCCACTCTCTTTGGAATCAAGCTCAAAATTGGCGGTAACCCTATATGATGGCTCTGGAATGAATGACTTGATCTCGCGCTCACGCTCCACAACCAGCCTGACAGCCACCGACTGCACCCTACCGGCAGAGAGTGATGGCTTTACCTTGCGCCACAGAACCGGCGAGAGCTTGAAACCCACGATTCTGTCCAATACCCTGCGAGCCTGCTGGGCATACACCAGATTAATGTCTATACCACGTGGCTGCTCAATGGCATTCAAGATAGCGTTCTTTGTGATTTCGTGAAAGACAATACGACGTGTGGTCTCAGGCTTCAGCCCCAACACCTCGAAAAGATGCCAGCTTATTGCCTCCCCCTCGCGGTCCTCATCAGACGCGAGCCATACCATCTTAGCCTTCTGCGAGGCATCCTTCAGTTCCTGTACAATCTTCCTCTTATCTGATGGAATCTCATATTCAGGATCAAAGCTCTCTATATTTATACTAAGGTCCTTCTTCTTCAAGTCACGGATGTGGCCGTAACTTGACATCACCTTGTAATCTTTACCTAAAAACTTCTCAATTGTCTTCGCTTTCGCGGGAGACTCAACAATTACCAGATTATCCTGCATCTTTCCTTGTATTTCAGTTCAGCACATAAACGCGGGCAAAAGTATGAAAAAAGAATCACAATATCCGACAGAGTCAATAGAGTTTTTTCACCGGCAGCAATCGAATGTCAGAAACGGAACAGCAACGAGCCCAGAATGGATGTTCCCTGCGCTCTGTAACCACCATATTTATAATAGCGGCTGCCAAGCAGATTTGTTCCCTTTAATGCGATATCCAGATTACTTTGCACCCTGTATCCTAAAGACACGTCAAGGATATTGACCTGAGGAAGCCTCTCACCCACACAACTTGTCATCAGAGCATACTGATAACCGGCATTAACAGTCAATTTGTCAGAGAGCTTACCCTCAACGTCGAATGAGATTCCGAACTCAGGCAGCATCTGCAGCTGCTCCCCATCACCATCACATGTCCATTTATAATACCCGGCTGTGGCCGATGCCTTCAGACGGTCTGAGGTTGTCAATGATGCGGAAATCTCTCCGTAACCAACAGTAGCGTCAGACTGAGTAAGTACAGAGCCCATAACATCCACTGCGCTCAGGCTCTGAAAGAGATGCCCTGCCATAATGCGATAGCCACCACGCCCGGAAATTTCCAAGAACTCGTTGGCATTCCAGATGGCACCCAGAGATGCATCCATACGGTTATATCCGTCGGTCAGTTGCTCACGATCTGTCCAATAAGGAGAAATAGCGTAAAAACGCCTCATATCGTTATCCTCCGCTCCACCCGTAACGTCGGCAAAGAGAGCCAACCAGCTTGAGAACTTATACTGAAGCCTCAGATATGGAGCCACACGAATCTTTGGAGCAATCTTATTGCGGACTGTGACATCAAATCCTGCTACTGCCGAAAGGCTTGTATTGGTCCAGCTTACCTGCGGACGGGCTGATATCGTAACATAATCCAGGTAATCAGATGTGAAACGCAGACGATTTCTCCAGTCATACAGAGAGACCTTGGCCGAGCCCCAGACTCCCACTGACCAGGACTGGCTGATATCATATCCGGCAAACCCCTTGACCCTGAGCAGATTCTCACGTCCTTTGAGCGATACATCGTGCGATATGTTATCATCAGAGCAAGCATACCATCCTGCAAGCACATTGAAGTATATGCCCGCTATATCAGGAGAACTTACCGTAGCCTCTATGTTCCCGGTCATTATATTACGGCCATTGTCTCTGGGATCGTGAATCTGATACTTGACTGGAGATGGTCTGAAATTCACATATTGGTATCCCACGCCAGCATTGACACCAATCTGAAATCTGTTCAGGTTATGCTCAAAGCCTGCTGAGAAACCGGCATCATACATTCTGGATGTCCAGTCATCCTCAAGTTTGCCGTTCCAGCCGTTGAGCTTGCCGTTTATTCTCAGTATATCGTTCTCCTTTATCCTGATTCTGGCATTTGCCAGAGCATCAATATTGCCAAACATTCCATAGCCGAACCTTATGAGTCCGCTGTACGACGGCGGCTCACCCTCCGGGCTGTCCGGAGCCAGCATAGGATTGCGCAGATAAACATTCAACGGACGAGCCTCCCTTATATACTCAACAGGACTCTCCGATGAGATAATATCAGGCTTTGCAGGTACAGGCATCACCTTTCGGGCATCGGTGACATCCGCGTTATACACACCCTCAATCGTAAGAGATCTGGATGGCAGGTTATTGTCAGGCTGAGCGTATGACGGCAGTGCAAGAACTGCCAGACCAAGCAATATTATATCTGTTATCTTCATAATCTGTACCTAAACAAAGTCATTCCAATTTTGCAAGCCTCTCCTCTATCATAGAAGCTATGTCGTCATTCTCCTTGTAATTCTGCCTGAGCGAGATGAGATATTGCCTTGCCTCCACAGTCTTGCCCTGAGCAAGATATATGTCAGACAGCAATATGAAACTTCTGGCCAGCCAGTATGTGTGCGGCGTACCTCCGGAAATAAGATCCATTATGTTCTTCTCCGCAGCCTCAATGTCACCGCCATCATACAGAATACTGCTTACCAGCCAGTCGCTCTCGGCACCGTATGCGGAACGTGCATCGGAAGAGAGGTCGCGAAGCACAGGAAGAGCCTCAGCTGTCTTGTCCAATGCGAGCAATGACTTGCCTTTCATATAATTGACCTCGGTTATCTGGCCAGGCTCAAGCTTTGATGACAGGGCTTTGTCAGCAAACTCAACGGCCATGCCATAGTTCTCAACCTTATATGCGCTGCGAACTGCGCCGAGTGATGCCTTACGGCTGAGCTCTGCCGTATTGGCCCTGTCATATAGACGTCTGTAAGAGGCAAGAGCCAGACTATAGTCCCTCGTATCGTAGGCCAGTTGAGCCGCACGGTCCAGAGCATCCGTGCAGAAACGGCTGTGCTCCTTGCCTGCCACGGCCATCAAATACTGAAGGGCCTTGTCATACTCCTTCTGATCGCTGTAAATGAGACCAAGATAATAACTTGCATTGACAGCATACGCACCCTCCGGGAACTGATGCAGATAATTCTCAAACGCCGTTACAGCATCATCATACTTGCCACGGGTAAACAGCAGCTCAGCAGAAGCGTATGTCAGTGAGTCACGCTCAACAGCCGCCACAGGAGTCTGTCCGGCTACCGACTCAGTATAGGCCAGGTACTGATCTACCCTGCCAGTCTCAACATAGACAGACCTGAGGTCACGCATTGCCATTGCAGACTCATCGCTGCCAGGATAATTCTCTATTACCTTCTTATATGCCGGAATAGCCTTCTCGTAATTGTCGTTCTGATAATAAATGAGTGCTATCTCTGCCGATGCCTTGCGGGCCAGATCACTCTTAGGATAGCCGCTCACCACCCTTTCAAAAGCGTGTATGGCATCTGATGACTTGTCCATCTGCTGGCAAGCCCTTGCCTCCTCGAACAAAGCCTGTGCGCAGTAGTCAGACGACGGATACTCATTGCAAAGCCTCTCCATCATTGAGACCTTACCCTTGTAATCCTTCTTCAAGCCAAGCACAAGTCCCATACGATAGAGCGCATAATCACCGTTCTGCCTGTATGTGGAAAGGGAATTTGTGTAGCATTCCTCGGCATTAGAGTAATCGTGCTCATAAAAATAGCAGTCACCCATCCTTGCGTATGTATCAGAAAGCATCTCCTTGGAGACCTTTGAGGCATAGCGGCTCGTCAGGCTCTTCCATTGACTCAGCGCATTGCCCCAGTCAGAGGATTTATAAGCTGAGTATCCGACTCCGTACAATGCCGTTGCGTAAAGTTCCGACTTGCTGTCGGGAATAAGTCCGAAGTAACGGTTGTATTCCGAAGCCGCCTGAGCGAACTTTCCTTGTCTGAAGTATGTCTCAGCGCGCCAGAAACAGGCATTTGCAGCTGTCTCCCTGTCATATTGCGACATGTCCGCCGCCTGTGTCATATATGTTGCCACCTTATCATATTCGCCGCCGGCATACAATTCCAGACCCTTTCTGTAGAGCAACTGTTGCTTTGCCTCAAGAATCTTACGCCCCGGATTGTGTATCTTCTCTATGGACTCCAACGCCACATCATAGCTGTTGGACTGCAGATAGACCTCGGCAAGACGCTCATTGACATCATCCGCATACTTTGAGTCGGGATACTCATTCAGGAACCTCTCGAATGCGGTTACAGGCTCGGCGAACGGAGAATAG
This sequence comes from Bacteroidaceae bacterium, assembly GCA_045597985.1. Classification (GTDB taxonomy): domain Bacteria; phylum Bacteroidota; class Bacteroidia; order Bacteroidales; family Bacteroidaceae; genus Colenecus. The sequence goes on along the minus strand of JAZLLE010000091.1, from coordinate 5,445 downwards.
CCAGACTCCTGAACGCACATGGCATAATTGTACAGACCTGCCTCTGAAAGACTTTTGTCCGCTGTCATTGAGGCAACCTGCTCAAAGGCTAGTATGGCATCGCTCTTATCGCCCATCTCAAGTGACGAGAGACCCATATGATACCAGGCATTCTGCTCCAGCACGTCATCCTCTACCGATACCATTCCAAGGAACTCCAAGGCGCGTCCGTGATCACCCAACAGCCAGTTGACCATACCCAGCTGATATACATCAAGACGGTCTGGTTTGGTATCGCCCAAGACGTAGCTGGTAAGCATCTCGTCCGCATCTGACCACTTTCCCTGAGCGAAGCGGGCCTGGCCAAGTATGCGCTCAGCCTCAGATGACACTACATCATTATCATCATCCAGCAATGACTCCGCCATAGTTGCGGCATCATCGGCCTTGCCCTCCCTGAGAGCTATCTCGGCAAGGAACAGCTGTGCGGCGCTGCCATATTTGTCAATGCGCAAAGATTTGGTGAATCCGCTCTTTGCCACATCCAGACGTCCCTCAGAATAATCAGCGCAAGCTTTATAGAATACCACATCGTCATCATATCCTTCCAGATTATCCAGAACACTCAGAAGTACATAACCCTCTGATATACGTCCGTTTTTCATCAGCGACAATGCGTGGTAGAATGTCAGCTTACGGCTGTCATCCATACTCAACTTCTCCGGATTGCAGTCCTCAAACCACACAAGAGCCTCATCGTACTCACCACGCCTGGCACAGGAGATTCCGGTAAGTGCCTTTACACGATTGCCCCAAACAGACATAGGATAACGCTCCAGAAATGTCTGAAGAGCCTCCTTCCCTTTCTCATAATCCTGCTCAGACGTTATGACAGCAAACATATAATCAGCCTCCTCACGCCATAAATATCCTTGTCTTCCAGAAGCCTCAGTCTTGCTCCACTCATCAAGACAATCCTTTGCGGCACCATAATCACCACTCTCAAACAAAGAGCGGGCATCCCGCAGAATACTTTTCTCTGAATCTGCCACCGGACGCTCCTGGGCGCTTGACGGAAGAGTCATAGACAATGCCGCCAGAGACAGACAAAACAACTTTCCTATTCTCATTCTACAATCATTTTCATTAACATCTCAAGAGCCTTGTTCTCTGCCGCCTCCATTATGGCCCGCTCGCCTGGGCCCTTGTCATTGATGCCGCACAGATGAAGCACTCCGTGTATTATCACCCTGTACAGCTCATTCTCATACCCGGTACCGAACAACTCGCTGTTGCTGCGCACCGTATCCAGACTTATATACAGATCTCCGCTGATTATTTTACCTGAAGAGTAGTCGAACGTGATGATGTCTGTATAGTAATCGTGCCCAAGAAACTGACGATTCACCTCCAGTATCTTCTCATCGTCACAAAAAAGATAGCCTATGCCATTCTCCTGACAGCCGTATGTACCGGCCACTTCCTGAATCCATCTCCTCACTATCGCTTTGGAAAAGCGGGGCATCGCCACATTCTCAGTCTGAAACGCTATCATACTCCAAAAAACAGATATGCCATAAATATTGCTGCCAGTATCCCGGTGAAATCGGCTATGAGGCCACAAGCCACCGAGTAACGGGTATTGCGTACTCCCACACTGCCAAAATAAACAGCCAATATATAAAATGTAGTGTCGGTTGAGCCCTGGAACATACAAGCCAGACGTCCCACAAACGAATCGGCACCATATGTGGTCATCGCGTCAATCATCAACCCCCTGGCACCACCGCCACTAAGCGGTTTCATAAATGCGGTAGGAAGCGCTGCCACAAAATCGCCGTTTCCACCGCACTTCTCCACTACCCAGCCAATACCGTTCACAAGCCCGTCCATCGCGCCGGATGCCCTGAACACGCCGATACCCACCAGCATCGCAACCAGATACGGAATAATCCTTACCGCGGTGGTGAAACCGTCCTTGGCTCCCTCAACAAAGGTCTCGTAGATATTGATTCTCGCCTTGATTCCAGACACAAGGAACCCTATGATAATCAGGAAGAGTATGATGTTGGCTATTGACGTTGACACCGGTCCTATCTTGACCGACGGAAGCGACATAAATCCCCAGATGATAAGCGCCACAATGAGGCTCAGGCCACCCAGAAAGAGAATCAGTACTTTGTCAAAACGTATTTTCTGAACTATGCTTGTGGCTATCAGGCCGGCCATCGTAGAGAAAAACGTAGCGATAAGTATGGGCAGGAACACATCGGCAGGCTGTGCGGCACCCATCTGCGCCCTATATACCATTATGCTTACAGGAATAAGCGTAAGACCAGATGTGTTCAGCACAAGGAACATTATCATAGGGTCTGAAGCGGTATCCTTCCTGTCATTGAGTTCCTGCATACGCTCCATAGCTTTCAATCCCATAGGAGTGGCGGCATTGTCAAGGCCAAGCATATTGGCGGCCAGATTTATAAATATCGAGCCATAGACCGGGTCATTCTTAGGCAATGCCGGAAACAGACGGCAGAACACAGGGCTGAGCAGACGCGCCAGCATATTCACCACACCGCTACGCTCTCCAATCTTCATTATGCCAAGCCAGAGTGACAACACTCCGGTAAGGCCCAATGATATCTCAAATCCTGTCTTGGCTGAGCTGAAGGTTGAGTCCATTATATCCTGAAAGATGACGGCATCGCCCGTGACAGCCAAATGTACTACCGCCACCACAAAGGCAATCAGAAAAAACGCCACCCATATCCAGTTCAGAACCATATCACCTATTTATATAGCCATTAATCTTGCAAAAATAGAAAAATCGGCTTAACCCGTGGTAATACGCCGCGCTTTTTTAGTCTTTTATAACAAAGGGCGTCAAAGATGAATGTGTAAATTTCCCTGTTTTTTTATACATTTGCGGCAAGGAACAGGTTTATGGACGACAGCTTCGACATAAGGCAGCAGCAGTACAGCATCTCCGACAAAGAGTTGGATAACGCATTGCGCCCTCTGTCGTTCGGCGATTTTGCCGGACAGGCCAAGGTGGTGGACAATCTGCGTGTTTTTGTTCAGGCCGCACGTATGCGTGGTGAGCCACTTGACCACACCCTTCTGCACGGTCCTCCCGGACTGGGAAAGACCACACTCAGCAACATAATAGCCAATGAGTTGGGCGTAGGTTTCAAGATAACGTCTGGTCCTGTGCTTGACAAGCCTGGTGATCTGGCGGGCATTCTTACATCACTGGAGCCGCACGATGTGCTCTTCATCGATGAGATTCACCGCTTGTCGCCAGTGGTGGAGGAGTACCTCTATTCTGCAATGGAGGACTACCGCATAGACATAATGATAGACAAAGGCCCGTCAGCGCGAAGCATACAGATAGACCTTAACCCGTTCACGCTGGTTGGAGCCACCACCAGAAGCGGTTTGCTCACAGCTCCGCTCAGGGCACGTTTCGGCATCAATATGCATTTGGAGTATTACGATGCCGACACGCTGAAAGGCATCATCCTGCGCTCTGCCGGCATTCTTGGCATTCCGTGCGATGTCGATGCCGCAGCCGAGATATCGGGACGAAGCCGTGGAACCCCACGTATCGCCAACGCACTGCTCAGGCGCGTGCGCGACTTCGCGCAGGTCAAAGGCTCAGGCCGCATCACCATCGGCATAGCACGTATGGCACTTGAGGCCCTCAATATAGACAAATATGGTCTTGACGAGATTGACAACAAGATACTCTGCACCATTATAGACAAGTTCTCTGGTGGTCCTGTAGGTCTGAACACCATAGCCACCGCCCTCGGCGAGGACTCCGGCACCCTTGAGGAGGTGTATGAGCCGTTCCTTATTCAGGAAGGCTTCCTGAAACGCACTCCACGTGGCCGTGAGGTTACTGACCTTGCCTACCGTCATCTGGGACGCACCCGTTTCGGAACCACGCCCGACCTCTTTGACTGATTTCCGTTACTTCTTTCCACTTTTTGCAGCAAGACAGCAATAAAGGGTGTTGCTGGCAAGGCCACAGCCAGAGGCTATTGCAGCAAAAACCGCAGCCAGAGGCTGTCTTTGGGGCTAAGCTCTACGAAGCCTACTCCTCACGCATTTCACGGCTACTCGCTTAACGGCTTCTCCGAGAGACGCTGCTCACCCACCAGTCTTTCTCAATAGCATACTCTGGAAGATGCTCCTGTTCTGCTGCCTGCTGAAGAATCACTCTCCACTCCAGCAGTTCTCTGTCTATCCACTTTGTCATTTTCCAATCTCCTTTGCGATATTCCAAATGGTTTTCCTTACCCAGATGGGGGCCACCTTTGCCGTGAAACATGTAAGTTGTACGTAAGCGCCGGGAGGACGTGGGGAGGCGGGGGAAATGACTGCAGCCCCTGTCGTTGTTGGCAGAGACCGCAGCATGTGTTTTTGATTCGGCCAGCGCCCCGCGGGCGCTGGATTAAGGCTTTCAAGGATTTTCAATAGGTCAACTTTCCTTAGCCCTGACGGGCTTGGGAAAGTTTTTTTAATTTGATTCTGTGACGTGACGGACAGCGTATGCCTGGCCCCGAAGGTCGCTGTTGTAAGGATTGACAGTGTTGCTGAAGAACAAGCCAAAGGCGAAGAGGTTGTCGTACGGAGACGCGGACCAGTAGTAGCCGAAGCTACCTGCGTAGTTGACGTTCGTACCGCCATTGCCGCCAAAGCGAGAGCCGGCAGCAGGAAGGAAGACAAGATTATCATTGCTCTCGGCTCTTGCCCATTCGGAATCATCATATTCATTGCTTATAGTTCCGGAGAAATTGTCCGGTGCTATGACAAGACCCATAATGCCGTTTACTTTTACTCCAGCTTTATTTTTGCCGCTTCTTTCCTGACTTTCACCAAGGAGGTATGCCCACTCATCAACAGTGAGCGTATGCCATGCGCTTACGCCGTTCACGGCAAAGTTTAAGGTATTCGTGAAGAATACATCCTGATCGGAATTTCCGGTTCCGTCATAGGTCTTATCAAGGGAACGCATGCAGTCCTTACTCCACATGAAGTGGGTGATCCGGCTACTGCCTTCCCAGTTTCCGCCACAATCATACTGATGCTGTTCCAGAAGCCAGTGATCATCAGAAACGGATGTGCATTTGCCGTTTTCATCGAAAGATGCTCCGCGGCAATAGAGGTTGCCCTTAGAGAAACGGACCTTCTTCGGCTTGCCATCACCTTTGTCTGCAGAGACAGTGAAAACTCCGCTGAGGGGAGCATCTGTGCCGTAGTTCACGTCAAATACTGCGACAAGAGACATATTTGACTCCATGACGAAATTAAGGGAAGCCTGATCAGAGATAAGGTTTCCGTCCTTGTCCTTCCAACCGATGAACTTTCCTCCGTCACCCAGTTTTCCGGAAGATGTGACTTCCAGAGTGATTTCATCGCCCGGATCATGCTCGGTATCGTATCTTCCCACCCGACCGG
>JAZLLE010000090.1:0-89002 GCA_045597985.1 Bacteroidaceae bacterium | reverse complement strand
ACAACTTGCCACACATCGTAGGATGAGAAAGCGCGAAACCGCCGTATGCCGAACGGCACGTACGGTGGTGTGGGAGGTCGGTAAATGCAAAAGTAGGAGGGAAATACCTTTTATGATTAGCATTTACCTCCTACCCGATTAAATAAACAACATTTGTCTTTAACAAAACAATCAGATTTTCGTATTATTGTTGAGTTTTCCCTCATATCGTGGAACTACAGGAGTTTAAGGAGACATATCTGCCATTGGGCGGTCGGTTCTACAAGACCGCATACGCCATTCTTGGTTCGCCCGACGATGCCAAGGATGCCGTTCAGGACCTCTATGTCCGCTTATGGAGCCTGCGCAATGACATAGAGACCATCCGGAATCCAGAGTCTTTCGGTTTTGTATTATTGAGGGGAATATGCATAGACCGCATCAGGACCAGACACACAGGAGAACCGGTTGAGACAGAGATTATAGCAGGGTACGGCAGTCAGCCTGAGAACGGTATCATTACAAGGGAGAGTCTGGACAGAGTAATGACTCTGATTGACACACTTCCCGAACGACAGCGGATGGTTATGAGATACCGCATACTGGATGGCTTGGAGTACGATGAGATATCAAGGATAACAGGGCTTAACGAGGGAAACCTCAGGACATTGCTCAGTCTGGCAAGAGCCCGTTTGAGAAAACTGATGAAAAAGGAGGATATATTATGATAAGACTAGACGATTTGGAGAAAATGAGCGTCGATGAGCTCAGACAACTCTCTGAAAGGACAATGATACCGGAGCCTGCCGGTCTTACGGAAGATATCAGCCGTAAGCTGAATCTGATGGCGTTTGTCGAGGACGACGATAAAGACCTGACAGCGGCACGCCATTCCGTAAGATGGATAGGATATGTGGCAGCCTGTATATGTGTAACAGCCACACTCGCTATCGGACTGGGGAAAAAGGATTCATCGGAATTCAATGTTCCTGACACGTTCAGCGACCCTGCCGAGGCATACGCCTTCATAATGGAGTCGTTCAACGAACTGGACCGCAATCTTGACTCAATGAATTGAAATAATGAACATTAGACGACTATTCACAACACTTTGCATTCTGCTGATGCTTCCGTCTATGGCGGCTGCATCGCGCAAAGGCTATACGATGTCAGACATCTGCGTCCGGTATATGGGCGCAGACGGCATTGAGGTGAAGGCCGTGTCGAAGGATATGCTCCAGAAAATCGAGTCATTGGATTTCAATGACTCGCCCGGACAGGCACGTGTATCCATCAACATCGGAAAGAACATAATAGAGAGACTTGACGGATTCTGCAAGATAACCGTCAAGGACAAGAGCCGCAAGTCTGGCCTGAAGAGCGACATAGAGAGTGTCGTCGCTTCCAGACCGTTCGGTAAGTATATGAGCATCAATGATAAAAGCAATGGCAACCAGAGCATTCAGGTTTATACGGACCTGAGCAGGCACACAATAAGCCAGCTTGTCATTGTAATAGAGAACGCCGATGCATATACGGTGCTCTATATGAATGGGGAGATATCTCCTGAGACCTTGGAGAGCCTTGTAAGATTCCGTTAATATTCCTGGAAAATGAAAAAGAACAACATAGCTTCGACAATAGCAGTGATAATGCTCAATTTATGCCTTACACACAACACCTCAACAGCTGCGACTACAGCTGATTCCGGTGGCGCGCCGGTAGTACTGAGCGTTGATGCGGACAGTATAAGTCTGATTATGCTCTCAGACATTACCGAGAGTATCAGAATGTATCCTTTGCACTTCTCAAATGAATCACAGTCCGGTCAGGTACACAGCGCTGCCTTAGCCGGCGGCAAGATAATGCTGAGTTTCGGTAAATTGCCTGGCTCAGTCTTCTTTGATACAAATGGTAACCTGCTGCTTGAGAACGATAATGAGCGGTGCAGCATAGATGTAATAAGCGGTGACATCTGCGCATACAATGAAAAGGAGGGCAAGGCATACACTATTAATGCGAAAGGTGATGTTACCGGAACCGACAACGTATCGCACGTGTCACAGCCACTTCACATATTCAAGCTTCAGGATGGATTCTTCTATCATCTAAGCCACGGCTCAGTGAACCAGAAGGGTGGTCTGCCCAAAAGAAGAAACTCAATGATACCGCATAGCAAAAAAACTCCGTTAATCGAATACGAGCTGACAAGCACTCCCGTATCCGGCCTGGAGTCTGATAATGTATCATACCTGAGAGAAGGATATACATTCCACATCATTGGAGACTCGGTCATATACTCAATACCGGTCAACGGCGATGGCATGAGGCCTGAATACATTATTCGTTTCAAGGAAAAAACTTATCCGGCAGGTGAGGTTCGTGATGTCTATGAGACTGACAGGCATCTTGTCTTCTCATACAGTTACGGGAATAACGGGTATAGTGCCATATTTGACAAGAAAGGAGAGCTTATGAACGGGTCTGTCATCAATGATTTGTTTGATGGCGGTGATGTTGAGCTTGTAGGCTCAGCCGGAGACAGTTTTCTCTATCTGATCAGAGATCCGGAGAACACCTCGTTGTCGGAAATCGGATTAAGCCTGCTTTCCGCAAATGACGTAAGAAGGCTTGGGGAGGTTGAGAAAAGCTCCGGCTGTATATTGTTCTCAGTAAGGTTCAAGAGTCTTTCCGACCTATATGGCACTGACGCTACGGTAATCCGGGAAAGGAAACGCAACATTCTGGCAGCATCTGATACACTGTCGGCGGAGAAGGCGCTGATGCGCTTTGCCGGGAATGTCCACCAGTTCGGACACATTTTCCCTCAGGAGAAAGTCTTCATACAGTTTGACAACACTTCGTACTATACCGGCGAGACCATCTGGTTCAAGGCATTCGTAGTGACAGCGTCTGACCATCACCGCGCCCAGAGCGGAGTGCTGTACGTGGATCTTGTATCGCCGAACGGAGTAATCCTGAAGCAGGAGAAGCTCAAGATTGTGGCCGGCCAGGCCGACGGCTCGTTCCCATTGGTGGATGGAGCCACGGCAGCTGCCAGAGAACGCAGGAAAACCGTGCTGCCATACCCAAGCGGTTTCTATGAGGTCAGGGCATACACATCGCATATGCTTAACTTTGGCGACGAGGTGGTCTTCTCGCGTGTTCTCCCAGTATTTGAGAAACCAGAGCAAGACGGAAACTATTATGGTGAGCGTCCTTTGATAAAGGAGAAGAAGAGTACAATTGAGCAATACCGTCCCAATCCGGATAATCTGAAAACGTTAAACGCGGAGTTCTTTCCCGAAGGTGGCTCAATGATAATAGGTCAGCCTTGCCGTGTGGCTTTCAAACTGATGGGAGACAGCGGATTCGGTGTCAGTGCCGATGGAACTCTCAACAATACCATACCTCTGCATACCATCCACGACGGAATGGGAAGTTTTGAGTTCATACCCTCCAGGGCGGACAATCGCGCTACTTTCACCTACAATGACAAAATATACTCATTCAACCTGCCCAAGGCTCAGTCAAGCGGATATGTAATGAGAGCCGATGTGGGTAAGGATACCATCGAGGTCATCCTGAGAAAAACCGCAGACATCGTGTCGGATACACTTGGAGTCACGTTGACCTGCCGTGGAGAGCTTATGTATTTCAGCACTGTATTGCTGACGGGAGCTTCCACAAAAATACACATAGCAAAAGAGGGACTTCCGCAGGGCGTATGCCAGCTCACTCTGTTTGACCGAAGGGGTAACGTGTATGCCACAAGGCATCTGTTCTCCTGTATTGAGCACAATCAGCCTGTACCTGAGCTGACATTTACCACCGACAAGGAACTGTACGGCCCGTTCGAGAAGATAAAATTGAGTATGAGCCTCACCAACGGAAAGAATCACGCCCCGTTCCGCGACCGTTTCTGCCTGTCCGTCCGCGACAGTAAATGTCTTGGAATGGCATTGGAAAACGATTTCCGCACAACACTGCTCCTGTCGTCAGACATTAAGGGAATGGTGTATAATCCGGAATACTACTTTGAGGCTGACGATGAGGAGCATCGCAAGGCGCTTGACCTGCTGATGCTGGTGCAGGGGTGGGAGAGATACGACTGGCAGACTATGGCTGCAGTGAAACCTTACAAGGAGGTGCATCGTATGGAGTACGGTCTTGGACTTAACGGCTGGATTGAGACGTCATTGACACGCAAGCCTATTGACAGTGTCTTGGTCCTGGCCGCGGTAATGCCTTGGGAACACAAATCCCAGACAGAGCAGTTCCGATATGTAACCGGGCCAGACGGTTACTTTGGTTTCAACATATCAGATTTCAATGTAACTTCCCGACTGACAATCTTCGCAAAAGATGACCGTATGCTTAAAATCGGTAATTATGCCAGAATCAGGCTGGAACGCTCAATGTATCCTCTGGTCAGGAGATACAGACCAGAGGAACTGGTCATTACCGGTAAGGAGAGCAAGAGAATAAGCCGGAAGACGGGAATTAAGGAAGAAATCACAGAAATTGAGAATACTGACACCACCAGTTATCCTAAAATCATATACGAGGATCTTGGATACATTCTTCCAGAGGTAGAGATAAAGGACAAACGCATATACATAGATTATTTCACCTTCAAGACGCACGATGTTAAGAAGGATACCGAGCATGAGCGTGACAAGGGTGATTTCACCACTGACCTTCACGGCTATTTCGAGGAAAAGGGTTATATGATGGAGCAATATCCAAATATTGAATATTTCTACTATGTACACGACTCACAAGGTCTTGTTGATGCGGCGCTGGGCAGATATGACTCGCCTCTCTCAATTGACGTGATGGACATTGTGAGCATCAATGTGTTTGACCGCCCGATGTACAAGCGCGATGCCATAGCATTGTGCCCTATGTATCAGGAGTATATGACTCATCATGCCAGTTACTTGATAGGAGAGGAGTTGTGGCAGCGGGTACGTCTGATAGAGGTGGTTCTTAAGGATGAGCACGAGCGCAGCACACGCAAGGAGAGGATGAACATAAGCCGCCGCTCAACAACCTTGCTGGGCTTCTCCGCACCATACGAGTTCTACAGCCCGGAGTATCCCAAGGGACCGGCCAGAGGCGATGTTGACTACCGCCGCACGCTCTACTGGAATCCCAACGTGATAACCGATGCCGAAGGTCACGCAGAGGTTGAGTTCTATAACAACTCATATTCAACCCATTTCAACGTATGCGGTGCCGGCATCACAGCTGAAGGTACTCCATATGTGCTGGATGAAGCATTCTGATTATTCTGTTTTTCATACGTTTTCTTGTGTAATTGTATGAAAAGAGCTAATATTGCAAACGCCTGGGCTTAATGCCCGGGCGATACATATTGGAAGGCGTAACTTACGCCTTATCTGCGGTCGCTTGAACTTCGCAACTTCAAATACCTCACTGCACGGTAAGGCAATGGTGAAGCCCTGTGTTGGTATTAATCTACCTTCCTGCCTCTGGTCACTGAACCGGCCAGAGGCGGGAAAAGGATTATATATCACAGTGTGGGATTCGTCATTGCTTATTCTCAGTGAGACGGCAATGCGAAGGCCTAAGCGACGGGATAAGCAAACAGGCGAGTCCCGCGCTTCCTTTTATGCTATTATCCAGACAAAACGACTGAGAATTCTTTATATTATGGGAAAAATTGAGAATGACCTGATGCTGTATCTTACACGCAAGGGACTAAAACCGGAAATGGACAAGGAGGGTGATATTATTATCTTTTATCGTAATGCCACGTTTCTGATAATCTGCAGCGAGACTGACTTCTGCATCTCACTGCCTGGAATAGCAACGATTCAATCAAAGAGAGAATACAACAAGGCCTGTGTGGCAGCCAATGCTGTGAACAGCAGTTCCAAATATGTAAAATGCATAGTTGCCGGAGATAGCGTTATGTTGTGCTCCGTACATCTTGCTATCAGTTTGCCGGAATACAACGATGTGTTATTCAAGCTGTTGGATGCGCTGCTCAACGCTCAGGGCGTATTCTACAGTATGCGGTAGTTACACCGCGTTCATTTCATTATTTGAAATGAACGCAATGAAGCCTCATTTCATTCGTTTCATTATTTGAAATGAAACCACCGTAGCCATAGGGAATCTCATTCAGAGGTCTTTATATAATGGGATGTCGGTAAGAAACTCAAAACTATTACCAATGTAATCCATCTTGACGCAATAGTGTCTCAGGCCGTTGCTCACAATCAGGTAATCAACCTTCAGCACCATATTGTATCTGGATATCTGCTCAAACACCTGCCTGGTTATCTGGACCGTGGGCGCCTTGTACTCAACAATCACCTTGGGAGTAAGCTGACGGTCACTGGCAACGGTATCGCAACGGCGTGACAGACCGTTAAGGTTAAGCGTAACCTCGTTCATAAGGTGTGTGGCAGGATAGCCCTTGACTGTAATGAGGTAGCTCACAAAGTGCTGACGCACATTTTCCTCGGGAGTGAATGCCACGTATTTCTTCCTGACAGAATCCCACACGGTAGTCTTTCCGCCTTCTTCGGCAAATTTTAACTGGCAGGTTGGCAGATTCAATTCCAACATTGACTATATTTGTAAAATGATGTGCGAATTTAACTGTTTTCCGCACAATGGCAAACTGAAATGGCAGGAGAAGTGACTTATAGGCAAGTGATGGCCGACCTCAAGAAAGGTCAGTACAGTCCGGTCTATTATCTGATGGGTGAGGAGCCATATTTCATTGACCGCATATCGGACTACATAGAGCAGAACGCCATGCCGGAGGACGAGCGCGATTTCAATCAGATTGTAGTGTATGCGCTTGACACGTCAATGCAGAGTGTGCTGGAGCGTGCCCGCTCATTCCCGATGATGGGTGAGCGGCAGGTCATAATAGTGAAAGAGGCACAGCATCTGGCCAAGGATACGGATTTGCTGTCCGCGTACCTTACTATGCCTCAGCAGAGTACAGTACTCGTTTTTTGCCATAAGGGCGGTACGTTGGATAAGCGCAAGAAAGTTGCCGCTGATATCGCCAAGACCGGTGTCCTTTTCTCATCAAAGAAATACAAGGACGAGCAGATGGGTCAGTTCGTGAGCGAGTATGTGGCAGAGAAAGGGCTGACAATTGACCCGAAAGGAAGCTCTATGATGGTTGAGTTTGTCGGTCCTGACCTGAGCCGTATGGCTGGCGAGATAGACAAGCTGGCGGTGGCATTGCCCCAAGGAATCAAAAGTATCACTCCTGAGTTGATAGAGAGGCTTGTCGGTGTGAGCAAGGACTATAATGTGTTTGAGTTCCGCGATGCCATTGTCAACAAAAATATCTTGAAAGCCAATCAGATAGCTTTATATTACGAGAAGAATTCCAAGACTTATCCCATACAGATGGTAACTGCAGTGCTGTTTCAGTATTTTGCAAACCTGATACTGGCCTGGTACGCACCCAACAAGACAGATCAGGGTATTGCTGAGCAACTTGGCCTGAAGAGCACCTGGGGCGTAAGAGACTATACTATCGGTATGAGGAACTATTCAGCCTTTGATGTCTTGCACATCATATCGGAAATAAGATATACCGATGCCCGCTCAAAAGGCGTGGAGGCTACAGGCAACACAACCGATGGCCTGCTGCGTGAGTTGGTATTCAAGATATTACATCAGAATCAATAAACAAAAAACTCAGAAATATTATGACAATTAAAGATTTGGAGCCAAAGGTCGTTTTTGAGAACTTCTATGGCATTACAAGACAGCCTCGTCCATCAAAGCACGAGGAGAAGATCCGCGCGTATCTGCTTGACTGGGCAGCAAAGCGCAGTATTGAGGCTTTTGCCGATGAGACCGGAAATGTGATAATGCGCGTTCCGGCCACTCCAGGGTATGAGAACCTTAAGGGCGTTATCATGCAGGGACATATGGATATGGTTCCACAGAAGAATGCCGATGTGGCTCACAATTTTGAGACCGATCCGATTGAGACTTGGGTTGATGGCGATTGGCTGAAGGCTAAGGGCACAACTCTTGGCGCTGACAACGGACTTGGTGTGGCTATGGCTCTCTCAATTCTAGAGTCCAAGACCATCAAGCACGGACCTCTGGAGCTGTTGGTCACTTACGACGAGGAGACTGGTATGACAGGTGCCGCGGCTTTGAAGCCAGGCATTCTGAAAGGCGATATCCTTATCAACCTTGACTCAGAGGCCGAGGGCGAGCTTTACATAGGTTGCGCCGGAGGTCTGGACGCCACTGCGCGCGCCACTTACAGACGCAAGGAGGAGCCTGCGGATCATAAGTGCTACTCACTTGCAGTAAAAGGCTTTAAGGGTGGCCACTCAGGTATGGACATCATACTTTGCCGTGCAAATGCCAACAAGATTGCCGCAAGGGTTATATATGAACTGATTACCAAGGCCGACGTCAAGCTCCTTGATATGGAGGGAGGCACACTGCGAAATGCCATTCCGAGAGAGTGCTTTGCCACACTCTATGTGCCGGACAAGAAGGTTGCCATGGCAAAGAAGATTGTAGCAGAGGTGTATGACGAGGTGAAGGCAGAGTATGCGGCTACCGACCCTGACTGCACGTTCGTATTTGAGCCGTACAAGTGTGCTCCTGGAGAGGTTTGTGACCACGAGGATTGCAAATATGTGAATGAGGCTGCCGCACTCAGGTTTATCCGCGCTATTCTGGCTTGTCCGGATGGAGTAGAGAGAATGAGCGATCAGATGCCAGGAATGGTTGAGACCTCCAACAATATGGCTATGGTAAGGATTTACCGTGGCGAGTTCTTTGTAAGCTGCCTGTTGCGCAGCTCGGTTGACACCGCAAAGCGTCAGCTTGCCATCAAGATGGAGTCGGTATTTGCTTTGGCAGGGGCAAAAACCACATTCACAGGCGGCTATTCCGGTTGGGCTCCCAATGCAGCGTCACCAATTCTGCATACAATGAAGAATGTTTACAAGGACATGTTCGGAAAAGAGCCGGCGGTCATGGCTATCCACGCTGGTCTTGAGTGCGGAATCCTGAGTGGGGCATATCCTCATTGGGATATGGTATCGTGCGGTCCTACACTTATGAGCCCTCATTCACCAGACGAGCGCGCGTTCATTCCTTCCGTTCAGAAGGTATGGGATTTTCTGCAGGCTGTACTTGTGGCAATTCCCCAAAAATAAGACTCCGATATTATAATCAAGAAGAGCGACACCGGAAATGATGTCGCTCTTTATTTTACTAAACCTAATACTTTGTGTGGTCAGTTTTTGAAACATTCTGTAGTTCCATCTGAATAGACTACAATAATTTGAGCTATTTTCTTTGCGCAATTTACTGATTCATTGCCGTTTGATACACTGTTTGCGTTCTGCTCACCCCCTTCGTGGCTGCAATATTCGGAATGAATACCTGCTACTGGTGGGAAAATTTGATTCTCAGGCGAGAACAGGTCTTGTTGTAGATTTCCAGTTAACAGCCATTCCAAGTCAATGTCGGGGTAGGCAGTGTGAATTTTTGTTACTACGTCAAGGCTCGGATTATTTCTTCCACTTATGATGTGGTGGAATGTTGCCCGCTGAATGCCAACCGAATCGGCAAACTGCGAGGCGCTCATCTGTTTTTGCTCAAGAATGGCGAGTAATCTCTCTTTCATCCCTATATAGTCATTAATTGGTACAAAAATAAAACATCATTAGATGTTATCCAAATGTAGATTACAATTCTTTTCAACAGGTTACAACAGTTAATGACATTTGTATTCAATGTAAGAAATAACATTTGTAATATGTGTGAGAGAAATGTTAAAACCGAGTTGGAATAAGGTTTGCATTTTTAATGTAATGTAGTGAGAATAATAGATATATACAACGTATTTTAATAAAAATAGCCCAACTTGGCCGTTTATGCAATAATTAACAGAATTTATTTAAATCAGCTACAGGCGCATCAACGTAAGTACTCTGAATATAAGCTAATTATACCTATATAGTAACAATGAATTAACTATTGAATAAATGCATAAGAGCTACTATCCATTTCGTTACAAATGTTGTCAATTCATTACAAGTGGATATCACAACAATTGTACGCATTTGGTACATTCGATTAACACATCATCAATAAACTATACAAATGTATATTCAATTACAGGATTGACATGGTTTTTGACTGACACAATTGCGACATTTGCATCAATAAAAACTTTTTCACAAAAATTTGGAATTATCAAAACTATTCTATAGATTTGCTACAGAAATAATCGTTACAAAAAGTATATGAGTTATGAAAAAGGTATTGTTTTTAGCAGTTATGCTTCTTTGCCTTGTTGGTTGTAAGACCAGCAAGAACGCTCAGGATATAGGGCGCGGTTCTCAGGATGTATGGCAGACAATGCTTGTAAAACAGCTTGATTGCCAGATTGACGACAATATCATTACCGTAAAGTATAACAATGGCTCCACGTTATGCTACTCTATTCTTGACAATTTCGGTCACGTGGCTGTAACCTGGGATCATAATAATGGACGTAAATCGTTTGACGATGGCGCCAGTGGATACAAGGGACAGATTGATATTCCGTCATTTGTAACATCAGGAGAGCACGATGAGTTCCTGTTTCAAGTGATTCAGATAGATGAGAATGCCTTTTACGGGTGCGACAAGGTGACGAGTATAAACCTTCCATTCAGCATCGGCATTATTCGGATGAATGCTTTCAAGGATTGCGTGTCTCTAAAGGAAATAACTGTAAATGAGAACAATATGTCATACACTGATATTGATGGCGTATTGTACAGCAAGGATACGAGAATGCTTGTTCTTTATCCTGCAAAGAAGACTGGTGAAGAGTATGAGCTTCCACAGAATGTGTCATTTATATGTCCTGAGGCATTCAAGGGAAACGAAAGCATCACCAAGATAACCCTGGGTAATGAGGTTACCGCCATAAGTGATTTCGCATTTATGAACTGTACCAAACTGCAGGAGATGCGTTTAGGCCATAGTGTCAGAATAATTGGCGTTGACGCATTTAAGAATTGTCCTAGTCTGGCTTATATTTACTCTCCGAATATCTTTCCACCTCACAATTGTCCTACTGTATTTGACGCAGCTACAAAAGAGACTTGCAAGGTGACGGTTCCAAGAGGGCAGAAAATGAACTATTCCAGACATCTGGAATGGAGCGAGTTCAAGAATATTGCCGAGGAGTGGTAATCTGACTCAACTTAGTAGAAATAAACAAGGAGCTTTCCTGTACGGAAGGCTCCTTAGGTGTGCTTTTACGCAAAAGTAAATATTGGGATAAGCTATTACACCTGAAGAGCCCCGATTATCTCCTGCACCGTATTGAATCCGTGACGGTTAAGGTATGCGTCAATTCCATCAATCACCTTCTCTGATACCGCAGGATCAATAAAATTAGCAGTTCCAATCTCAATTGCTGATGCACCGGCCAGTAAGAACTCAACAGCATCGGTCGCATTACTTATGCCACCTATTCCTATAATAGGTATTCTCACAGCCTTTGATGTCTGCCATACCATTCTTAGCGCTATCGGCTTTACCGCAGGACCACTCAGACCACCGGTGATTGTGGACAGTAATGGTCTGCGGCTTTCTGCATCAATAGCCATACCAAGCAACGTGTTTATGAGCGATACGGCATCCGCACCGGCAGACTCGGCAGCCCTGGCAATCTCAGTGATGTCTGTGACATTTGGAGACAATTTGACTATCAATGTTTTATGATACACCTTGCGTACTGCCGAGACAACGGCTTCCGCACTCTCTGCCTTTACACCAAATGCCATGCCTCCTTGTCTCACATTCGGGCAGGATATGTTCAGCTCAATGGCCGGTATGTCTTGAAGAGTGTCAATAATCTCTGCAGCCGCTACGTAATCCTCAATTGTTGAGCCAGATACGTTGACGATGGCCGGACACCCCAAGGTGCGTACCGTAGGGTAGATGTTCCGCACAAAATAATCTGCTCCTTTATTCTGAAGACCAACAGCATTGAGCATTCCAGACGGAGTCTCAGCCATACGTGGGTATGGATTGCCGTCACGAGGCTTTATTGTAGTTCCTTTAACTATTACCGCCCCTAAACGAGACACATTCATAAAATCCTCGTATTCAGTTCCGTATCCAAATGTACCTGAAGCAGTGAGTACAGGGTTGGCTAGCTCCAGCTCACCTATTTTAGTCTTTAATTCTGCCATAATAGTCTGTCTGTTGTAAATACCGGTCCTTCTTTACATACGCAAATGTTTCCTTCTTTTGTCTGCTCTACACAACACAGACATGCGCCAATACCGCAAGCCATCTTATGCTCAAGCGAGACCTGACAACTCACTCCTTTGCAGTTTGCAAATCTGGCAACGGCCTTCATCATAGGGGTAGGGCCACAAGCCATTATGCTATCGAACGTTTCCTCTATAAGCAATTTGTGGTCTGTCACAAACCCCTTCTGGCCCATAGAACCGTCCTCCGTGGTAACGAACACCCTTCCAAACTTCTCAAAATCCGCCATTCGCAGCAAATTATCCTTTCCACGGCCTCCAAACAGGAATGTCGGCTCAATTCCTGCGTCTTTCATCTCTTTGCCTAAAAAGAATAATGGAGCTATGCCAACCCCGCCTCCAACCAATAACGGATGCTTTGGCGCGGGGTTGGTAAAATTGAAACCATTGCCAAGAGGTAGCAGTACATTGAGATTGTCTCCTTTGCCTAGTTTTGAGAGCTTCTCTGTTCCGTTTCCCACCTTGCGGATCAAAAACCGAATGACATTCGCATTACGATCTATATCATGGATTGATATAGGTCTGCGCAGGAAAGTGCTGACAGAGCCTTCTACCAGCAATTCTGCGAACTGACCTGGAACAGCCTCAGGTAAAGGGCTGTTGTCTGTAAGCTCCAGCATGAATGCGTCACCTGCCAGAGATATATTGTTTACTACAGACAGCTCAATTTGATATCTTCTCATTTCACAAACTGCAATATATTATTATTATACACTAATGATTTATGATATTAATCATCAAGCAGGTCCGGGCGGAGCCTGCGTGTGCGCTCAAATGATTGCTGCAACTCCCAATCACTGATTTTGCCCTGATCTCCAGACAAGAGTATGTCCGGTACCTTCCAGCCATTGTATTCCGCGGGTCGTGTATAAACCGGAGGGGCTAACAGATTGTCCTGGAAGCAATCGGAGAGGGCAGACTGCTCATCACTCAAAACACCGGGAATGAGGCGTACGATGCTGTCTGTCATTGCGGCTGCAGCCAGCTCACCGCCGGTCAGCACATAGTCACCTATGCTTATCTCCTTAGTTATAAGGTGCTCACGAATACGATAATCAATTCCCTTGTAATGTCCGCAGAGTATTATGATATTCTCCAACATAGACATTGAATTGGCCATTTTCTGATTGAACTGCTCACCGTCAGGCGACGTGAATATAACCTCATCGTAATGGCGTTCTGCCTTTAACGCGCTTATACAACGGTCGATAGGCTCTATCTTCATAACCAGTCCGGCACATCCTCCGAAAGGATAGTCATCTGTTTTGTGATGCTTGTCGGTGGTGTAGTCACGGATGTCGTGCAGGTGTATCTCGGCCAGACCGGCTTTTTGCGCACGTGCCAACATTGAGCAGTTGAAAAACCCCTCAATCATCTCTGGGAAGACTGTTAGAATGTCAATTCGCATATATTCTAAATAGATATGCGGCAAAGTTACAAAAAATGGCGATTGTTAAGAACTAAAACCGATATATGGCTGCTTTCTTTGAACAAATAGAGTAATTTTGCATAAAATAGGTATAGGGAGATGCCAAACCTTTTCGATGATATTGAGGCAAGCGAGAAATCCAGGATTCTGGAACTCCGTACATTGCTCAAGGAATACAACAGGCTTTACTATGTGATGAATGAGCCTGTTGTGTCGGATTTTGAGTTTGACGCCCTGATGCGTGAGCTGCAAGAGCTTGAGAGACAGTATCCTGAGATGGCCGATCCGGAATCACCGACCCAGAGAGTTGGAAGTGATTTGTCAAAAGGTTTCAGACAGGTGTCTCACAAGTATCCTATGCTCTCGCTTGATAACACATATAACGAGCAGGAGGTAGTTGATTTCCTGAATCGTGCTAAATCACTTCTAGGCGGCGAGCGGTTTGAGATTTGTTGCGAGCTGAAGTTTGACGGACTTTCAATATCATTGACATATCATAATGGCATACTGGTACAGGCTGTTACACGAGGTGATGGTGTAAAAGGTGACGATGTGACAGATAACGTGCGGAAAATCAAAAGCATACCTCAGAGACTTGAAGGTAGCGGA
This sequence comes from Bacteroidaceae bacterium, assembly GCA_045597985.1. GTDB lineage: Bacteria > Bacteroidota > Bacteroidia > Bacteroidales > Bacteroidaceae > Colenecus. The sequence goes on along the minus strand of JAZLLE010000090.1, from coordinate 74,668 downwards.
TGGCCTGCTGATTTTGAGATCAGGGGTGAGATTCTCATGCCATGGACATCGTTTGACCGTCTGAACAGCGAGCGTGAGGCGCAGGAGGAGCCACTTTTCGCCAATCCAAGGAACGCCGCCTCCGGTACTTTGAAACTGCAAAATCCTGAAATTGTAGGGCAGAGAGGGCTTGATTCGTACCTGTATTATCTTCTTGGCGACAATCTGCCCTGCAATGGCCATTACGAGAATATGGTCGCAGCCAGAGGCTGGGGATTCAAGGTATCTGAGAATATGCGCAAGTGCTCCACTATTGAGGAAGTAATGGACTTCATTGAATACTGGGACACTGAGCGTAAGAACCTGCCCGTGGCAACAGACGGCATTGTACTGAAAGTGAATTCCCTGCGCCAGCAGTTGAATCTTGGTTTCAAGGCAAAGTCACCGCGTTGGGCTATCGCGTATAAATTTCAGGCCGAGAAGGCTCTGACCAGGCTTGAGAGCATTTCATATCAAGTTGGAAGAACCGGTGCCGTCACCCCCGTGGCAAATCTATCTCCCGTACAGCTTTCCGGAACAACGGTTCGCAGAGCTACACTTCATAATCAGGACTTCGTGGAGAATCTTGATCTGCACGATGGCGATATTGTATGGGTAGAGAAAGGTGGTGAGATTATTCCTAAGATTACGGCAGTTGATACAGACTCAAGGGATGAGAATACAGGCAAAAGAGTAGAGTTTATCAGTCAATGCCCTGAGTGCGGTGCCACATTGGTGAGATATCCAGGTGAGGCTGCCAACTATTGTCCCAACAGTTCCGGTTGTCCCCCTCAGATTAAGGGACGTATTGAGCATTTTATCAGCCGCAAGGCGATGAATATAGACGGAATAGGCTCAGAGACCGTTGATTTGTTCTTCCAGAAGGGATTAATTAAGGATTTCACTGACCTTTATTCACTGAAAGCCAACGATATATCCGTATTGGACAGGATGGGTGACAAATCAGCTGAGAACATCATATCAACCATAGCGAATAGCGTTTTTGTACCCTTTGAAAGAGTGCTATTCGCGCTTGGAATACGTTTTGTAGGCGAAGTTGTGGCCAAGAATCTGGCCCGTGCGTTCAAGTCTTTGGACGCATTGGAGAATGCCACATATCAGGATTTGATATCGGTAGATGAGATAGGCGGGAAAATAGCACAAAGTGTCCTTGAATACTTTTCTGATGAGAAAAACAGAGCCATTGTTGATAAAATACGCGCCATTGGACTTCAGACAGAGATTAAGGACAACAGGACCGCCGGCTCACAGGCGTTGGCCGGAAAGACAATAGTAATAAGTGGTGTGTTCAGCCTGCATTCGCGTGATGAGTACAAGGAGATGATAGAGGCCAATGGCGGCAAGAATGCGGGAAGCATATCAAACAAGACCTCTTTCGTGCTGGCGGGAGAGAGTATGGGACCTGCCAAAAAGGAGAAGGCAAACCAATTGGGAATTCCTCTGATAAACGAGGATGAATTTATTAACATGTTGAATAATAATTAATTATATAAAGTATGAGAAACAATCCCTTTAGAGGTTATGGAGTGGCTTTAGTCACACCGTTTCTTGAAAATGGAGAAATAGATTACGTCTCTCTTTCAAATCTGATTGATTTTCAAATTGAAAATGGAGTTGACTTCATATGTGCGCTGGGAACAACAGCGGAGACTCCGACATTGGAAGACAGTGAGTATCAGGAAATGTTGAGATTCATTGTAAATAAGGTTAATGGCAGAGTGCCTGTTATGGTAGGTTGTAGCGACAATTGTACAGCCAGGTTGACAAGACGCATCAAGAGTCTTGATCTCAGCGGCGTCAGTGCATTGCTTGTTTGCGTCCCAGCTTACAACAAGCCTACGCAGGAAGGTGTCTATCAACATCTTATTGCCGCAGCCAATGCCTCGCCACTGCCTGTGGTACTTTATAATGTTCCAAGCAGGACAGGTGTCAATATGACGGCTCAGACCACAATACGATTGGCAAACGCATCGGAAAATATCATAGCCATCAAGGAGGCGTCGGGCAATATACAGCAAATCAAAGAGATAATTGCAAGTGCGCCCGAAGGATTCGGCGTTATCTCCGGTGATGATTCACTTACATACGATCTGATAGGCATTGGTGCGGCAGGAGTTATTTCCGTCATAGGCAATGTCTTACCTAAAACTTTCGGCGATATGGTGCATCTTGCCCAACAAGGCAGTATTTCAGAAGCTGCAGAATTGCACAGGAAACTGGAACCGCTATACGGAATGATGTTCAAGGAGGGCAGTCCCTGCGGAGCCAAGGCCATTATGTCTGCCAGAGGAATGCTTTCAAACATCCTGCGCCTTCCTCTTGTTCCAGTCAGCAATGAGTTTTACAATCAGTTGATTAACGAATTCGACACAATTACAAAATGAGTATAAAGGCAATCAGACAGACAATAGTAGATTATTTGCCGGCATTGCTTGTTCTTATTGCCCTAATCTTAGTTGTGTCATGTAAAGAGCGTTCAATTGCTCAGGAAGAAACCGTTGATGAGCAGGTTGAGCCAAATATTCGCTGGGGAATCAATATTGACAATTTCAACGTTTCAGACGGAATAATAGGGAACGGACAGATCTTGTCAAAGTTACTTGAGGAATATGGAGTAGGCTCCAAAGTAACCGGAGAGCTTGAGCAAGCCGCAGCTGACATATTCAGTGTCAGAAAGTTACGTGCAGGCAAGCCATATCATATCCTTCTGTCAAAAGAGGACTCTCTGGCACATTGGTTCGTATATGAGATATCTCCAGTCAATAATGCAGTCTATTCCTTGCGTGACAGCATATACTGCTATATTGATACAATCCCGACCGACACGATACAGAGACACATATCAGGAAAGATTACATCGTCTTTATGGAACGCGATGGTGGATGGCGGAGCGTCTTACGAGCTGTCCAATTTGATTGCGGATATGTACTCCTGGACAATAGATTTCTTTGGTGTACAACAAGGAGACTCATTCTCAGTCTATTATCAGGATATTGTAGTAGATGATACCGTTCGTGTAGGCACAGACAAGATCATTGCATCAAATTTCATAACAGCCAATGCTGACCATTATGCATTCTTTTACAAGTATCGTGATGACCGTGGTGAGTATTTTGATGAGAAGGGAAATAGCCTGCGACGTGCTTTTCTAAAGGCTCCGCTAAGTTATACACGCATAAGCTCCACTTTCTCAAACGCGCGTAAACATCCTATTACCAAGGTGGTAAGACCACATCATGGAGTTGATTACGCAGCTCCGTCAGGTACTCCTGTCTATTCTGTAGGCGATGGAGTCGTGACTGTTAAAGGATGGGACAGCAAAGGTGGCGGCAATTATTTGAAGATTAAGCACAATGCCACCTACACCACTGAGTATATGCACCTTAAGGGATTCGCGCAAGGCATCGGTCAAGGCTCTCACGTAAAGCAGGGGCAGCTCATTGGATATGTAGGCGCTACCGGAATGGCAACCGGACCTCACCTGGATTACAGGGTATTTAAGGATGGTACGGCTATTAACCCGCTTAGTATGGACCTACCTGCAGTCGAGCCTATCAATGAGGAGGATATGCCTGAATATCTTGTAAATATAGCGCCATATATGAGATTGATAGGCTTGTCTGCGGAATTGCCGGACTCACTCCGGAAAGACACTATTTCCATTATCCCAGATTCAATCAGATAGGGTATATTGACGCACCTGTATATTCTATCAAATCTTTCGGAGCAATCTTAAACTGCAGGCCACGTACCCCTGCACTAATGTAGATATAATCATATAGAAGGCAGCTCTCGTGAATGAATGTAGGGAGCTGTCTCTTCATTCCTATTGGCGAGCACCCTCCACGTATGTATCCTGTCTCCGGAAGCAGTTCCCTCATATGAATCATATCACAGCTTTTATTACCTGAGAGTTTAGCCGCTATCTTTAAATCCACTTCAAAACTTCCAGGTATGACACACACAAACAACCCGTTACGGTCTCCACGCAGGACCAAGGTCTTAAACACCTGATCTATCGGCTCACCAAGTTGTTCCGCCACATGGTCGGCCGCAAGATTGCTCTCATCAACCTGATATGGAATCAACTGATATGCCACGCCTGCGGCATCAAGCAGCCTTGCGGCATTTGTTTTCTGTACGTTGTCTCCCATTACCTGAACTCAACGATGCTCTCTATGGGTTTCCTGGTAGTAACTTGGGTCGCATCAGCGGACGGATATCCTACAGGTATCAATGCAACTGGCTCTATATTCTCCGGAAGTGCAAGAATCTCAGCGCATTTAACAGAATCAAAATTACAGATCCAGCAAGTACCAAGACCTTGTTCGGCAGCTGCCAGACAAATATGCTCTGTAGCGATAGCCAAGTCTATATCGGCGTGGTCCTTCCCGTCTCTTCTCCTGTGCCAGCTCTCGGAATGGTTGGAGCAACAGACTATTACAACGGGGGCAGTTTTGAGCCAATCTCTCTCATAACAACCGTAGATGCTTTCAAGAATAGCCGCAGATTGTATAACTATGAAGTTCCAGGGCTGCCTGTTCACTGCCGATGGCGCTATGTGCGCACATTCCAGTATATAGTCCAACTTCTCACGCTCAACAATCTTGTCCGTATATGACCGTACGGAGAAACGGGCTTTTGCAATCTCTAATAGTGAATTCATAACATTTTGTGTAATACCACCACAAAATTAATCAAACCAAAGCGCTTTTAATCTATTTTCATTAATTTCGTGACAAGTAATTACTAACAACAATCAAAATATGAGAAACGTTGGAATAATAGGAGCGGGATGGATTGCAGACAAAATGGGCGAGACATTGACAGGCCTCAATCCTGAAATGAAGTATGCGATTGCATCGCGCGACATTGACAAGGCAAGAGAGTTTGCAAGTCATTGGGGGTTCAAAAAAGCATATGGCTCATATAAGGAACTGATTGATGACCCTGACGTTGACCTGATATATGTAGCCACACCACACTCACATCATTTTGAGCATGCCTCAATGGCAATCGAGGCGGGAAAGCCCGTACTGTGTGAGAAAGCATTTACCGCCAATGCAAGGCAGGCAGATGCGCTTTTGAACCTTGCTCACAAAAAAGGTGTTTTCATAACCGAGGCAATCTGGACCAGATACATGCCTCTGTCATTGCAGATCAAGGAAATCATTGACAAGGGAATAATAGGTGAGCCCAGACTGTTGAATGCAAGTCTGTGTTATTATATGGAATTCAAAGAAAGGATTCTAAGGCCGGATCTTTGCGGTGGCGCGCTTCTTGACCTTGGCGTATATAGCCTGAACTTCTGCAGGATGTATTTTGGAGCAGATATAGCAAAGACCGTCTCATATTGCACAAAGAGCAATACCGGAATGGATATGCACGATGTGATTTCACTTGAATACAAGGACGGGCGTGTGGCAAACCTTCAGGCCAGTACTCTTTGCCTATGCGGACGCATCGGACAGATTTGCGGTACAGAGGGATATATCGTTGTAGATAATATTAATTGTCCTGCAAGTGCTACGATATATAAGGATTACAAGCCCATACAGGTAATAAAGACCCCGGAGGGACAGATTACGGGGTACGAGTATCAGGTAACCGCTTCGTTCCAGGCTATTGAGAACGGATGGCTGGAATCTCCATATATGCCTCACCAGGAGACGCTGGATATTATGAAGCAGATGGACGCACTTAGGAAGGAGTGGGGAGTGGTGTACCCTATGGATTGAGAGCGCAATGGAAGTCACCAATCTTCTGAACATAAGTACTCGTTCTGAGCTATATCGGTGGTTTATGGATAATCACGACAAAGTCAGCGACTTCTGGCTTCGCGTTAACCGCGCCAATGACGAATATCCCGGCGTGATACGATACGTGGATGCAGTGGAGGTTTGTCTCTGTTTCGGTTGGATAGACAGCACAATGAAGCGCATTGATGACGGAAAGCCTATCCAGCATTTCACTCCCAGACGAAAGGGCAGCAACTGGTGCGAGCAAAATCTGGAACGTTGTCGCAGGCTCATCAGACTTGGCGAGATGACTCCTGCAGGATTGGCAGTCATCCCCGACATTGATCCATCGCATTTCGTATTTGAGGACTGGGCAATTGATGCAATCAAGAAGGATAGGGAAGCTTGGAGGAATTATCTCTCATTTCCAGAGAATTACCGCAGAATCAAGCTGGACCGCATCCAACATTATAAGAACACTGCCCGTCCGGAACAGGCCAAGACTGCATTGCGAAACTTCATCAGAGATTGCCACAACGGAAAGATGTCGCCTAACTGGAGTGATTTCGGCAGACTGGAAAACTATTGATATTTAGAAGCTGTCAGATGGTATTGCAGCAAAGCCATATTGGCTACAAGAGAATTTGTCATTGCCCGTCAGCTTTTATATTTCAAGCCTTTGAACATAGATCACACAGGCCACATGTATTATTCTGGATGGCCACAAGGAATATTGGATTAGGTGCTATATGGAGGTTGAAAAAGCGAAAGAGGCAATTTCAGATTACTTCAGAATATACTTGTGACCTGCTTTTATGTAAAGTCCTGGCTTGAGAACGCTCGGATTCATCTTCCGTCCGGAGAGGTCGTAGATGTTTGTGTCGTTTGCCACTGCACTATGAGTAAAGTCAATTCCATCCGTACCGCTAGAACCGTTATGACGAAGAGGTATAGAATAAGTGAAATCGTCGATAACCACGCTACCATTCTGTGTGAAGTAGTTTCCCAGCGGACTCGTAAAATAGTCCTTTGCAAATTCTTCCAGTTTAAGGTCAGGGTAACGCATATTCAACAGTACCGACACATAAAACTTTGTTTCTTCATCATTATTGCATATTTCCAAAATAGCTGCGTCTATGCTTGCCTGTATGTCTTCAATCAGCTGTGCATTATCTTCCGCAATATGCTCGTTGCCTACTGATATACGGTAATATGCTTTCATTATATTATCAATAAGATGACGATCCAGCAATCCGTAATAATCGCCATACGTTTTTGGAAAATTCAAGTAGCTTAATAACATTTCCGGGATTTCCTTCAGTAGTTCTTGAACGGTTGGCCAAGTGGCAAGACTGAATGCACGCAGAAAGTCATGACGGATGCTGAAGAACCATTGGTGAGCATATTCATCCGTGGCGGTGCCCTCGCCGTCTAAGTCTACATTCTTGAGTACTACCGTACTGATGTCAATCTTACCTTCTGCAAGCTCACAGACACGATATTCTGGCTGATGCTCAATGGTCGCGCCAGTGTTTATCTCCCACAACATTTCTCCATTTTCCAAAAGCTGATAGTTTATGTCGTGCATGTGACGATGACCGGAGAAAATAAGCTCAACGCCCATATCTGACATTTTCTGGACCAACACCTGCTCGTTATTTACAGAGTCATCAGGGTTGACCATATTGCTGCCCATAATTGTTGATTCGTTGTCGAAATGCTGGAACAAAGTCTGGTGCTGAACAACAAAAATATGTCTTCCCGTATTGACAGCCTTATCAGCCTCTGATTTCATCCATTGCAGAGTTGACTCTGAATATTTTCCAGCACATGATACCCTCTCTGTTGTGTCGGGAGCAGAATCCAATCCTTTCGTTATTGCTGTACTCCAGTCGTTTGAGTCCATACAAAGGAGTGCCAGGTCAGAAGTCGGGTATGCCACATAAGAAAGAGTAGAATCATCGCGGCTTTCTGCCGAGCCATAGCCAAAGTCCTTGTAAAGTTCTGCAAACTCATCCTCCGTAAGTTGAGGTGAGCGTGTCACATTGTCGCCGTCGTAGAGATAGGCTGTTGGGTTGTGGAGGTCATGATTGCCAGGGACAACATAGACCTTGATTCCATTCTCAACAAGAGGTTTCATCATTATTGCGACAAGCTCATGACTTGCCTTCTCACCGTTTTTCGTCATGTCACCGCTGATAATGATGATTTCCGGTTTGTATGTCAGGGCAGAGTCGATGATTGCCTGAAAGAGTTTGGAACTGTAAAGGTCAAGTTGTGGTTCTTGGAAGTTGTAGAGTTTCCAAGCCGAACCAGGGTTCATACACACCTCCGGAGCCAAGACGTGAGTGTCGGTTATATGCCAGATTGTATGGTTTTCGCCGTAAGATGCGCTGGCTACAAAAAACATTGCAGAAATGATAGTTGCTCTAATTATTGATTTCATATTGCGTGTATTTTATTAAGGCAATGATATACTTTTAGGCACAAGAAGGTAAAACCATGACAAAGAGTTACCATCTTGTGTTTCTTCTACTATTACATATCTGCCATATCAAAATGAGGTTTATCAGTTCTATATCATCTCAATGCTTCTGTTTAAGATTAAAAGTCGCATGATAATTCTACTTTGAAACTAATTGGTAAAGTTATAATGTTTTTTTCTAATGAACGCATATTTATTTATATAAGTAAATATGCCAGTAAATAATAAAAATCCCACAGTTCAAGAATGGGAAAGTCTAAGGATGTTTTTACAACATATTGCCGAAAGGATGGAAGGTTTCGACAATACGGTTCAAGAACAAGGACCATACTCTTACAAAAGATATGTGGCCGCATGGGGCCGGCTGCGTTTCATGTGACAGTTGCTTTTCCGACTAGAAACCGGTTGAAACTACTCATGCGGGTTTTCCGAAAACAGGGCTCAGATTTCGGCTTACAGAAAAAGTAACCCCCTCAGAGATACTTCTGAGGGGGATTCTTGGTGATTCCGTTGGGATTCAAACCCAAAACCTTCTGATCCGTAGTCAGATGCTCTATTCAGTTGAGCTACGGAACCATCCCGTATTGATGTCTCACATCAAATTTGACGTTGCAAAGGTACTCAATAATTTTATTATATCAACCTAAACAGCCTTTTTTTTGATAAAAAAGCGAATTACTCCATAAAGCGCTCACCTGGCATCAGATAACCTATGGTTATACCGAATGAAGGAGCCTCCGCGCCGTGGGTATTGCCGCTCACGTTTATGAACGCGTTGGCCGATATGCGCCCATAATGCGCCACCAAGGATATCTCGCCAAGATACGAGAAATCAGAAAGAAAATCTCCGCGATATGCCTTTCCACTCTCATTGCAATATATTGGGAATAACGGCAGGAAACCATAGAACTCGCCACGTACATGCATAAAACGGTTTATGTGTATTATGGGCTTGAATCCATAAGATATGTACTGACTGGCTCTAAATATCTTATTATGAATAAATACACTATTGACAGTAGGCTCAAACTTGCCAGCTCGCATCATAGTGGCATTGTAATTGTTTGAGAATCCTCTGGTTGAGTAATACAACCTGACGTAATTACCAATGGTGAACCTGTTGCTTACACGAGAGTATGTATCTGTCTCAAATATCATCTGAAGCCAGGATTGTGCGGACAGAGGTACTCCATTGTCCTCTCCTCTTGGTAAATACCGTTCCTGCGACGTGTATAAGCCTCCTACTATATACGTCTTGTGTCCTGATGTTGGATATTGAGGCGCATCGTGAGTGTTGGCAATAAATTTGATAGTCATGCCCAAAGTCTTGTACCTGTCAATGTCATACTTGAAATCAGAGAGTGTCTGAGCTTGGGAGAAATAGTCGTTTTGCAACGCAGCTCCAGCAGAAAACTCGGCTTTACTGTCATTCAGGAATGGCAAAGCTGCCTTCAATTTTACAAAAAACTCATTGTTCTTGTTGAATGCAGGGTTCTCTGAGTTGGTGAAAATGTATTTCTGATTGTAGTAGTTAAAGTTATAGTATGCCACTTTCAGAGACAATGCCTTTGCCAATCGTTTAGCCATATCAAGACGGACTGTAAGCTGCGCATCATTGTACGAGCGGCCAACCTGACCCTCCAGAAGGCAGTCCAGAGAATAATTACTGATTCTCTTATACGATATCCCCGCATACAACTGGCTTGTTGACGAGGTGGAAAGGCCTCCGCCAATATGAAGCATTGGCTTATCATCCAAATCAATGTCAAGGGTAAGCGTAAATGTTGAGTCAATTGCGTTGTAAGAAGTACTAGGAATAATCTCTTTTATACCATTATCTGACAATAGTCTGAAATAACCTCTTCTCAACCCTTCATAATCAAACATCTGTCCATCACCATTGTCTTGACGGAACTCGCGCTCAAAGAACTCGGCCTGCACATCCGAGACTCCATTTATTCGTATCTCATTGAACTTTAATTCTGGAACTCTTGACTTGAAATACTCACGACTATTATTAACAATGCTTGACGAACGCCTGGCAGGAACGCATTTCTTTATTGAGTCCATCATCGCAACAGCATAGTAATAACCGCGGTTTGATATCTCTTCGGCACGCTGAAACTCAAGAAGTCTCACATCCTGCAGATTCATCTCCAAAGATATGCCTTTCCCATCGGGAATTGTGTAGTTGGAATTGTCCTCTTGAATAATCATTGAGCGTAACTGCCCATACAAATCATCTTCATCTGGTATTGGATCCAAGCCCGACGCCACACTGCCAATCAAGAAGTCAGGATTGAATTCTTCCAGCATAACATCGTACGGATAGTTATCATAAATACCTCCATCATAGACCGTTATGCCATCTATCTTAATCGGTTTAAATACGAATGGAAAGGACATTGAGGCTCTGACGGCATTGCCTAAATCACCATCAGACATAACAACATTACGCTTGTTATAGACATCTGCCCCAACGCATCTGAAAGGTACCATCAGTTTATTGAAATCACCATCGCATACGGCATTCGCACCGGCAAAGACATCAACAAAGCCAAGGTTCATCTGCCTTGGATTAACTATGCTGGTTGACTGTGGCCTTGCCGTGAATAGAGAGTCACCAAAATTGAAACGGAGTGATGCCAGCGAGGGGGTAGGGTCATCGTGCCTGAAAAAGAAGCGATACGTATGGTCCTGCTCGCCGCCATACCATTTACGGAACTCGTCAGACAAAATCAGCGCGGTCATTTCGTCTGGAGTGTACCCCATTGCATAAAGGGAACCGATGATTGCTCCCATAGAGGTTCCAACAACATAGTCAATCGGTATGTCATTCTCTTCCAGAGCTTTGATTACCCCAATATGTGCCATACCTTTTGCGCCTCCGCCACTGAGGACGAGTCCAACCTTCTGGCCATTCACCGGAATGAACGCGCAGAGCGTTGCAATCAATATTAACGCAATATGTCTCATACAGGATTTCACAGTTCAAATATAATAAAAATCGGCAACCAAACCAATTGGCTGCCGATTATACAAATTAATGAATAGGATATTACCTTAAATCAGGTCAATGCTGCGTTTAATAAATGCATCCAATGCTTTTCCCTTCAGCATTCCTACCTGAAGCAAGGCAAGATCGACAAGCTCGCTTACTATCTTGCATTTATTGGAGTAATCCGCATAGATGTCCGAGATTTGTCTCTCCTTGTCGGAAATCTCGCGTTCCTTATCAGTAAGCTCATTCTTGTCACTCTCCGGAATCTGATCATCTTTCTTACCCTCCTTAGCCTTTTTCAGCTCGACAACCCTTGCGTGCAGCGTTGAGAGTTCGGCATCGATAGGAGAAACAGCGTCAGAGCAGGACTTTGAAGCATCCTCAGCTACTCTCTTAACGAGAGGATGGTCAGTATTGACAATAACAGAATACATACTTGGCATATCGCCGTAGAAGCTCATACCAGCCTGGATGTCAGCCATCTCCTTCATTCTGCGCATATACTCGCTCTGAGTTATGAGAATCGGCATCGAGTTCTCGCCAAGCGCCTTCGCATCAACGTGGAACTCTGTTTTATCAAGCTGCGGCATACTGCTCTTGAATATTGATGAGAGCATTTTGTCACTTCCTGCATCAACGCTATTGTCTTTCTTGTCCTCTTTTACTATGAGATTGTCTATGCTGTCGCTGTCAACACGCATAAACCGGCAGTTTCCAAATTTCTGCTCCAGCATTCCTATTACCGCTATGTCAAGCTGGCTGTCCATAAGCAATACGCTGTATCCCTTAGAGTTGGCTGCATTGATGAAACCATACTGTGCATCCTTGTCGTTGGCATACAGGTATATCAGTTGCTTGTCCTTATCGGTCTGGTTATCTGTTATCAGTGTCTTATATTCCTCGTACGTGTAATACTTTCCCTCAGTATCCTTGAACAGAGTAATCTTGGACACTTTGTCGTATAGCTCCTCCTCTGTGAGCAGTCCGTAATTAATGAAAATCTTCAGATCGTCCCATTTCTCCTCAAACTCCTTACGGTCTTTCTTGAAGATAGAGTTCAGACGGTCGGCCACCTTCTTCAGAATATAGCCAGATATCTTCTTTACGTTGGCATCGCTCTGTAAGTATGAGCGCGATACATTAAGAGGAATGTCCGGTGAGTCAATTACACCATGAAGCAACGTAAGAAAATCCGGTACGATACCCTCAACAGAATCAGTGACATACACCTGATTGCAGAAGAGCTGAATCTTGTTTTTCTGAAGCTCGATGTTGCTTTTAATATGAGGGAAGTAGAGAATTCCTGTCAAGTGGAACGGGAAATCCACATTCAGATGTATCCAGAACAGAGGATCGTCTGACATAGGGTAGAGGTCGTGATAGAACTTGCGATACTCATCATCGGTAACATCGTTAGGAGTCTTGGTCCATAGTGGTTCCGTGCTGTTGATGATGTTATCCTCGTCTGTCTCAACATTCTTGCCATCTTTCCACTCTTTCTTCTTTCCGAATGCTATTGGAACAGGCAGGAACTTGCAGTATTTCTTAAGCAGCCGCTCAATCTCATTCTCTTGAAGGTACTCCTTGCAGTCATCATCGATATACATAATGATGTCAGTGCCACGGTCTTCCTTCTTGCACTCCTCCATTGTGAATTCCGGCGAGCCGTCACAACTCCATTTCACGGCCTTTGAGCCCTCCTGGTATGATTTTGTGATAATCTCAACCTTTTTGGACACCATGAATGACGAGTAAAAGCCCAATCCAAAGTGACCGATAATCGCGTTTGCATCGTCCTTGTACTTTTCGAGGAACTCATTAGCGCCGGAAAATGCTATCTGATTGATATATTTGTCAATCTCATCGGCGGTCATACCAATGCCACGGTCGCTCACCGTGATGCTCTTCTTATCCAGACTTACCTTTACGGTCAAGTCGCCAAGCTCTCCGTTAAAAAGTCCTTTTGACGAAAGAGTCTTTAGTTTCTGTGTGGCATCGATGGCATTCGAGACCATCTCACGAAGAAATATCTCGTGGTCACTGTACAAGAACTTCTTTATTACCGGGAATATGTTCTCGGTAGTCACTCCGATAGTACCGTTTTGTTTGCTCATATATTAAAGATTTTGATATTCCACCTTATTAATAACAATACAAATGCCAGACTTTGCAGTCTGACAATTTGTCAAGTATCTTAATAGACGCTGTTATTCCGTTGAAACAGGATTGACAAGCACTGACAAAGAGTCACCTTCTCCAGAATAGTCAATGACGATGATGTCACCAGGAACACACTCTCCGTCAATGATTTTCTGAGATACGGTGTCCTCAACAAGGCTCTGAATAGCACGTTTAAGCGGCCTTGCACCATATTCATTATCAAACCCTTTCCTCGCAATGAACTCACGAGCCCCATCTGTCAGACTCATTCTGTAATCCAGTTGCGACATTCTCGTTATTAATTGCGAAAGCTCAAGTGCTACAATTCTCTCCGCGGCATCCTTATCCAATTGGTTGAATGTTACAATCTCGTCTATTCGGTTGATGAACTCAGGAGCAAACGATTTGTTCAAGGATTTACGTATAAGTTCCTGCGCTGTAGAGTCTTTTGTACAAGCGCCAGCACTGAATCCTATGCCATTCCCAAACTCACGGACTTGCCTTGAGCCGATGTTTGAGGTCATAATGAGTACTGTATTCCTGAAATCTACCGTACGTCCGTTGCTATCGGTAAGACGCCCCTCGTCCATTACCTGAAGAAGCATATTGAACACATCAGAATGTGCCTTTTCAATCTCGTCAAGCAGAATAATAGAGTAGGGCCTGCGCCTTACTTTCTCAGTAAGCTCGCCACCCTCATCATATCCAACGTATCCAGGAGGAGCTCCTACAAGACGCGATACTGTGAATTTTTCCATAAACTCACTCATATCTACCCTGATGAGTGCTTCAGCACTTCCGAACATCTGAATGGCCAATTCTTTAGCCAGCAAGGTTTTACCAACTCCAGTGGGACCAAGGAACAGGAATGTGCCAATTGGCTTATCCGGGTTTTTCAGGCCAACACGTCCACGTTGTATGGCTTTTACAAGTATATCAATAGCAGAATCCTGAGCTATAACCTTTGACTTTAGTGCAGAAGACAGACCTTTTAAGCGTGTTCCTTCCTCTGTTGCAATTTTCTGTACAGGAACACCGCTTATCATTGAGACAACCTGTGCAATCTGCTCCGGTCCTACAAGCTCACGGCGGCTACGTTCCTGCTCTTCCCAATCTTTACGCATCTGCTCAAGCTCCGCCATTAACTGCTTCTCCTTATCGCGGAATCCAGCCGCAGCCTCAAAATCCTGACAACTCGCAGCCTCGTTTTTGTTTATGCGAATAGAATCAATCTCTCGCTCCTTATCCTCAATGTTTTTTGGAACTGACATATTAAATAGGTGAGTACGCGATCCGGCCTCATCCATAACGTCTATTGCCTTGTCAGGAAAATTCCTATCAGTAATGTATCGGTCCGCATATTTGACGCAAGCCAGGATGGCATCTTCCGTATATGTCACATTGTGGTGTTCCTCATAACGGTCTTTTATCATGCGAAGAATCTGAATGGTCTCATCCGGTGTTGTAGGCTCAACTATTATCTTCTGAAAACGACGTTCAAGAGCACCATCCTTCTCAATGGTTTTGCGATACTCGTCTGTTGTGGTAGATCCTATACACTGCAACTCTCCGCGTGACAAGGCAGGTTTAAGCATGTTTGCGGCATCCATTGAGCCTGGAGCCGAGCCAGCCCCAACAATTGTATGTATCTCGTCAATGTACAGTATAATATCAGGATTAGCCTTCAACTCAGTGATGATTGAGCGCAACCGTTCCTCAAACTGGCCACGATACTTAGTTCCAGCCACAACTGACGACATATCAAGTGATAGCACTCGTTTCCCGAATAGAATTCTAGGAACCTGTTTTTTGATAATGCGCTCTGCCAGACCCTCTACTATGGCGGTTTTTCCCACGCCTGGCTCACCTATGATTACCGGATTATTCTTCTTTCGACGGCTGAGTATCTGTGCCAGCCTCTCAATTTCCTGTTCACGGCCAACCACTGGGTCAAGCTTACCATCTTCTGCCTGTTTTGTTATATCAGTACTGAAATTGTCCAATACAGGAGTCTTGCCTCCTTGTCTGGCAGTCGATGTCGCAGTGCTGTTCTTGTCTGTAGGAGAGGAGTTCCTGATTGACGTATCTTCCTCGCCATCCTCCTCGTCAGTAAAGCCCATACCCATACGAGTGTCGGGCTTATATGTTACAAGCTCAATGGCGCGTTTGTAATCAATTTTCTGGCCGTTCAAGACTTTTGAGGCATATGATCTGCTGTCTCTCAATATGGCCAGCAGTAAATGTTCCGCATCAACGAGGTCAACTTTCAGCATCCTTGCCTCAAGTATGCTTATCCTTAATATCTTAGATGTGTCGGAGGTAACTTTAATCTCATTGAATGACACATACTCCGGCTCATTCGGCTGTGTTATTGAAAGGAGGAATTCCTCCAACTTCTGTCGCATATTCGTGACATCGGCGTCCATTCGTGACAGCAAATCCATGGCACGATTGCTGCGGTCGCGTATGATGCCCAAAACAAGATGCTCGGGCATTATGACGCCATTGTGAAGGCGATCGGCCTCCTCCTTGCTCAGGAGAAGTATCGAGGCTGCTTTTTCTGATAGATGTCTTTCCATTTCCATTTTGTATCCAAGGGCAAAGTTAAGCATTATGCCCCTTCCCAATACTGTCATTACAAAAGCCGTGCCAAAAACTTTTCAACAGCGTCTGATAGTCGGGCTGCTTCTTGATTGTTGAAAATATATACCTTATTTTATAAATAGGAGCCAATATTATTAGTAACTTTACAATCCGATAGAGGTAATCCTCAGATATTGTAAAAACAACATAAAACAATAGAAATTGGAACAGGACAGAATTATCAAAGTGAACATCGAGGAGGAGATGAAGTCCTCATACATAGATTATTCAATGTCTGTCATTGTAGCCCGTGCGCTTCCTGATGCACGCGATGGTTTGAAACCTGTGCACCGTAGGATATTATATAGCATGATGCGCGAGGGCAACACATCGGATAAGGGATATCGTAAGTCGGCACGAACTGTTGGTGATGTGATGGGTCACTTCCATCCGCATGGCGATTCCTCAATATACGGAGCGCTGGTACGTCTGGCTCAGGACTGGTTTATGCGTTATCCTCTGGTTGACGGCCAGGGAAACTTCGGTTCCATTGACGGTGACAGCCCAGCTGCGATGCGATATACAGAGGCCCGTTTAAAGAAATTGGGCGAGGAGATGATGGCCGATATTAAGAAGGATACCGTTGATTTTGCGCCCAACTACGATGATAAGGATGTTGAGCCAGTGATTCTTCCGGCTACTTTTCCTAATCTGCTGGTGAATGGAGCCACCGGTATCGCTGTCGGTATGGCCACGAATATGCCTACACACAACCTTACCGAGGTGATGGACGGCTGCATAGCAATGGTTGACAACCCCGATATCGATGTGGACAGTCTGATGCATTACATCAAGGGACCTGATTTTCCGACAGGAGCATTTATATATGGTGTATCTGGAATAAGGGAGGCTTACGAGACTGGACGCGGCCGAATTGTGATGAGGGCAAAGACAGAAATAGAGTCTGGCCCCGCACACGAGAAGATTATTGTTACGGAGATTCCGTATAATGTCAATAAGGCAGAGCTGATCAAGTACATCGCTCAGCTTGTCACAGACAAGAAGATTGATGGAATAAGCAACGTTAACGATGAGTCAGACCGCGAGGGTATGCGAATAGTCATTGACGTTAAGAAAGACGCCAACGCCAACGTGGTGCTGAACAAGTTGTTCAAAATGACGCAACTGCAGTCATCATTCAGCGTGAACAACATCGCGCTCGTAAATGGCCGGCCTAAATGCTTGAATCTAAAAGATCTGATAAAGTGCTTTGTTGACCATAGGCATGAGGTCGTAATCCGCCGTACTAAATTTGACCTCAACGAGGCAAAAAAGCGTGCCCATATTCTTGAGGGACTGATTATTGCCTCAGATAACATTGATGAGGTCATAGCTATTATCAAAGCGGCGAAATCTCCGGAAGAGGCTATCCAGAACCTTATGGCAAGGTTCAACCTTGATGAAATTCAGGCAAAGGCTATTGTAGAGATGCGTCTGCGCCAGCTTACAGGACTTATGCAGGATCAGCTTCACGAGGAGTATGAGAATCTGCTCAAGCGTATCAACGAGCTTCAGGAGATTCTTGATAATCCGGAAAGGTGCCGCGAGGTCATCAAGGAAGAGATGACTGCAGTAAAGGAAAAATATGGTGATGAGCGTCGTACAGAGATTGTGATGGCATCCGAAGAGATCAATCCTGAGGATTTCTATGCTGATGACGCTATGATCATAACCATCTCGCACAATGGCTATATCAAACGTACACAACTTACAGAATATCGTCTTCAGGCACGCGGTGGAGTAGGTTCTCGTGGAAGCGACAAGCGTGAGGAGGATTTCATTGAACATCTGTTCACAGCCACAATGCATAATTACATCCTCTTCTTTACAGAGAATGGAATGTATCATTGGATAAGAGTGTTCGATATTCCTGAAGGTGCAAAGAACTCAAAGGGCAGGGCAATACAGAATCTTCTGAACATTGACCAAAATAACAGAATTACTGCATCAATTGCCATCAAATCGTTTGATGACCAGGAATTCAAGGAGAGTCATTATCTGGTATTCTGCACCAGCAACGGAACAATAAAGAAAACATCGCTGGCTGAATACTCAAGCAGACGCAAGGATGGCGCCGGAGTGCGTGCAATCAATCTTGTTGAGGGTGACAGGGTGGTGAATGTGCTGCTCACAAACGGTGAGAATGAACTTCTTGTTGCAAACAGTAATGGACGCGCAGTCCGCTTCAACGAGAGTACGGTACGCCCGATGGGCCGCACATCGACAGGTGTAAGAGGAATGACGCTTGATGATGACGGAACCGACCATGTAGTAGGTATGGTAGCCGTAAATGACACAGAGAGCGAGACCATTCTCATCGTTTCGGAGCTCGGTTATGGAAAGCGCTCGGATATTGAGGATTACCGTAAGACTAACCGCGGTGGAAAGGGCGTAAAGACCATTAACATAACAGAAAAGACCGGTAAGCTTATATCAATACAGACCGTAACAGACGACAACAACCTTATGATTATCAACAAGTCAGGTATTGCCATCAGGCTTGACGTCTCCACCATACGTGTAATGGGTAGAGCCACACAGGGGGTACGTCTCATCAACCTGGAAAAGCGAGGCGATGAGATAGCATCAATCTGCAAGGTCGATGCCGAGCCGGATGAGGCTGATGTTGAGGCAATTACAGAAGAGCAGGGGAGTGATCAGCCAATACAGTCCGATACACTTGAAGAAGTGTAATTAAACCTTTTATTAATTGAATATTCAAATTAGTGTAAACTTAAATCAATAGTCAGATGAAAAGAGTATTATTTATGTTAGTTTCAGTTCTGTGCATCAGTGGAGTTACTTATGCACAGAAAGCCGACAAAGAGGCTTTGAAGGCAATTCAGAAAGCAACAAAGGAGGCACAGCAAGTGGTAAGAAGCGCAAAGGAGCAGCTTGGCGAAGGCGGCAATGTAAGTCAGGCAAAGAGACTCATTGAGCAGGCACTTAAGAATGAATACACAAAAGAGGATGCCGATGCTTGGGGTATCGCCGGTGATGTGTATCAGAAACTTTATATGGTTGAGAATCTTAAGACTGCACAGAATCAGCCGTGTGACACCGTTGCTATGTACGACTATCTTATGAAAATGTACGACTGCTACAATCATTGCGACTCACTGCAGCAGATTCCAAATGACAAGGGCAAGACCTCAACGGCATGCCGTGACAAGAATGCTACATATCTGGACAACAACCGTACAAACCTTATCAATGGTGGTATTTTCTACTTTAACCGCCGTCGTGACTATACAAAGGCATTTGACATCTTTGCAAAGTACTACGAAGTTGGAGAGATGCCAATGATGCAGCGTTTCAACAAGGAGAATCCAGATTATGAGGCTCTTGCAACACAGTTCGCATATTATCCGACATTGGCTGCATATCAGATGCAGGACTACAAGAAAGTATTGAGATTCTGCGACTTAGGTGTAGCAGATGAGGAAAATGGCGAGACTTGCTTCAGATTCAAGAGCATTGCTTACGAAAACCTCGCTGACACAGCACAGTGGATAGAGACTCTTAAGGAAGGTATCAAGAAATTCCCGACAGAAGACTATTACTATCTGCGTTTACTTGGATATTATGACGAGATTGGCAATATGGACCAGATGGAATCATTCGTAACTGATATGCTTCAGGTTGATCCAAACAAGGCATACAATCATTATGTACTTGGATACCTCCGTCAGAATCAGAAGAACTATCTTGATGCAATCGAGGCTTATAAGACTGCTATCGAGAAGGATTCTAACTTAACAGAGGCATACATCAATATGGGTCTTTGCTATATGTTCGAGGCAAACAACTATATGGACAGCCAGAGTGATGTTAAGTACAATACACCTGCATACAAGAAAGTTATTGAGACCGAGAAGAAATACTACGAGGATGCTCTTCCTGCTTTCGAGAAAGTACGCGAGCTTGCTCCAAACGATGTAAAGAAATGGGGACAGATGCTATATCAGATTTACTACAAACTGAATATGGCTAAGGAGCTCAATCAGATTGAGACTATTCTGAAAGCAGAAGGACTTGCTGAGTAAGTTTGTTGATTAATTACTTTATTTGGAGAGATTCGTATGAGTCTCTCCATTTATTATCCATAAGTATAAGTTAATAGGGAGATCAATTAGTTATCCCATTTTACCTATTTAACATAATAGTGATTATAGGGAAATGCAAATCAGAATAATGAGATAAATATAATAACTAAAAATGTGCTATAAAACGTGCACTGTATGAGTCTGATA
This sequence comes from Bacteroidaceae bacterium, assembly GCA_045597985.1. Classification (GTDB taxonomy): domain Bacteria; phylum Bacteroidota; class Bacteroidia; order Bacteroidales; family Bacteroidaceae; genus Colenecus. The sequence continues at coordinate 54,349 of JAZLLE010000090.1, read as the reverse complement.
TCCTCAATCTGATATCCAGAGGACGTAAAAAGAGTCTCAGCAGCGTGAGATGATGAATAACGATCGTTGTTCTTTACAAAGATTCTGTACAACATATAAAATAAAGCCCCAATCAGTAATCCTGTAAAAATACAGAATAACAATACTACAAAGAGACTCTCTCCATTATATACGCGTGCCCAAGAGTACGTAATCATCCACAATATTGACGAAAATGTGAAGAATGCACTTCTGATACTCAAAAAAAGAAACGTGACAAGGCAAAACGGTATAATTGTAATGCCAAGTATGCTTGGATCAGGAAATTGTTTCGTCAGAAATGGTTTTATGACATAATTTGCCAATACTATACAACAAGCTATTGCCAATGCCTGCATAGACAGCATCCAAATCAACTTATGCGAGTTGTTATCACGAAATATAACATATATAGCCACCAATATGACAGGTATCCAGAATACCGGCATTGATATATATGGCGAGATTCCATCTAAAAAGATAGAATCACAACTATTAATATCTTGAGTGATTCTGTCGCTGAATTGTATCAGCTGCTGTAAATCAATCATTTATCTATCAGATGATTTCTAATGACGACACTGGGATCCAGCCTTCATTACCGTCATTCAGACGAATTTCCACCCAGTCTTTCATTGTATTGTCTAATACACGGACTTTTCGTCCCTCGTGTATAATGAACAGTTCCGTTCCATTGTCATTCGGTGTGCTCTTAACGGTAACGCTTGGCGACATTATTATTGCGCTGTCACTCTTTACAAGACTGTTTTTCTGGCTGGATGCAAAACAGAATGACATTATTGATAACACCAGTAATGCTGCTGCCATACCAAATGAAACCTTCTTGACTGCTACTTTGTTATTGAATAAATATAGACCAACGGACAACACCAGCATAGCAAACAATACAATTGTCATTATTGCCCATTGCTCCACGTTCATCAATGCTGCAAGATACTTCATCCAAGTAACTATAAACAACTCATTTACATTGGTTTCCTTATCTACTATCCGGCTCCTTGCAAATTCCAGATTGAAGCGGATATCATTATCTGAAGGGTCAAGCTGATATGCACGCTCATAATTGAGTATTGCCTTTGCTATCTCGTCAAGCTTGAAATACGCGTTCCCTAAATTCATATAGAGGGCTGATGACACGCCCTGACTCTCAAGCACTTTCTCATATATGGCAGCAGCTGTTGTGTAGTCTCCCTGAATATAGGCACTGTCGGCCTGGACTATTCCATAAGAATTTACTGCCAGACTATCGCCTGTAAAAAACATTGACTGCTCACCACTATCGTTATTATCAGTTTGAGCAATTGTATAAGTTGATGATAATGAAAAAACCAATACAAGAATGAGTATCTTTTTCATAATGCTTTTACTCTAAATAACAGACAATTAATGTTTGATTGAGTTCTCCATCTGTCCGATTACGGCCGCCGACTCATTATAAATCTGATCCATTCGTCCCGAATCATCTCCTGGAGCATAACGTGCAAATTCGCAATCGCTTATCAGTTGGGTCAACTGATTAATTATCTGTTCATTTACACCTCTTTCGCGCAACTGTGATGCAATGTTGTCTTTGGACAATTCCGCTACCGGTATTGACAGTTTGTCACCTACATATCCGCATAAGGCTTTGAATGTCTCATCGTAGAACTCATCCTTCTTGTTCTCAGTCATTAGTTTCCGAACCGTCTTCAAACGTTTGGTCGCCACAGAATTGGCTTTTTTACGTTTTGTCTGTACTACATTGGTAGTATCCTTGATACGCTTTCTGTACATTATCACCAACAACATCAGAATGAATAACGGGAGCAGCAACAATATCCAGAACATATATGACTCAAAGAACATATTACCAGGCTGAATCAGTTTTCCAGTTGTATTGTGAAATCTTACATCCTGCCCCACAAACTTGAGATCTTCCTTGCTCACATAACCGGAAACGGTAGAAGCCTCACTCCCCTCTCCTTTCTCAACGTTGAGCGTGTATTCCTGAGTCTTAAGTGTCTTATAAGACTTACTGGCTACGTCAAAATACTGAAACTCAACGGCAGGTATCACGTATTGTCCGGCATGACGTGGAATTGCCAGATACTCAAACACCTTATTTCCAGACTGGCCGGTAGTCTTCAGAGAGAATCTGTTATCAACCTTTGGGTCATATATATCAAAGTCTTGTGGATATTTAAGTTCGGGAGTCTTCACAAGTTTCATATTGCCAGTGCCGGAAATCACCACCGTCACAGTAACAGCCTCATTTGCCTTCAAATTCTCGGTGCTGATGCTGGAACTGATTGAGAAGTCTCCCACTCCACCCATAAACGCGCTTGTCTTGCCTGCCGGTAGTGCATCTACGTGAATCGTCACAGGGGTGGTTGTCAGTTCTTTCTTAGTCTCCACATAGCGTCCGCCATTAAAGAACATATCGAAAATGTCGTTGCTCTCTATTGCTTGCGCGACTACGCCTTCAAACGATGTGGCAGGAATCTCTAGATCACCTGATTGTTGAGGGAACAGCACATACTGACTCCACACCAATGTCTGATAATTACGTCCGTTGTAGTGCTCAAGCTCAAACTCCTTATTCTGTGGAAGCTCCACTTCTTGAACGTGGAAATTCTTCAGATCCGGCATCTTATTACTCAGCGAGCGTAGATTAACCAGACTATATACCTTGAATGTAAGGAGCAAAGCCTCTTGCTCATAGACCCTTGTCTTACTGACAATAGCCCGCATGAACAGATCCGAGTTGGATATGTTACCCGAGCCGCTGCCTTGCGATGGCTGTGACTGAGCTGCGTTCTGTTGTTGTCTTTGCCTTGACTGCTGAGACGCGGACTGAGACTGGCTATCCTGTGGCAGCACCTTTATTTTCAACGAGTTGGAAGTATAAGTCTCACCTCCTACCTCAACAGTAGCGCCAGGAATAGTAAACTCGCCCTCCTCCTCACCTACCAATACATAGGTATATGTTACTGTGGACGATGACTCAATCTTGCCATTAATAATGGATGTACTGCTCCTTGTTGACGTACTAGGTCCTGCCAATACTTGAAAGCCCTCAACAGAGGCCATCCTCATCTTTTTGGCATTTGATGCGTTAACAGTATATTCCAGTCTGAAATTATCGCCAGCTACCACAGCTTTCGGAGCCTGCGCGGTAAAAGTCACGTCTTTTGCCGCACTGACTGTAAGTATTGACAAAAACATCAGGGCAATGAGCCCAATCCTCTTAGTTACCATATAATCAGTATAAACTGTTCATTTAACCATATCACCAGTCTTTCTCCAACTTGCCCTTAGACTGAACCTGCATCATTTGCTGGACCCGTTCCTGGACATCCTTCTCATCCTGCATGGCAGCCTGTAAGAGTTGCTCAGCATTTTCTTTTGACATATCGTCTTTATTATCTTGCTGTTGCTGCTGATCCTGTTGTTGCTGATCCTGCTGCTGTTGGTCCTGCTGTTCCTGCTGCTGGTTTTGTTGCTGTTGGTCTTGCTGTTGGTCTTGCTGCTGGTCTTGCTGCTGATTCTGTTGTTCCTTGAGTTGACGCATAGCCTGAGCAAGATTGAACCTGGTCTCATTGTCAGCGGGATTATTCTTCAGGGCTTCCTGATATGCCGCAATAGCGGGACCATAGTTCTGAGATGCCTGCATCACCACACCTAGATTATGATATGCCTGTGCAGTCCTCTCCTTTATATTTTTGAGTTCTTTCTCTGACGCACTGGAACTTATGAGTTTATCACGTTCCAATTCCATTACGGTAGCAGCCTTCTGGTACTGCTCTGCCGCCTCTTTGGCTTTCTGTTGCTCCAGATATGTATTGCCCAAATTGAACGATGCCTCAACAGAGCCTGAATTCTTGTCCAGAGCCTTCAGATAATTCTCCTCAGCCTTAATGAAAAGGCTGTCAGAATAGAGCTTGTTACCCTTTCTTACATACCCCCTGTCGTCACGTTGTGCGCAAACTGCCAACGGCAACAACATCGCTGTTATAAATAAAAACCTGACTTTCATCATCTCACACTCTCTTTATCCGCATTGAACAGTTTGATTTTCCTGAGTTTAGGATTCCGGCTCTCACTTATCATCAGTTCTATTAAAAGGAGCACCAGAATAAACCAGGCAATTAATTGGAACTGCTCATCATATTCAGTAAAGATTGTACTCTCAACATCATCTTTAGCCAGATGGTCCAGTTCTTTCTGAAGAGCTTTCTCGGCGGCGTTGGTGTTGTCAACATAAAAATACGCGCCACCGCCTGCGGCGGCAATATCGCGGCACATCTGCTCATTAAGACGTGTGACAATCACATTTCCGTCTTTGTCTTTGCGGAATTCTCCGTTGCGCTCTCCTGGAATCGGTGACCCGGCTGTAGAACCCACTCCAAGAACGTGAACAACCTGCCCTTTCGTCTTGGCAGCCTCGGCAGCCTCAGTAGCTCCGCCTTCGTGATTCTCACCATCGGTAATCACTATAATAGCCTTGCCCACTCCCTCATTTGGTGTGAAGCTCTTTGAGGCAAGATTGATAGCATCCTGAATATTAGTACCTTGGCGTGCAATCAATGAAGGAGTGATCGTGCCTAAGAATATCTTGGCAGAAATAAAGTCATTAGTTATGGGCAATTGTACATATGCGTCACCGGCAAATACTATCAGACCAACTTTATCGTCCTTGAACTGATCAACAAGATTGGTAATTATTCTTTTTGACTTGTCCAAGCGTGTGGGTGCCACATCGTCGGCCAGCATTGAGTTTGATATATCAAGGCAAATTATGGTCTCTATGCCTGAGCGTGTAACCGTCTCCTGTTTTGCTCCAAACTGAGGACGCGCCAATAGGAAACAAACCAGCGCAAATGATGCGAATAATATCCAATACTTCAAGTTGTGGCGGTATTCGGAGGCATCTGGCATCAATTGGGCAAGTAAGTCCGGATCACCGTACTCTTTCAGCTTACGCTTTCTACGAATGTTTGACCAGATATGCACAAATGCTATAACCGGCAGTATGATAAGTAAATATAGATATTCGGGATTTGCAAGTCTAAACATAGCGGCAGAACTTTATGGAATAGTTTTCAGAATTGTCTGACGCAGAAGCACCTCAAGCAGAAGCGATATCAGCAAAATCCAGGCAAACGGCTCATACGCCTCCTCGTTTTTGCTGAATTCCTTAACCTGAAGCTTAGTTCTCTCCAGTTTGTCAATCTCCTCGTACACCTCTTTCAGTTTGCTGTTGCTCGTAGCACGGTAATACTGACCGTCTGCGGTCTGGGCTATCTGACGAAGCACATTCTCATCAATCTCAACAGGCACGTTCATATACTGCACTCCCATTGACGTCTGTACAGGATATGGTGCGGTACCATTGGTTCCAACGCCTATGGTATATACCCTTATTCCGAAACTCTTGGCCATCTCGGCTGCTGTCAGAGGCGAAATCTCGCCACGGTTGTTCGATCCATCAGTAAGAAGGATTATCACCTTTGATTTAGCCTTGCTGTCCTTAAGCCTGCTTATGGCATTGGCAAGTCCCATTCCGATAGCAGTACCGTCGTCAATAATACCTCTGGCGGCAATGTCGCTGCTCACGCCATGAAACAAATTCAGAAGCACGGCATGGTCAACAGTGAGCGGGCATTGCGTAAATGACTCTCCCGCAAATATTGTGAGACCAATGTTATCATTAGGACGTCCACTTACGAACTCAGAGGCAACAGACTTTGCCGCCTCTATTCTATTTGGCTTCAAGTCTTCAGAAAGCATACTTGTGGAAACATCCACACAGAGCATAATGTCAATGCCCTCAATCTCAGTATTCTGCCAGTTATCTGTAGTCTGAGGTCTGGCCAGAATCACTGCCAGCATCGCCAGAGCCAGCATCCTTAAAACGAACGGAGCGTGAATAAGGAAATGCTTATAACTTTTGGGAGCCGTCTCATAAACGCCGGCATCTTGTATCTGCATCGTGGCCCCACGTTTCCGTCCCTTGAGTATATACCAGACTGTAAGTGGTATAATCAACAAAAGCAGAAGTAAATATGCACTATTTGCAAACGACATTCCAGAGATCAATTAAAAGAACAAATAATAGATTTCCCTGATAAGAATATATAGGAAGAATGCAGAACCAGCTCCCACCGCAATGACTGCCGCAAGAAGAAGGGCACGTGCCTCCCTGCTGCGTTTCTGCTCAACAATAACCTTTTCCTCTTTCGGCTCCTCCACCGGCTCATCCTGAGACATCGTCTCCTTCACGAACTCCATAGCCGTTACCAGATTTCTGTCATTCTCACCAAGTAAAGGTTTCAGTTTTGCGAATTTGACCAGATCTGCTGTGGAAAGCAACTCCCTCAGCTCGTCAATCGACCCTTTATCACATTCTGACAGATGCTCAATAATCTCATCGGAGGTCATCTCTGTGGCATTGAAGCCGAAACGGTCATTCATATATACACGTACGGCATCGGTAAGCTGGGTATAATACTGCTTGGCATCCTCACCGTGTGCCAGCTGTTCCTGACGGATGCGCTCAATCTCCTCCATAGCCACCTCGTGGGCTGGTCTCTTTGGCTCAACCTTAATGGTACGGATAATAGGCTTGTCATTCTTCCAGCTCAGGAAGAGGAAAACGGCAAGCGCGGCCAGAGCGGCGAACAGCAGCAATGAGAAGACAGCAAGCCTTACATCCTGCCAGTTGAGAGGCTCAGGCATAATATCCTTTGGCCCAAACATCTGATTCACATCAATGGAATCAAGGTCATACGTATATACGGCAAGTGATATTCCATCTTTTGATTTATAAGGAACATCATCCACCATCACTTTAAATGAGGGAATGTAAAAGAATGCGGAATCAAAGGCAGTTAAAGTATAATTCCGCGTTACAGTCATTCTCTTCTTCTTATCCACATACTGAGTATCGGTCAATACCGGAGGTACAATCACAAGTTTATTGACGATTGTATCCCTGAATTCCGGGAATGAAACCTTCTGACCGGCATCACAGGTAACAGAGATGTGAAGACCAGACTGCTCGCCTATCCACATCATAACTGAGTCGCACGATGCCTCAACAATCACGTCTGCAGATGCAGAATATGATACCAGCATCAGAAGCAATACTACAAATATCTTGCGTATAAATCTCATTTTTAATTCCTTATGGCGAATAGTCCCATAAGAGCCTTCACATAATCCTGATCCGTTCTTATAGAGACTGAATCCACACGGCTTCTTGTCATATTCTCTTTTCTCCTCTCTTCGGAGTTTAGCCACCACCTGCGACGCGCCTCACGCACAGCCTTCGACGATGTATCTACATATATGTCCCTGCCGGTCTCGGCGTCACGAACCTTCATAAGCCCTACATCGGGCAACTCTTCCGCACGACGGTCATAAACCTGTATCGCCACGACATCGTGCTTGCGGTTCGCTATCGTCAAAGCGTCGCGATAGTCATCCTTCACAATGAAATCACTGAGTACAAATGCCGTACAGCGTTTCTTCACAGCATTTGTCAGAAACTCCAGAGGAATGGAGAGATTGGTGTGCGTACTCTCCGGCACAAAATCAAGCAGTTCACGGATAAGATAAAGAATGTGCTTCCTTCCCTTCTGTGGAGGAATGAACTTCTCTATTCTGTCAGAAAAGAACACAAGTCCTACCTTATCATTATTCTGAATAGCCGCAAACGCGAGTGTCGCAGCTATCTCAGTAACCATATCCCGCTTGAAACACCCCGTTGAGCCATATTGAAGACTACTTGAGACATCTACTAGCAACATAACAGTAAGCTCCCGCTCCTCCTCATAAACCTTCACATAGGGACGGTTCATTCGGGCAGTCACATTCCAGTTTATGTCGCGGGCGTCATCGCCATACTGGTACTCACGAACCTCAGAAAAGGCCATACCGCGCCCCTTGAAGGCCGTATGATATTGTCCCGCAAATATATTGTTGGACAATCCACGGGTCTTTATCTCAATCTTGCGGACCTTTTTAATCAGCTCACTGGTCTCCATAGACCCATCTTATTGTTATGGAACCTCTACCTTATTAAGAATACGGCTCACAAGCTCATCGGCATTGACATTGGTAGCCTCTGCCTCATATGACAGACCGATACGGTGACGGAGCACATCGTGTGCCACCGCGCGTACATCCTCCGGAACCACATATCCTCTGCGCTTGATGAATGCGTAAGCGCGCGATGCAAGAGCCAGATTGATCGACGCACGTGGTGATCCTCCAAACGATACAAGCTCCTTCATCTCCTTAAGTCCGTACTTCTCCGGATAACGGGTAGCGAACACAATATCAGCAATGTATTGTTCAATCTTCTCATCCAGATATACCATATCCACAACCTCTCGGGCCTTGAGAATATCATCTGTAGTCATAACCGGACGTACCGAGCCAACCTCGTGATGAATCTGCTGATGTATAATTTTCTTCTCCTCCTCAATTTTCGGATAGTCAATTACGGCTTTCAGCATAAAACGGTCAACCTGTGCCTCAGGCAGCGGATAAGTACCCTCCTGCTCTATCGGGTTCTGTGTTGCCAGCACCAGGAAAGGCTTTGGCAGGGCAAACGTCTCCTTACCCAATGTCACCTGACGCTCCTGCATAGCCTCCAGAAGCGCGCTCTGAACCTTGGCAGGAGCACGGTTAATCTCATCTGCAAGAATGAAATTCGCAAACACCGGGCCTTTCTTTGCCTGGAAAGACTCATCCTTCTGGCTATAAATCATTGTACCTACAACATCGGCAGGCAGAAGATCAGGTGTAAACTGTATTCTGCTGAAACTTGCATCAATAAGAGACGCAAGAGTCTTGATGGCCAGTGTCTTGGCCAGACCAGGAACACCCTCAAGAAGAATATGTCCGTCTGACAACAGGCCAATCAGCAAAGACTCGACCAGATGTTTCTGACCGATGATGACCTGATCCATTCCTGTCATCAGATTTGTAACGAACGCGCTCTGGCTCTCAATGCGCTCGTTCAACTCCCGAATATCAACATTACCGTTCATTTCTATACTCTTTTACTATTTACATTTTTAATTAGTACTCTGAAGTTTGAATGCCCCAAAGATACACTAATAAAAAGTGAATTAATCCGCAAAAAATCTTAATATTGTATAAACTTGCGACATCACTTGTTTGTCAAGACTGGAATTTTCAGTTTTTGACCCGCCTGCAAGTACTTTGTATCTGAGATATGGTTGTATGCCGCGATATACGGCCAGAGTTTCTTAGTTCCGTAATACTGCAGTGACACACGCGCCAAAGTCTCTCCTGATGCCAGTGTGTGTGTGGTTTTCACACCACTCATTCTGTACATCACTGTATCGGCCATTGTATATGCGTCCAGGGCTTTAGCCTCGTCGGCCGCGCTCATTTTAAAATCAGACGATGCTTTCGCAGCTGTATTATGCCTTACAGCTTCTTCCTCAATCTGCTTTTTAGCCTCAACTGTAGGTTTTGCCTCAACTTGCATTACAGTTTCCCCAGTAACAGCAAGTTGGTCGCTGTCACTAACTTTCGGTATCTCTTCCAATACAATATCAGGATTCACAATGTCTACCTGCTCTACAGGAACAGCACAACCGGAATCATCAGTAACTTTCAACCTGCTCTCCTCCATTCTGAAAATATGAAGCAGACTGAAAGGCCATACCAGGTATGATATCAGTAATAATAATGCCAATATGAGAGTAATTGTCCAAACCAATATCCTGCCTATTGGAAATTTTGTCTTGCCAGGCTTCGATACAGGTTTATTCTTTTCTGTCTCAATTACTTTCTCCGATTCTTTCTCTATTCTATCAACCAAAGCAGAATCCACAGATATAGTAGATGCTGTCTCTATTACAGGCGAAACCTCTGCTACAGGCGAAACCTCTGGTTCTGGCACTTGTACCGTCTGTTCCTGAAGATTATCTGAATCCACAGGCTTCTCAACAGTCTCCTGAGCATCTATGATCAAAGTCTCAAAATTAGCAAATGGCTTGTTGATGACATCCCTGAGCTCTGAGTCGGGTGTAAATGATACCTTTGTATGGCCAGGAATCACTATCCTCTCGCCGGTATTTACATTAACGCTCTCACGATCCTTTATGACAGTCTGCTTAAAGGTTCCGAAACCCTTTACGCGAACCTGCTCACCGGCAGAGACCTGCTCCACTATTGTCTCAAAGAAACTGTGTACAAATACTGACGCTACACTCTTGCTTATGCCACTTTTCTCACAGAACAAGTCGGTAAGCTGCGAAAGATTCAATTTCCTATCCATAGCGCCAATTATTTGATTTTGTCCTTTAGCAACGCGCTGGGTTTATAATTCAGAACCAATTTCGGCGGGATAAGCATACGCTGCCCGTTTCCAGGATTCACCGATACACGCTCCATCTTCTTGCGCACCTCCAGCACACCGAAACCTGATACACTGATGGAATCATTATCTGTAAGCACACTCTCCATTACGGAAACAAGATTATCAACCTGTCGTTCAGTCTCTTGCAGAGATAAACCGCATTTGCCGGACAATGAGGCAATAAAATCCTTGTGGTTCATATATTGATAGCTAAATTGTTATTCTATAGTTCCGTATAAATCAAACGCCTCGGCGGAGTCAATACGGACATTGTAGAAACGTCCGCGTGTGAGTCTTTTGTCTGCAGTTATCAGAACCTCCGGATCAACATCCGGAGAGTCAAACTCAGTGCGTCCCACATAATACTCACCCTCGCGCCTGTCAATGATAGTCTTGAATGTCAGTCCTACCTTGCTCTGCGACAACTGATACGATATCTCCTGCTGCAATCTCATAAGCCTTGAGCACCTTTCCTGCTTGACATCCTCAGGCACATCATCTTTCAGGTTAAGCGCGGACCAGGTACTATCAACCTCACAATAGGCAAATGCCCCCATCCTCTCGAACCTCTGCTCGCTTACAAACTCCATCAACTGCTGGAAGTCGCTCTCTGTCTCACCAGGGAAACCAACCATCAGTGTGGTACGAAGGTGTATGCCGGGAACCTCAGAGCGTATGGCACTCAGGAGATCGCGCGTACGGGATGCCGTGATATTGCGCCTCATACGCCTCAGAACGTCATCACTGATATGCTGCAGGGCAATATCCAGATACCGGCACACATTATCACGCTCACGCATCACCCTTAGCAAATCCATTGGAAATGTGTCAGGATAGCCATAGTGCAAACGTATCCACTCTATGCCAGGAATGTCGGAAATCCTCTCCACAAGCTCAGCAATCATAGGTTTGTGGTAATTGTCACGCCCGTAGAAAGTCAGGTCCTGCGCAATAAGCTGAATCTCTCTCACACCTTTCATCACCAAAAGCCTTGCCTCAGCCAATATGCTCTCCATTGAACGCGAACTGTAAGGCCCTGTCATCAGAGGAATGGCACAATACGCACATCCCCTGCTGCATCCCTCAGCAATCTTCAGGTAAGCATAGTGCGCCGGTGTGGTAATGATCCGGTCCTCCTCAAGCTCCTTATGCCACTCCTGGCTCAAATCCGTGATTATTCTGTTCCAGTCAAACTTGCCATAATATCCATCAACCTCAGGTATCTCCAGAATCAGCTCCTTGCGGTATTTCTCAGCCAGACAACCCATCACAAACAGTTTGCCAATCTTGCCTCTCTTCTTTAACTCGCAGCATTCAAGTATCATATTTACAGACTCTTGCTGCGCATCACCTATAAAGCCGCAGGTATTAATGACAACGAACTCACCTGAAGGAACAGCCGGATCATGACGGACTTTCAGCCCATCGGCCTGGAACTGCCTCATAAGTTTCTCCGAATCAACCAGATTCTTAGAGCAACCCATCGTTATTACATCTACCTCTCCTTTTCTCATTCAAGATAAATTAAACCTGTTTGAACAATGAGTCAACAAACTCCCTACGTGAGAATACCTGCAGGTCGTCAGCTCTCTCTCCAAGCCCCACATACTTCACAGGAATCTTGAACTGGTCAGAAATACCTATCACAACGCCACCTTTCGCAGTGCCGTCAAGTTTGGTAATGGCAAGCGATGTAACCTCGGTGGCAAGTGTGAACTGACGCGCCTGCTCAAAAGCATTCTGCCCTGTAGAGCCGTCCAGGACCAGCAGGACCTCATCAGGTGCGCCTTCAACCACCTTGTTCATCACATTCTTTATCTTGGTCAGCTCATTCATCAGACCTACTTTGTTGTGTAGTCTTCCTGCCGTGTCAATCAACACCACATCCGCATTGTTGGCAACAGCCGAGCTAAGAGTATCAAATGCCACAGATGCCGGGTCTGAGCCCATTTTCTGGTGAATTACAGGCACGTCCACCCTGCGTCCCCACTCCAGCAACTGCTCCACTGCGGCGGCACGGAAAGTATCGGCGGCACCAAGGCACACATTAAGACCATTCTTCTTGAACTGATATGCCAGTTTGCCAATTGTCGTGGTCTTGCCTACGCCATTTACGCCTACAACAAGTATCACATAAGGCTTGCGGCCCTCAGGAACGGAGAAATCAGCCTGCTCACCATTATTATTCTCAAGCAGCAGATTTGCAATCTCATCGCGGAGAATAGCATTCAGCTCACTCGTATTCAGATACTTATCGCGTTTCACGTGTTCCTCAACACGCTTCACTATCTTGAGAGTTGTCTCAACTCCAACATCCGATGTAATCAGTACCTCCTCCAGATTATCAAGCACCTCATCATCTACAGTTGACTTTCCGAAAGTGGCACGTGACAACTTCTGAAATACGCTCTCCTTGGTCTTGGCCAGTCCCTGGTCAAGAACCTGCTTCTTCTCTTTGGAAAAAAACGAAAACAATCCCATAATTAAGTGCGAAGATAAATAATTTCATAAAATAAAACAAGGTAATATTTATAATGCAGGGCACTTATGGATAAAATAAGAAGAGCGACCGGAGTTTCTCCAGCCGCTCTTCCATATAATCTTAATTTGAGAATTACTTCAATGCATCCTTTACACCTTCCTCAGAAACAATCTGTTCTGTGAAAATGTAAGCACCAGTCTTAGGTGACTTCTCCATCTTGATGACCTTAGCCATCTGGACCTTACCCGTACGCAGGGTAGCAACAACCTTCTTTGCCATAGTTTACAGGTTTTTACTTGATTTCACGATGAACTGTCACTCTCTTCAGGATAGGATTGTACTTCTTAAGCTCAAGCCTCTCCGGAGTATTCTTTCTGTTCTTTGTTGTGATGTAGCGTGAAGTACCAGGCATACCGCTGTCCTTCATCTCAGTGCACTCCAGAATAACCTGGACCCTGTTTCCTTTTACTTTCTTTGACATAGTATTGTACTCCTTGACTTTAAGCGATTATTTTGATGTCCTTCCAGTCACAATAGCCATTTGCCACGGCCTCTTTCAGAGCGGCATCCAGACCTTTCTTATTGATGATTCTCAGTCCAGCTGCACTGAGACGAAGGCTAATCCAACAGTCCTCCTCAACATAGTAGAATTTCTTTGTGAAGAGATTAACATCGAATGTCCTCTTGGTCCTTCTTCTTGAATGGGAGACATTGTTGCCTACCATTGCCTTCTTTCCGGTAATCTGACAAATTCTCGACATTTTTATCTTATTTTTTGTTTGTTTTTTACTGCTTCCTCAAAACAGGGTGCAAAATAACACTATTTTTTGCTCATATCCAAATAAAAAGAGAATATTTTTGCCACCACCACCCTTTTTTCGCATCAAATCACAGTATTTGAGAATATCGGCACGTCTATCTGGCAGAATTCGCCGTCAAGATATTTGAAATAGCCTGTTATTCCTATCATTGCGGCATTGTCGGTTGTATATTGGAAGCGCGGAATGAACACCTTCCAATGATACTTGGAAGCGTGTTCCATAAACGCGTTGCGAAGACCGGTGTTGGCCGACACTCCACCTGCAACCGCCACTCTCTTTATTCCGGTATCCTTAACCGCCAGACGCAGTTTCTTCATAAGAATCTCCACAATAGTGCGCTCAAGGCTGGCTGCCAGATCCTCCTTGTGATGCTCAATGAAATCAGGGTCATCAGCCACCCAGTCACGCAGATTATATAGGAACGATGTCTTCAGCCCGCTGAAACTATAGTCGTACCCCGGGATATTCGGCTTGCTGAAAGTATATGCCTTGGGATTGCCCTGACGTGCCAGACGGTCAATAATCGGACCACCGGGATACCCCAGCCCCATAACCTTCGAGCATTTGTCTATAGCCTCGCCTGCGGCATCGTCTATAGTCTGACCAAGGATTGTCATTTTATTGTAAGCCTCAACCTTCACAATCTGTGAGTTGCCACCCGACACCAGAAGGCACAGGAACGGAAATTCAGGAGGAGTGTGCTCCTCGCCAGGCTGCTTGATGAAATGCGCCATAATATGCCCCTGCAGATGGTTTACCTCAACCATCGGAATACCCAGTCCGCGCGCCATTCCCTTGGCGAAAGAGACACCGACGAGCAGTGAGCCCATAAGTCCGGGCCCCCTTGTGAATGCTATCGCAGAAAGCTGCTCCTTAGTGATTCCCGCCCTTTTCAACGCAGTATCCACAACCGGAACAATATTCTGCTGATGAGCCCTTGACGCCAGCTCAGGCACGACTCCGCCATACTCCTCGTGTACTTTCTGACTGGCCGTCACATTGGAAAGCAACTCCCCGTCACGCAGGACAGCCGCCGAGGTATCATCGCACGATGACTCAATACCTAATATATAAACACTATCCATTTTGTCTCTTTTGACAATTCTGATGCAAAGTTACGACATTCTTTTACTAATTTCGCAGCAAAATCAAATCGATACAAAAATGATTTGGAACAAAGAGCTAGAGTGTATGCCGCGGGAGAAGATGCGGCAGCTGCAGGGTGAGAAGCTGAGACGCATCGCAGAGCACGCCTACAACAATTCCGTATTCTACAAAAAGAGATTCGACGAGCACGGAGTTCGTCCTGAGGATATCAACAGCATTGACGACATAATAAAACTGCCTTTTACCGTAAAGCAGGATCTACGCGACCACTATCCTTTCGGAATGATGGCCGTCCCAATGTCTGACATCATACGCCTTCACGCCTCATCGGGCACCACAGGCAAGCCTATTGTAGTCGGATACACCCAGAAGGATCTTGAGAACTGGTCGGAGGCTGTAGCCCGTTGTCTCACCGCATTCGGACTCGGAAAGTCTGATCTGGTGCAAATCTCATACGGATACGGTATGTTCACAGGTGGACTTGGAGCACACGCCGGAGTACAGAGAATAGGCGCCACGGTAATCCCTACAAGCAGCGGCAACACCCAGAAACAGATGCAGCTAATGTTCGATTTCGGCACAACAGCATTTGCCTGCACTCCGTCATACGCAATGTACGTAGCCGAGCAGTTAGAGAAAAACGGACTTATTAATTCATTGAAACTCCGCGTCGGCATCTTTGGAGCCGAGCCGTGGACCGAGAATATGCGTCGTGAGCTTGAGCAGAAACTTCACATCAAGGCATTTGACATTTACGGCCTTACTGAGATAAGCGGCCCTGGCGTAGGTGGCGAATGCGAGTGTCAGAACGGCACACACATATGGGAGGATTTATTCTATCCCGAGATAATTGATCCGGTAACCCTGCAGCCGGTAGCTCCCGGCCAGAAGGGCGAGCTGGTATTCACCACTCTGGATAAATGGGGAATGCCAATGATACGCTACCGTACAAGAGATCTCACATCGCTCAATTACGATGTGTGCGAATGTGGCCGCACCTCAGTCAGAATGGGCAAGATACTTGGCCGCAGCGATGATATGATGATTATCCGTGGCGTCAACGTATTCCCGTCGCAGATTGAGTCAATCCTGCTTGAGTTCCCGGAGTACGAGCCATATTTCCTCATTGAGGTTGACCGCATAAACAACACCGACACATTCCAGATTCAGGTTGAGGTCAAGCCGGAGTTCTACACCGACAGAATCAACGAGCTGGTACGTCTGAAACAACGTCTGGCATCACGCATCCAGAGTGTGATTGGAATACAGCCCGACATCAGAATTGTCGAGCCGAACACCATAGAGCGCACCGCAGGAAAGGCCAAGCGCTACATCGACCACCGCAAATTTGAATAACAATCATCTTACAGCTATGCTTATCAGACAATTATCAATATTCCTCGAGAACCGTCAGGGGAAATTTGCCGGGATAGCCAGGCTACTCGGCGACAACAACATCAACATGAAGTGTTTCACAGTATCCGAGACTGATGATTTCGGACTTGCCAGGATACTTGTGGACAGGAACGACATAGACCGCGCATACCACCTGCTGAAAGCAAACTCATATGCCGTCAGCATCAACAACGTAGTCTATATTGAGTGCGGCAATGTACCGGGTATGATGGCCAAGGTAATGGACCAGCTCTCACAGGCAGGCATATTCATTGAATATATGTACGCCTTCGCAGAGAACGGCAGCACCGTATCTCATCTTGTAATCCGTGCCGATAACGAGGAGCTTGCCAATCAGGTTGTATCAGAGCTTTGAGTCTCTGATACGCTTTCTGTAGAACATAACCGTAAATAGAATGGCCACGGCCAGACCTATTATGATGCTAATACCGTATGGCAGACGGAAGCCTAATTTCTCCATACAAATATAGCTTATCACAACCACTGTCATAAAGGCTGCCGGAAGCATGGCTATCATATAGCACATACCCTTCTTTTTCTGGCTGAGCCATACAGCACCCGTCCAGAGCACAATAGTAGCCAATGTCTGGTTAGCCCATCCAAAATAGCGCCATATAACGTTGAAACCATTCTCGTCGGCTATGTTGTACCACAGCAGGAAACAAGCCACCACAAACACAGGGATGGCAATGACCAGACGGTTCTTCTTGTTCTTCTGGTCAAAATGCATACTGTCGGCTATTATAAGGCGTGCGCTTCGGAAAGCCGTATCTCCACTCGTTATCGGAGCCGCCACTACACCAAGGATTGCCAGAATGCCTCCAAATATACCCAGCCAGCTCTGCGACACCTTAGTAACCACAGCAGGAGCGGCAGCCTGAAGATTGCTTCCTACAGCCTCGGCGCCACCGTCAAAGAAGAAATACGATGACACAGCCGCCCATACCAACGCCACGATACCCTCCGTTATCATGGCACCATAGAAAATAGGCCTTCCAAGTCTCTCATTCTTAACGCATCTGGCCATAATCGGACTCTGTGTTGAGTGAAAACCACTCAGAGCGCCACAGGCCACCGTAATAAACAAGCAAGGGAATATCTCCTGTCCCGTCATTCCTATTGAAGGCCCCATATTACCCAGACCATTCCAGAACTCAGGAATTGAAGGCCACTTCACAAACAGGCATATCATCAGGCCGAATGCCATAAAGAGGAGCGCAAATGCGAATATCGGATAAAAGCGTCCTATCACCTTGTCAACCGGAAGCAGCGTAGCCACAATGTAGTATGCGAACACCACGAACACCCAGCTCATAATGGCATATCGCGAGCCATCGCCGGCTATATCGCCAAGTATCAATGCCGGACTATATACGAACACGGTACCGACAAGAAGCAGCAACACAACGGAAAATGCCAGCATTGCCCCCCTGGCCCCCTTACCAAGAATATTGCCAACAACATTCGGGATAGACATACCACCGCTTCTAATAGAGAGCATACCACTCAGGTAATCGTGAACGGCACCTGCGAATATGCATCCGAAAACAATCCACAAATAGCAGGAAGATCCGAACTTGGCACCCATAATAGCGCCGAAAATAGGTCCTGTGCCCGCAATATTCAGGAACTGAACCATAAAAACCCTCCACGCCGACATCGGCACAAAATCCACGCCATCCTGCTTTGATATTGCAGGAGTAGTTCTTGCTGGATCTGGCCCGAAGACTCTGTCCACCAGGCTACCATACGCAAAATATCCTATCACAAGCGCGCAAAGGCTGATTATGAATGACCACATAACAAACGCTGTTTCTTAAATCCTATGCAAAAATAGAAAATATGAGCAAATATCCCAAGAGACAGAAATAGATGGTGGCAAGACCGGAATCCTGCCACCATCTTACCTATTTATGATGTATTGTATTACTCCTTCTGAGTATTCCTCTCCTTTACAACCTCGTCCTGAATAGAGCGAGGTGTCGGGGTGTACTTATCAAACTCCATTGAGTAGTTGGCACGTCCCGATGTGATGTTGCGCAGAGCTGTGGCATAGCCGAACATCTCCATGAGCGGCACAAAGCAGTCAAGTTTCTGCGAGCCCTTACGGAAACGACGCATAGCCTCAATACGGCCACGACGTTTGTTTACATCACCTGTTACGGCACCGATGAAATCGTCAGGAGTATTGATCTCAACCTTCATGGAAGGCTCCATAAGCAGCGGTCCGGCCTTCGGGAAAGCCTGCTTCAGACAGAGCTGAGCGCAAGTCTGGAACGCCATATCGCTTGAGTCAACCGGATGGAAGCTGCCATCAACCAGCACGCAGCGCACATCTACCACAGGATATCCCGCAAGAGGTCCTTTCAGCATAGCGGTCTGCAAGCCCTTCTGTACAGACGGAATGAACTCCTTGGGAATAACACCACCCTTGGTCACATCCACAAACTCGAAACCACCGCCCGGGTTCGGCTCAAAACGGATAACCGTATGGGCATACTGACCGTGACCACCAGTCTGCTTCACATACTTATATGTGCACTCAAACGGCGATGTGATGGTCTCGCGGAACGATACCGAAGGAGCGCCTGTGGTTACAGGTATCTTGAACTCCTCTTTCAGACGGTCAACGATAATCTCCAGATGGAGCTCACCCATTCCGGCAATAATTGTCTCCTCGGTCTCCTCGTCAAAGTGTGCGCGGAACGACGGATCCTCATTGCACAGCTTTGCCAGAGCCTCGCTCAGCTTGCTGCGGTTCTTGTTGTCGTCAAGGTTCACCTTAACCTCAATTACGGCTGGCGGAATGTGAATAGACTCCAGCAATACAGGATTCTTGTCATCGCAGAGGGTATCGCCGGTGCGGGTCACTTTCATTCCCACCAATGCAACAATCTCACCCGGGCCCGCCTCGGCAATCTCCTCGCGTTCCTTGGCCTTAATACGGAATATGCGGCCAATGCGCTCCTCCTTGCCTTTGTTTGTATTATATACCGTCATTCCGTTCACCAGCTTTCCACTGAACACGCGGATGAATGTCTGCTGGCCTACGAACGGATCGTTAATCAATTTGAATGCCAATGCTGAGAGCGGCTCGTTCTCCGACGGATTGCGGGTGCAGGTCTTCTCCTCATCGTCCGGCTGATGAGCCACCACTGCTCCAAGGTCGTTTGGAGAAGGCAGATAATCCACAACAGCATCGAGCAACAGCTGAATACCCTTATTCTTATAAGCGGCGCCACACAAAACCGGAACCATCATAAGCTTGATGGTAGCCTTACGGATGGCCTGCATCAGCAGCTCAACAGGTACCTCGGCATCGTCCAGATACAGCATCGCCACATCGTCATCGCAATCTGCCACCTTCTCTATAAGGTTCTTGCGCATTGCCTCAGCCTGCTCTCTCAGATTCTCAGGGATAGGACCCACAATACGCTCCTTGTCCACAAATGTAATGGCCTGCATTCTCACCAGGTCAACCATTCCCTCAAATGTACCCTCAGCGCCAATCGGCATCTGAATTGGCACTGCATTCGCGCCAAGATAACGGTTCATCTGCGATACCACCTCCAGAAAATCGGCACCCATACGGTCCATCTTGTTCACAAAGGCAATACGTGGCACGCGGTATTTATCAGCCTGATTCCAAACTGTCTCGCTCTGCGGCTCAACACCTCCAACAGCGCAGAACACAGCCACCATACCGTCAATCACACGCAGTGAGCGCTCCACCTCAACCGTAAAGTCAACGTGTCCCGGAGTGTCAATCAGGTTTATCTGACAATCGTTCCAGTGAGTTGTGATAGCGGCAGACGCAATGGTGATGCCACGCTCCTGTTCCTGCTTCATGAAGTCCATTGTGGCAGAACCGTCGTGGGTCTCGCCCACCTTGCGGTTCACTCCCGTAAAGAACAGGATACGCTCTGATACTGTTGTCTTTCCGGCATCAATATGTGCGGCAATGCCGATGTTCCTTAAGTTTGAAATGTTTTGACTCATTCTCTCTAAATAATTGGTTTATATACAACTTACATCACGAACCGGGCACCCTCTCCCGTTTCGGGGCGCAAAGTTACTCATTTTCCCCTCAGAAAATGCCCAAGAACACTCTGCAGGGGCAAAATATAAGATTATTTAACAAGCCACTTATCTGTATATGATGGTTATGCGGCATACAGCGTCACATATCAAAAAAAAGACATATCTTTGCAACGACATCACGTATGTCAGATACTTAACCCAAGACAATTCATTTATTAACAATTAATCATTAAACAATTATGAAAAAAACAATGTTTCTCACACTCGCACTCATTGCCTGTGTATTCAGTTTCGTATCTTGCGAAAAGGAAAGCGATAGCGATGATTCCGCATCAATCGTAGGCACCTGGAGTCTTCAGAATGTTGAAGGCACCGCGTCTGCTATGGGTATCACAGTGCCTATCTCAAAAGAAGATATTGGCCTTGGCGAGACTATTACTTTCAACGCTGACGGCACCACATCAGACAAGGGCACCACATACAAGGTTGCGAACGGCAAGCTCACACTGTCATCAAATATTGGGTTGTCATATACTTTCAATATCGAGACGCTCAACGCGTCAACACTCAAGCTGGGGATGAATCAGTCTCTCGTTGAAGAGGGCATTGAAGTAGTAATCGACGCTATCATCACATTCTCACGCGTAAAGTAATCCACTTACATTACAATACCAGCTCAAAGCCCGGAGACAATCACGTCCCCGGGCTTTTCTGTCTATATGCAATAAGCCAAAAGGTGTGG
This sequence comes from Bacteroidaceae bacterium, assembly GCA_045597985.1. Classification (GTDB taxonomy): domain Bacteria; phylum Bacteroidota; class Bacteroidia; order Bacteroidales; family Bacteroidaceae; genus Colenecus. The sequence continues at coordinate 33,320 of JAZLLE010000090.1, read as the reverse complement.
GTGCTTATTTCTTGAAGAAGCGGTTGTAGAGCCCCTGGAAGCCTGCACCGTGGCGAGCCTCGTCCTTTGCCATCTCGTGAACACTGTCATGGATAGCATCAAGGTTGAGCTGCTTGGCAACTCTGGCAATATCCATCTTGCCCGCGCAAGCACCTTCCTCAGCCTTCATTCTCTTCTCAACGTTGGTTTTGGTGTCCCAGACAACCTCACCGAGCATCTCGGCAAAACGAGCTGCGTGATCAGCCTCCTCATATGCATAGCGCTTGAAAGCCTCGGCAATCTCAGGGTAGCCCTCGCGGTCTGCCTGACGGCTCATAGCAATGTACATACCCACCTCCGTGCACTCTCCAAGGAAGTGATCCTTAAGACCCTGACGTACAAAATCGCCATCAGTACCTGCAGGAATCGCATTGGCAATACCGAGCTCATGCTCTGTTACAAACTGAAGTCCCTTTCCCTCCTCAACCAGGTTGAACTTACTTCCCGGCACCTTGCACATTGGGCACTTCTCTGGTGCAGTGTCACCCTCGTGAACATATCCGCATACCGGGCAAATCCATTTAGCCATAATCCTATACTTTTTATAACGTTAATAATGTTGTTGATTTCTGACACAAAGGTACGTGATTTTGCCTGAACTGAATTATTAAAACCGGTATTTTGAAGGTAGATTTCGGCATAATGTCTGATTTAGTAAAGTGTAAAAAATAAGTTGCATCAGTTGGCCGGTTTGACGAGGTAGTTCCACTTGCCCAGTTCCGGAGCGAAGATGACCTGCTGTGCGAGTCTCTTCTGATACGATTCATCAATCGGCCTCATAATGTCATAAGATTTTGAGTTAACGTGAACTGAAGGCTTAGCCACATCAATAATCACTGATACTTTGCGCGGTTTCATTTCATTATTTGAAACGAATGGAATGAGGCCTCACCGCGTTCGTTTCATTACTTGAAATGAAACGAACGTGGCCTCAACTAATAATGCCGCAAAGCCTCGCCTCTTGCCCTGGAAAGGGTTGAATAAAAACCTTGCCTAATGCACTTGTTTGTATTTCCGAAATTCAATCGCAGGGAATTCAGCTATGCCATGCAGAATGAGCTGCTGACTGCGGCCTTTTTTGCAACAGTCTCTGACTGCAGCCTTAATGCAATATCGTTAATTGCCGGTAGTGAGCCGCCGAAGAGAGACCTACTCTTCTTCCAGTATCTCAACAGCCTTCTTGACTGTTGAGTCAAAGGTGTTGATATAGGCCATATACTCCTGCATATCCAAGGCATCGTAGATGATGCCGGCATAGAGAACTCTCTCAAGTTGCTCCATTGCCTCGGCAGGAACAATTTTTGGACGCTCCACACCATTGCCGGCAGCATACTTCAGGAAGTCGCTGAATACATTCTGCCGCTCAAGATATGCGGTCACCTCTTTCCAGGTAGTACGCCCGGTGAAGTCCTGACGGTGTGAGTCAACGTACTTGAGCGAGTATTTGTTGGTGAGGCTCTTGCGCATTATAGTTGAGTAATACTCATTGTAGGCTATGGTATCCTGAGGCACGAACACATCGGGCATAATGCCGCCACCGCCATAGACCTTGCGTCCCGACTTGGTTGTGAACACCTGACTCTCGTCAAGATGGACGCTGTCGGCCGAGAAGAACTCACCGTGTTCCCACCTCTTAATAATATCCATAGCATAGTCCTCATCGCCCTTGCCGTATGGTTTCTGGATACAACGTCCCGACGGTGTGAAATAGCGGGCGATGGTAAGGCGTATGCTGGAGCCATCGCTGAAATCTATGGGCTGTTGCACAAGACCCTTGCCATACGAGCGACGGCCAACGATAGTGCCACGGTCATTATCCTGAATGGCTCCGGTAAGAATCTCACTGGCAGACGCGCTGCTCTCGTCAATCATTATGACCATAGGAATCTGCTGGAAACGGCCACGGCCATTGGCATACTCAGCATCGTACTCGCTGTGCAGACCCTTGGTATAGACTATCATCTCGCCCTTTGGCAGGAATTCGTTTACTATCTGTATGGCAGTGCCAAGATAGCCACCGGTGTTTCCGCGAAGGTCAATGATAATCTTCCTGCACCCCTCGGAACTCAGTTTGGCCAGACCGGTAATCATCTCTGAGTATGTTGTCTCGCCGAACTTGTTCAGTTCTATATAACCTATCTCATCAGTGATCATATATGCCGCATCCACACTCTTTACAGGAATTGGCCCACGCTCTATGGTGAAATCAATGATGCCGTCATCGCCAGGACGGACAACACCAATCTTCACCTCCGTTCCCGACGGACCTTTCAGGCGTTTCACAACATCGTTGCTGTTGACGCCTTTTCCTGCAAACAGGGAGTCATCAATAAAAACTATGCGGTCTCCCGCCAGAACGCCCACCTTCTCAGACGGACCTCCGCGAATGACACTGTTCACGTGAATGGTGTCGTCCTGCATGGAGAACTGCACGCCAATGCCAGAGAAACTTCCGTGAAGCTCATCGTTGCTCTCCTTGGCCTCCTCGGCAGGAAAATATGCGGAGTGAGGGTCAAGCTTATTCAGCAATACAGGAAGGACAGCCTCTACCAGTGTATCTACATCGACAGAATCAACGTAGAGCTGGTCTATTGCGGTAATGAGCGTGCTTATCTTGTTGGTGCGGCCTGTTGCCCTCATGGCATACTCCAGCCTTACAGTCTGATTGCGCCAGATGCGCGACATCACCTTGCTTCCTATGATGAAGCCCAACAGCAGAGTCACCAGGGCTATCAGTACTACGTGCCGTTTTTTCATTGTTCCGAAGGATCAAGATAGACCACCTCAACACCAGCCCTCTCCAGAAGGTCTATGCCATCTGTAAGCCTGTACTTCTCGGAATACACCACACGCTTGATTCCAGCCTGGATGATAAGTTTGGCGCACTCAATACAGGGCGATGCCGTGCAATACATAGTAGCCCCCTCGCTGCTGTTGTTGGAGCGTGCCAGTTTGGTTATGGCGTTCGCCTCGGCGTGCAGGACGTAAGGCTTGGATGTATTTTTGTCATCCTCGCATATGTTCTCAAAACCTGTTGGTGTTCCGTTGTAGCCATCAGATATTATCATTTGGTCACGGACTACAAGCGCCCCCACTTTTCTGCGCTCACAATATGAGTTCTCGGCCCAGATACGCGCCATTCTGGCATACCTGATATCCAGTCTGAGTTGTTTATCCTTATTCATAATCTAATTTTGTTGTCAGTTTTTCTAAAGACGGAACCACAAACCCGCCTCTTTTCAATACTATCAGGCCGTCTTGCTCCAGGCCGTTCAGCGTTTTGGACACATTAAGCCTGGTCTCGCCCAGAATGGCGGCGAAATCCTCCATCCGGACCTTGACTTCCTTCTGCCCGTTTCCGGAATCGGAGAGCGACGACACCATATTCACTATGCGCTCACGGATAGTGGTCTGACGCATATTCCACAAGTCGGACTCCAGATTCTGGATACGGCCGCTCAGAATATTCAGCAGGTTCATTTTGCAGATGCTGTATTTGTACAATTCCGAATACAGATACTGCTTGTCTATTTTCAGGATTCCCACATTTCCCGATGCCACATAATCTTTTGAGAAAACAGGCTGCATTCCGAACATTGAGTAAGGCTCAAGCAATGACGGAGCCTCCAGCTCCTCCACAAAAGTAAGTTTGCCATCGGCAGTGGAGCGGCGAGACAGGACTTTTCCATTCAAGATGAACACAAAATGAGTGCACAGGGAACCTGATGTGATAAACGTCTCATCATCCTGAGCGCCCGAGAACTCAAAGCACACCTTTTCCAGCACCTCGCCGAACTCAAGTTTTGAGAGTCCTTGAAACAGAGGCAGACTAAGCAGGGTATCGTAGATAGAGCTGTCCATTATATATAATAATGTGTTCGGTTTTGCAAAAATACTCAATTACAATCAGAAAAGTGAGCCGCCCGATGTTAAAAAATCTAGTGTCACGGAATTGTTACTGTATTGTCACAAATTTGTCACACATATTTCAACCATACCAAACGCGCATATTGCTAAGTTTGCATCGTCAAAAGCGAGAAGACAGGGCAAAATGAGATTTTAATTTTGATAGTGAGAGATATTTGATAACTTTGTAATTCAATGGTGAGAACCGTTAAAAAGAAGAAGTAATATGAACGAGTTTCTGTATTCATTTGATGCGGCCCAGAAGGCATTCTGGATTATCGCGATTGTAGCGAGCCTGGTTTTTGTCATCCAGACAATAATGACATTCATAGGAATAGGCGGTGATGCCGACTATGATGTAAGCACTGCGGATACCGTTGACGACGACGGTTTCGGCGGGTTGTTCTCTTTCCGTAACCTTATTAATTTCCTCCTTGGTTACGGTTGGACAGGCGTGGTTCTCTATGACAGCATACAGAGTACCTTCCTGCTATATGCCATAAGCATCGGAGTGGGCATTCTTTTCGTAGCCGCATTCGTCTTTATGTTCAGGCAGATGATGAGGCTGTCTCACGACGGCACATTCCAGATGAGCGAGTGTGTGGGAATAATAGCGGATGTATATCTGCGCATACCGGCATCACGCCAGGGAAGAGGCAAGGTGCAGTTCAGCGTGAAGGGTTCTGTTCACGAGCTTGACGCCGTGACAGACGATGCCGACGGGCTTCCAACAGGCTCGCAGGCCAGAATCGTAGAGGCGCTTGGCGACGAGGTAGTAAGAGTAACGAAATTATAAACAAGTAAATTACATATCATTATGGAGAAGATTTCAACAATTGTGATCATTGCAGTCATTCTGCTGTTCGTTCTGTTTGTAACCATCATCCGCCGGTACAGACGCTGTCCGTCGGACAAGATTCTGGTTGTCTATGGCAAGACCGGAGGCGGCTCAGCCAAGTGTATCCACGGTGGCGGTAAGTTTGTATGGCCTGTAATCCAGGACTACGCTTACCTTAGCCTTACACCTATCTCTATCGACGCCAATCTTACAAACGCCCTGTCAAGGCAGAATATACGTGTTGATGTACCTTGCCGTTTCACCGTAGGTATCTCAACCGAGCCGGAGAGTATGAACAACGCCGCCGAGCGTCTGCTTGGTCTCTCGGCCGACGAGATTCAGGAGCTGGCACGCGATATTCTGTTCGGCCAGTTGCGTCTTGTCATCGCCACAATGACCATCGAGGAGATCAACGCCGACCGCGACACATTCCTTGAGAGCATCTCGAAGAACGTTGAGGTTGAGTTGAAGAAGATTGGCCTGCGTCTGATCAACGTGAACGTAACCGATATCAAGGATGAGTCGGGCTATATTCAGGCTCTTGGAAAGGAGGCCGCCGCAAAGGCAATCAACGAGGCCAAGGTAAGTGTTGCCGAGCAGGACAGAAACGGTGAGATTGGTAAGGCCGATGCAGTGAAGGAGACCCGTATCCGTACATCACAGGCTAACGCCGTGGCTGTTCAGGGAGAGAATAACGCCAAGGTTGAGATTGCCAATTCCGAGGCATATCGTCGTGAGAAAGAGGCTGAGGCCAACCGTCTGGCTGTAACCGCAGAGAAGGTACAGCAGGCAAAGGCCCTTCAGGACGCATACATTGCCGAGCGTGACGCCGAGCTTGCACGTGCGGAGCGCGAGCGTTCCACACAGCAGGCCAACATTCTTGTGGCTCAGGAGGTTGACAAGCAGAGAATCATCATAGCCGCCGAGGCTGAGGCAGAGCAGAAGCGCATCAATGCGAAAGGTGAGGCCGACGCCATCTTCGCAAAGATGGAGGCCGAGGCTAAGGGTTACTATGAGATTCTGACCAAACAGGCTGCCGGTTACGACAAGATGGTGGAGGCCGCAGGTGGCGATGCCGCCAAGGCATTCATGCTGCTGATGTCAGAGAAGATGCCGGAGCTGGTAAAGACCCAGGTAGAGGCTATCAAGGGCGTGAACATAGACCACGTCACCGTTTGGGACTCAGGCAGCAATGCCGACGGCAAAGGCTCCACGGCAAACTTCCTCAGTGGCCTGATGAAGTCTGTTCCGCCAATGTCAGACCTGTTTGACCTTGCGGGACTTAATCTGCCGGAATATCTGGCCAAGAAGAAGTCTGAGACAGCAGAGGAGGCTCAGACAGTAACAGAATAATCAATGTGTAAAATAAATTGAGATGAACGAGTTGTTTTCTGTCAAGGACAAAGTTGTCGTGATGACCGGAGGAACGGGTGTGCTGGGACATTGCATCTCCGTCTATCTGGCAGGACAGGGTGCCAAAATGGTGATACTTGGGCGAAACGCGCAAGTTGGTGAGCAGATTGTCAAGGAGATGAAGGATGCCGGTGGCGAAGGGATGTTCATCCAGGCCGACGTGATGAATGCCAAGTCTGTACAGAACGCCTGCGATACAGTGCTGAAGGCATACGGCAAGGTAGATTCCCTGTTGAATGCGGCCGGAGGCAATATGCCGGGAGCTACGATACCGCCCACAGGAACGATATTCGATGTTAAGGTTGAGGAGTTTGAGAAAGTACTCAATGTAAACCTTACCGGCACGGTAATTCCAACTCAGATATTTCTGAAGCCTATGGTTGAGGCCGGGAAAGGCACTATTGTCAACTTCACGTCGATGGCCTCTTTCAGGCCATTGTCCAGAATTATGGGATATTCGGCCGCCAAGGCGGGAGTAAGCAACTTCACAGCATTCATGGCTAACGAGATTGCCACGAAATTCTCGCCGGAGATCCGCATGAACGCCATTGCCCCGGGTTTCTTCCTGACCAATCAGAACCGCACGCTTCTTACGAACGAGGACGGCTCGCTCACACAGCGCGGTCAGGACGTAATCCGCCAGACTCCGTTCAAGCGTTTCGGTAAGCCCGAGGAGCTTTGCGGTACAATCCAGTATCTGATAAGCGACGCCTCTTCTTTCGTTACAGGTACGGTGGCGGTTGTTGACGGAGGTTTCAACACATTCGCAATGTAATATACAGTTATCATTTGTCATAATGGCGGGAGACATTCTTTGCTCCCGCCATTGTTTTTTACGCAAAAGTCAAACGTGTTTATCATAAAAAGAATATCTTTGCGGCCGTGAATTAAAAACTGATCTATGAAATGGTTTCAATCTATTCTTAAAAAAGCAGTTCCTCTTTGCCAAAACAAGATTTCAGGACAGTCCGATGAACTGGAGGTTGATCTTCAGGATACGAAAGGAAATATTATCTTCTCTATTCTTCCAAGCAGATTGATTTGTGCTAACGCCTCAGTAAACAACGTTGTCTTTGTTTATGCCGACAATCAGGGAGCAGTCCGCGAGAGAAAAGTGAGATGCACTATGAACAGCGTTCTGAAGCAGTTCTCGCCGCATTTAATCAGGTGCCACAGGTCATTTCTGCTGAACCCCGGGCATCTGGTGCGCTTTTACGATGTCCCGGAAGATTCCAAAGTACAGATTTACAGTCCCCGTCCATTTGAGATTCCTGTATCAAAGACATACCGCCCGTGCGTAATAGAAGCCGTTCAGTTATTAACCAAGCGCAAAAAGGATAGCCGTCAAGCGCAGTAAAACCAGAATAAATGGCTAACTTCGCGGGAAAATAAAACGGGACGAAATGATTATCTTTTTCAAAGCGCCCACAGGCACAATTCTTGCCACTGAGCTGGCAGACAAAATCAACAGTGAGGATATCAAAAAGCTGAGCTGGCTTTATGGAGAGGCCAGTCTGGTAGAGTCGGAATCGGTAAAGGGTTTCTTCGTCGGCCCCCGCAGGGAGATGATAACACCCTGGAGCACCAACGCCGTGGAGATTACACAGAACATGGGTCTTTCCGGCATTTCACGCATTGAGGAGTATTTTCCGGTCAGCTCGGCCGACGCAGAGTATGATCCTATGCTCCAGAGAATGTATGACGGACTGGATCAGAGCATTTTCACAGTTGACATCAAGCCTCAGCCAATCATAATGATTGAGGACCTTGACACCTACAACGAGCAGGAGGGCCTTGCGCTATCAGAAGAGGAGATAGCATACCTTCACAGCGTTGAGAAGGAGATTGGAAGATGCCTGACAGACTCAGAGGTATTCGGTTTCGCACAGATAAACTCAGAGCATTGCCGTCACAAGATATTCGGAGGCACGTTCATCATCGACGGGCAGGAGATGGAGTCATCGCTTTTCCAGATGATCAAGAACACCACGAAGGAGCATCAGGGGCGCATTATCTCGGCCTACAAGGACAATGTCGCCTTCGCACAGGGTCCGGTAATAGAGCAGTTTGCTCCGGCAGACCACTCCACATCAGACTATTTTATCATCAAGGATATTGAGTCAGTCATCTCCATAAAGGCAGAGACCCACAACTTCCCGACCACCGTAGAGCCGTTCAACGGCGCATCAACCGGAACTGGCGGTGAGATTCGTGACCGTATGGGTGGCGGCAAGGGTTCCTGGCCAATAGCAGGAACGGCAGTCTATATGACATCGTACCCCCGGAACGACGGGAGCCGCACGTGGGAGAAGAGTCTGAAGGAGCGCAACTGGCTTTACCAGACCCCGGAGCAGATTCTGACGAAGGCCTCCAACGGCGCGTCAGATTTCGGCAACAAGTTCGGCCAGCCGCTTATCTGCGGCTCACTTCTCACATTTGAGCATCAGGAGGATGGCGGACAGTACGGCTACGACAAAGTTATTATGATGGCCGGTGGCGTAGGCTACGGCACAAAGAGAGACTGCCTGAAAGGTGAGCCCGTCAAGGGCAACAAGATTGTGGTTCTGGGCGGTGACAACTACAGAATCGGTCTGGGTGGAGGCTCGGTATCATCTGTTGAGACCGGACGATACTCATCCGGTATAGAATTGAACGCCGTACAGCGCGCGAATGCCGAGATGCAGAAACGCGACTACAACGTGACACGCGCATTGTGCGAGGAGGATGTCAACCCTATCGTATCAATTCACGACCACGGCTCAGCCGGCCACGTGAACTGTCTGTCAGAGTTGGTTGAGGAGTGCGGCGGACTGATTGAGATGGACAAGCTTCCTGTTGGCGACAAGACTTTGTCCTCAAAGGAGATTATCGCAAACGAGAGCCAGGAGCGTATGGGTCTTCTTATTCAGGAGGAGTCCATTGAGCACGTGAAGAAGATTGCGGAGCGCGAGCGTGCTCCGATGTATGTGGTTGGTGAGACTACCGGCGATGCCAGGTTCGCGTTCGAGCAGGCCGACGGCAAGCGTCCGTTTGACCTGGCCGTAAGCCAGATGTTCGGCTCATCACCCAAGACTATTATGAAAGACGTTACTGTAGAGCATCACTATGAGAATGCATCGTACAGTATTGATAATTTTGATGAGTACCTGCAGAATGTGCTGCAGCTTGAGGCTGTAGCCTGCAAGGACTGGCTGACCAACAAGGTTGACCGCTCTGTTACCGGCAAGATTGCGCGCCAGCAGTGCCAGGGACAGATTCAGCTGCCTTTGTCCGACTGCGGAGCAGTAGCGCTTGACTATCGTGGAAGGAGTGGTATAGCAACCTCTATCGGACATGCCCCGCAGGCGGGTCTGGCAGACCCTGCGGCAGGCTCTGTGCTGTCTGTGGCAGAGGCTCTTACGAATATTGTATTCGCACCTTTGGCAGAAGGACTCTCAACAGTGTCACTGAGTGCAAACTGGATGTGGCCGTGCCGCGCCCAGCAGGGCGAGGACGCACGTCTTTACAAAGCGGTCAAGGCGTTGTCTGATTTCTGCATCTCATTAGGTATAAACGTACCTACCGGCAAGGATTCCCTGTCTATGACTCAGAAGTATCCGGACGGCAGCAAGATAATCAGTCCGGGAACCGTCATTGTCTCGGCAGGTGGAGAGGTGTCCGATGTAAGAAAGGTAGTATCGCCGGTTCTGGCAGACAGGAAGGACAGCGTTCTCCTGCACATTGATTTCAGTTTCGACAAGCTGCGCTTAGGAGGCTCCGCTTTCGCACAGTCATTGAGCCGCATAGGAGACGATGTGCCTACAGTCAAGAATCCTGAGTATTTCGCGGATGCGTTCAATGCAGTTCAGACACTGGTTGACAGAGGCCTGCTGCTTGCAGGACACGACATATCGGCAGGCGGTCTCATAACTACACTGCTGGAGATGTGCTTTGCCAACACGAGCGGTGGTCTCGACATCAATCTTGACGAACTCAACAGCGATGACCTGATCAAGACAATGTTTGCGGAGAATCCGGGAATTGTAATTCAGATTGACAAGAAGAACCTTGACGCTGTAGAATCCATACTCGCAAATGAGGGTGTGGGATATGCAGTTATCGGAACTCCCGCAAAAGAGCGCAGGATAAGGCTCCATTCAGGCAAGATTACAAAGAGCATAGACATTGACAAGATGCGCGGTTTGTGGTACAAGCCTTCTTACCTGCTTGAGCGCAGGCAGGCATCCAACGGTTGTGCTGAGAAGAGATATGAGAACTATCAGAATCAGCCGCTCAAGATTAAGGTCCCCTACTCTTTCCAAGGCACTCTGTCACAATTCGGATTGAATCCGGACAGACGTACAGCCAGCGGAATCAAGGCTGCCATAATCCGCGAGAAAGGCACCAATGGTGAGCGTGAGATGGCATACTCGTTGTGGCTTGCCGGATTTGATGTAAAGGATGTGACGATGACCGACCTTGTAAGCGGCCGCGAGACTCTGGATGACATCAATATGATAGTATTCTGCGGTGGATTCTCCAACTCAGACGTGCTTGGCTCTGCAAAGGGCTGGGCAGGCGCATTCCTGTTCAATCCTACAGCAAAGGAGACACTTGACCGGTTCTATGCCAGGAAAGACACCCTGTCACTTGGTATATGCAACGGATGTCAGCTTATGATTGAGCTTGGTCTTATTAATCCAGACCATAAGGAGAAGAGCCGCATGCTGCACAATGACTCACATAAATTCGAGTCAGCATATCTGGGTGTAAGCATAACGAAGAACGAGAGTGTGATGCTTGGCTCACTCAGCGGCTCAAGTCTTGGCGTATGGGTTGCGCACGGTGAGGGCAAGTTCCACCTGCCATACCCAGAGGAGCAGTATAATATTGTAGCCAAGTACAGCTACGCTGACTACCCTGCCAATCCTAACGGTTCGGATTACAATGTGGCAGCCATAGCAAGCGCCGACGGACGTCACATAGCAATGATGCCGCACCCGGAGCGCGCCATATTCCCGTGGCAATGCGCATACTGGCCGGCCGACAGGGCAGCCGATGAGGTAACACCTTGGATTGAGGCATTCGTAAACGCACGTCGCTGGGTTGAGAGGAACCGCTGATACCTATGCTTGGAAAACTATTCACGACTTTCTTCAGGATTGGACTCTTCACGATAGGCGGAGGCTACGTGATGATTCCGATGATTGAGAAGGAGGTTGTGGATGTGAACAAGTGGATATCACAGCAGGAATTTATGGATTTACTGGCAATATCCCAGGCAGCGCCTGGGGTATTTGCTGTAAATATGTCTGTATTCATAGGCTACAAGATGCGCGGAGTGACAGGCAGTATAGCTTGTGCGTTAGGCACCACCCTACCATCGATTGTCATCATTCTGCTGATTGCGCTCTTCTTTCACAGATTCAAGGAGATTCAGCTGGTAGAGAGCATATTCAAGGGAATCCGACCGGCTGTGGTAGCGCTCATTCTTACCCCAACCATCAATCTGGCCAAAGCGGCACAGCTTAACAAATACACGTTCTGGGTACCCATGGTAACCGCACTTGCCATCTGGGCATTGGGTGTATCACCTGTCATCATAATAATGCTGACCATAATTGGCGCCATAGTCGTCAACATCATTAAAGGGAGGCATACGGTATGATATTCTGGCAATTGTTCTACACGTTCTTCACCATCGGCCTGTTCGGATTCGGTGGAGGCTACGGTATGCTCTCTATGATACAGAACCGGGTAGTTGAGCACTTTGGATGGATAAGTATAGCTGAGTTCACGGATATTGTGGCTGTAAGCCAGATGACCCCAGGACCAATAGGCATCAACTCCGCCACATACGTAGGATATACTGCGGTTGCGAATGCCGGATACACTCAGGGATTCGCCGTGGCAGGCTCTTTGCTGGCATCATTCTCTGTAATGATGCCATCATTCATACTTATGCTGCTAATAAGTGTCTTTTTTATGAGATACAGCAACCATCCCACAGTACAAAACGTATTGAGATGGTTGAGACCTGTTGTAGTTGGCCTGCTGGCAGCTGCCGTACTGACATTATTAAACAAAGAGAACTTTGGAATGGCTATGCCACAGACAGCAATCAGCATGGCATTGTTCGCCATGTCTTTTATCTGTACCTACAAACTCAAGTGGAATCCTATTGCGGTAATTCTTATTGCCGGAGCAATGGGAGGCATTATCTATCAGATACCAGCACTTTCCGGCCATTGATGATGTTGATGCCACGCTGAGGTGAGGACAGCCGCTGTCCGGCCAGATTGTAAATCACATCATCAGAACAGTTATACAGAATAACCTCAACTCCGTCAGTGTGCCTCTGATAGCCGTCAATCCGGAATGTATCAGTCGTAAGGCTGTAATAGCCGTATCTGTCACTTGCAATATATGACATTCTTATTGTGAGGATACCGGTATCCTCATCAAAATATGAGAGATTCTCCTCGTCGTCAGACTTACGGAACGTCTTTGTATCCATTACGGCCAATTCGCTGGTGTTGACCAAAAGCTCGCTGTCATAGAATATGTTTCCAGTTAATTGGAACGGAACCAGACACTCCCCTGTTGCAAGGTCAACATTAATCAGCAGCGAGGTATTCAGCCAGTTGTCAATTTTATATTGACGCCAGTCAGGATTATCATAAGACTCTCTCACATAAACAGGCAGATCTCCCAAAGGCGCATACACAGTATCCCATCCGAAAGTATAGACACCGGTACCATCGCCATCGGGTCTCCAGATATTCCAGGCGTACTGCTCCCGCCCGTCACTTATCGTTGAGAAGAAACACCAGGGAGTGGTAACGGAATACTTCTCCAATGATCCCTCTGGCACTCTGAGCGTCGCAAAAGAATACGTGTCTGTACTGAACAGGTCCGCATAGAGAATCTGTGGCTCAGGATTCTCCAAGACAACACTATTAAGGCTGTCACACCCGAAGAACGCAGAGCCGTTGATTATCTCTACCGATTCAGGTATTACCACAGAGGTTATATGCGTTCCGGTAAAGGCGTTTGACGAGATGCGTGTCACCTTGTAAACACTGTCATCCAGAGTAACGAACGATGGAATAACCACATCTCCGGAATAACCGTCAGAGTAGCTGGCCACCTCAACCTGACCGTCATTCAAGATGGAATAGCTCAGACCACCGACGCTCACCTCGCTCCTATCCGGCTCTATTCCGCATATGACGTGCTGACTATCAGAGAAGCCACCTGCCACGGAAAGCAGGAAATAGCCGTCACCCTCACCATTCCAGCCAAAATTGAAATGGAAGTAGTCGTTTGAGTCAAACCCGTCGCAAACGAATGCGTGACCGCTGTCGTCATCGCGACCGCAGTAGTAAACCGGGCGTTTGTTGATCAGTTCCTTTTTAATAAACTCAGTCCAGTCTCCGCGGAAATTCTCGCGATAGACAAGCCGGGGAGTCTTATAGCTGAAGTAGTTTCTCAATGCGGATAGCACATCAGTCGTCGCGGCAGCGCTGCCGTCATAGTCGAATGCCATATTTATTGACACGCCACAATCATATATAAGCTTTGCCACGGCATTCGCCTGTTCATCACTATAAAAGCCTTTCACGTATTTAGGAAGGATTTTGCTCCATTCATACTTTGAGTCACTGAATCTAACGGAATACTTTTTTCCGGAATGCATATACGAATGCTCTCCTTTTCCTACAAGCGGCCATTTATAATAATACATTATCTGGGCCATGGAGACGGCCGCACACCCAGCCGGAGTCTTTTTTCCTGAATATGACGGACTTAGAATGTTGTAAGGATAGTACTGATCCCATATCACATCGCCAAGCAGCGGCGCAACCACAGGCACAGCCGGATGCGAGACAGGCTCTGTTACCATGCCGGATGTATTTCTGAGGCTGTCTATTCCATTCTGATATAGTGAGAGCCACCACTTGGCGCTTTCCGGAAGACGCTCATAATTGAATGTTCCATTGTCAGAATAGGCTAAAATCATATTACCGCCCACGGCCTCATTGGCTGCCACAATCACGAATCCCTTATCATCTTGCCGGTTGAATGCATAGAAATCAGCATTCCCATCAGACACTGCCGTATATGCCAGCCGTACATTTCCGCCTGCCAGCGTACGTGCCCTCTCCACAGAGATACGCTGCGCGCATACAACTGTGGCAAAAAGGAATAATGTCAGAGACAATACTGTCTTTCTAATCAGCCCGGCTTCTTTCATATAGAGAGACGTTTACTTACTTTTAAACCGCACAGGCTTTGACTCAACCTGGGTCCTTGTCAAAGCCGTTATGGCATATACATACTGCATCCCGGTAATATCCTCTTTTAAATTGTAAAAGGTACGGTCCGTTATCGCCACGATGTGAGACGGATTACTCACATCAACATCCTCACCAGGCATAAACCTGTATATCACGTACCTGTATGCCTTGGCGGCATCGGTACGGCTTGCCGGAGGTGTCCAGAAAAGGACGCGGCCATCTGATGTGACCAGCCTCCGCACCTTACGCACCTTACCAGGCTCGTCGCACGGAACTCCACTGCACAAAGGTTGCAGCGCGGGATAACGATAATACTCGTCTGCCAGAATAGTACGATAGTCTCCGGGATTATCCACAACTGATTTGGCCGGCCACTGGCAACTGCCCATCAGCTCGCTGCGTGAACGTTGCAGATTCATCTTGAGCCTTTCCTGATGAGACGACTTATCGTCCGGATCGGTTCCTTTCACGGTGCGTTCAACATCCTGGCCTATGTACATAAGACAACCGCCGGAGTGGTCTGCCCACCAATCCACAAGCACCTTGTAATCCGCGACCTTGGTGCCGACATTCCAATACACCTGAGGGATGCAATAATCCATCCACCCCTTCTCAATCCAATACAGGACATCGGCATAAAGCCCGCTGTAGTTCTCAAGGCCGTTCGTAGCGCTGCCGTCCGGATACGAGGCTGTTGCATTTCTATAGATACCGAACGGAGATATTCCGAACTTGACCCAGGGCTTGATACCCTTTATGGTATTATATAGTTGCTCTATAAATAGATTCACATTGTCACGGCGCCAGTTATCTCTCGACGCAAAGCCACGTGGGTTTTTACGGAAATCGGCCACATCGTCAAACTCCAGACCATCCTCCGGATACGGATAGAAATAATCATCTATGTGAAAGCCGTCGATGTCATAACGGGTCACGATATCCGCCGCCACCGCACAGATGAAATCGCGGTTCTCCTGAATGGCGGGATTGAACAATGTCAACTTTCCGTACTTTACAAAGCGTTCAGGATGCAGACGTATCTGATGCCTCTCATCAAGCTGTGTTGTTGATGCGGTCTTTGCGCGGAACGGATTAATCCAGGCGTGGAGCTCCATACCCCTGTTATGACACTCCGTAACCATAAAGCGCAAGGGGTCCCAGTCCTCGTCAGGTGCCTGTCCTTGTCTGCCACTCAGATAAGCACTCCAGGGCTCCAGAGCGGACTTATAGAGAGCGTCGCCCTCAACACGGACCTGAAACAGAATCGCATTGATGCCGCAGGATGCGAGAGAATCAAGCTGATCCGACAACGTTTTTCTCATTTGCGCGGAAGGCATTCCCTCGAACTGATGGTTAACAGCCTGTATCCAGGCACCACGGAACTCTCTTTTAGGTCCGGTGGCAGACAAGTACAAACTCACCAGAGCCACAACGGCAAACAACGATATCCGCTTCAGGCAATGACTACGCATCTTTTACTATTTTAGGCTGTTATACTCCTCCAGTGCCTCGGCAAGCAGCCTGAGGGCATCTTTCAAGTCATCAATATTCAATACGTATGCCAGACGCACCTGATTCTTACCCAATTCAGGATTTGAATAGAAACCTGTGCCGGGAGCCATCATAATGGTCTTTCCGTCCCGGCGGAAATCGGTAAGGCACCATTGACAGAACTTATCGCAGTCATCAATAGGCAGCTTGGCCGTTGTATAGAAGGCTCCCATAGGAATAGGAGAATATACACCCGGGATTTTGTTCAGCCCATCTATCAGATATTTACGACGGGTGATAAACTCCTCGTACGTGTTTATCATATAATCTCTGGGTGCCGAGATAGAGGCCTCTGCTACTATCTGACCTATAAGAGGCGGACTGAGACGAGCCTGGCAGAACTTCATCACAGCCTTCCTTACCTCCTCGTTCTTGGTAGCTATGGCACCAATACGTATTCCACACTCGGAATAACGCTTGGATACTGAATCTATCAGGATGACATTGTTCTCTATTCCTTCCAGGTGACAGGCTGATATATATGGCGAGCCCGTATATATGAACTCGCGGTACACCTCGTCGGAAAACAGATAAAGGTCATATTTCTTAACCAGGTCACGCAACTGAAGCATCTCCTTGCGTGTGTAAAGGTAACCGGTGGGATTGTTCGGATTGCAAATCAGAATGCCCTTGGTACGCTCTGTAATCAGTTCTTCGAACTTCTCCACCGGAGGAAGCGCGAAACCGTCCTCTATAGTGGAGACTATAGGCTTGATTACAGCACCGGCGGAAACGGCAAATGCCATATAGTTGGCGTAGGCCGGTTCCGGAACAATAATCTCGTCTCCAGGATTCAGACACGTCATAAAAGCGAAAAGGACAGCCTCAGAGCCGCCACAAGTCACAATTATGTCATCTGGATCAAACTTAATCTGGTACTGCTCATAATAATCACACAGTTTCTTTCTCAGGCTAAGGAAGCCCTGGCTTGGAGAATACTCCAGAACTTTTCTATCAACACTTCTCAACGCATCGAGACCTACCTGTGGGGTTGGAAGGTCAGGCTGACCGATATTCAGGTGATACACCCTCACGCCCTCGGCCTCAACTTGCTGTGCTATCCGTGACAGTTTACGGATAGGCGAGCTTGGCATTATCTCCGCTCTTTCTGAAATTCTCATATTCAATTCAATTAAATGGCAGTGAGCCCAAAGGTCACTGCCATTTTTGTTATTCAAGCAGCACAGGTCAGTTAATCAACAAGATAACGCTGCGTCTTTCCTGTTCTCTGACTCTTCACAAGGTAAATGCCGCTACGGCCAACCTTATTGATGATTGCATTGTCCAGCGACGCATCATCTACGGCCTCCACCTCTCCTACTAAGACACCTGTGATGGAATAAACCTGATATGAGTCTGCAGAGCTTACCTCCTCAACCGAAGTGGAGCCTTTTGATATCCTCATCAGATTCAAGTCACAGCCAGAGCCGGTTATCACGACGCGGAACATATGGGCACCCGCCTCAAGTGTACCAATGTCACCCGATAATGTCAGCCACTCGCCGTTGCTCTCAGGAATGTCCAGACGGGCAATCTCAGTCATCGTCTCCGCATCAAGAATGTTGAACCCGGCGTTAGCCTCAGATGCGCGGACCTTGGCATCGAACTTATAAGTATCGGTCTTCTTGACATTCATTGAATACTCCATCCACTCACCGGCAACAGTGTAGCCTACATACGCATCGCCATTCTCGGTAATGATATCAAGGCCCTCGTTGTCATTACGATAACAGTGTCCACCCTGATCCACGTCATCAGAATCGTGGAAGCTCAGCATCTCGCCCTGGACATCAAAATTCTCGAACTGAATAATACCGGGAACCGCAATCTCGCCATTGTAAGGCATACGTCCGCGCTTCACATAGAACGAGCCTTCAAAGAAAGGTGTCTCGCGTCTTTTTGAATCAACAGCCATAGCCTTGACCGTAAACAGGCCACTCGCATTTGTCTCGGTGAATACAGCCTCGTATGGTGCGGTGGTTAGTGTTTTAAACAACTTGTCATTTACATAGATGGACACGCTCTTAATAGTCACGGTCTCAATCTTCTCGCCTGTAGCCGTCATTATGGTGTCGGGCAAAATAGTAGGCGTTACCTTTATGGTTGTAGAAGAGCCGGCTGTGAGCTCATCAGGATCTGCCTTTACATCAAGAAGCACTCTGTCTGTCGTTTCCAGCGGGAAGAGCTCAAGCTTGTCAATGTTGCACTGCTGGCCTGTGATTGTAATCCTCACAACAGTACGTCCCTCCTCCAAAGGAACAGAGCACCTACCCTCTACGACCTTGTATGTGTCCCAATTATTGTTGCCAGTCTGTGGCACACGGATATTTGCCAGATCAACCCATTCTCCATTCTGTTTGATACTGACAGAGAATCCCGAGCCTGTTGTGCCAGAGGACACGTAGGCATTATAGAGATATACGCCTGCCTGCTTGACATCGACAGTGTATTCCAGCCACTCACCGTTTGCTGTATAGCCAATACCATAGCCCTTACCGGCCTTGATAATATCAACGCCCTCAGTGTCATTTCTGTACGACGCCGCATCGCCTTCGTTTATGTTATCTGAATCGTGGAAGGAGATACCGTCCGAGCCTCCGTCGCAGTTCTCAGCCTCCAGAGTACCTGGCAGCTCGGCTACGACCCCATTGTATGGAGTACGTTTCTTAGCTGTCGTGATATGTGAGTATCTGGTGTAGGCTATGCCGTCGGTAGTATAGACCACTGCCTTCAAAGTAGATTTCTTGCCAACCGTAGTAGCCTTGTAGGAAGCTACATAAGGTGCTTCGTTGAGCACAACAGAATCCTTGTCAATGTAAAGAACAACATGATCAATGGTCTTCGTCTTCATAGACGCACGTACGGTAATGCTGACTGTATCACCTGCGCTTGGCTTGATGGTGGAAGGCTTGACATATATGGAAGCCTCCTTAGTCCAGCCGTTGGAGAACGGGAAGTTCTTCTTGAAGCCGGTAGTCCTTGCCTTTTCAGTAGCCATATACTCTCTGAGCCATTTCATTGCCTCGCGCTCCTTACCCTTGCCGGATGAGATGCCCGAGTAGTCCTCCCAGGTCTTGCCCTGAATGAATCCCCAGATTGTGACACCGGCGCAGTAGTCAGCCTCCCACATAATAGGAATCTGTTCCTTGTAGCGTGTCTTCTGCTGTGCATCATTCTGCAGATTGATATCGTACTCTGAGATGTACATCGGAATCTGCAGGGCATCTTGAATCTTTTTCATGACAGTCTTGAAATTCGCGCCGGACATATCATTCAAGTCATGTGACTGACAGCCGTATGCGTCAATAGGAGCGCCTGCGTCTATCAGAGCCTGAACCAGCTGGATGTAACGGTCAGTATCCCACTGGAAAGTGTTGAAATCGTTATAAATGAGAATTGCATCAGGCCAGCGCTTGTGCACCTCCTCAAATGCAGTCACAATCCAGTCGTAGCCGCTGATTCCCGCACCTCCGAGAGCCTCCTCAAAGAAGTGGGTACCCTTCTGATGGCCGGAGAGAGCCTCGTTGACCACATCAATAAGCTGCAGGTCAGGATAATGCTGTTTGGCGGCATCAACCCACTTGATCCATTCATCAAATCTTTCCTTTGGACTAAGAGACTCAATCCAGCCAGGATACTGTGAGCCCCATGCGAAGCAGTGGAACTTAAACGGGAAGCCATGCTGCTTGGCGTAATTGTAGGAATTGTCGGCACTACCCCAGTTGAAGGAGCCTCTTGTACCTTCCACGGAACTCCATTTTGTCTCATTCTCCGGCGTAACCTGATTCCACAATTCGGAATACAGATAGCCGTCCGTATCCATCTGATAGGTCGTGGTGATGTTTCCCAGAAACTTGTACGGATTGGTAGAAATCTGTGCAGAAGCCTCACCAAGGAGCGCTCCGCTTAAAATCAACGATGCAAGAAGTAAAGTTTTCCTCATAAATATGTTATTTAATTATTCTCTAAAAACAAAGGTAACAAAAAAATTCAGGAACAAGCCGTAAACAGCGGATAATAATACATATGACAGTAAATAACACCATACTACAAGGCCGACAGCCTGTCAAGGGCCAGTTCCACCAGCTTTGACACCTGACTCTTATAATCTGCATTGCTGTTCTTCTGGTAACGGTTTGCAATGACACAGCAAACGGTTCCCGCCTCGTGGCCAAGGTGACGGGCCATACCTGCGATTGCAGAGCCCTCCATCTCAAAGTTGACAATGCGATAATCCCCATAACGGAATGTCTCATAATCGCTCACCATATCAGGAAGAGCCAGAGGCATTCTCAAGACACGTCCCTGAGGTCCATAGAAGCCAGGAGCGGACACCGTCATTCCTTTTACCGTACACTCCTCAAACTGTCGTATCAGCCTTTCACTGGCCTTTGCAAAGTATGGCATCGCCATATATGGGGTTTTGTGAATGTGCTCCGCAAAGGCCTTCTCCATATCCGGGTCTGATATTCTTTCCCTGCCCTCATACCAGTTCAGCAGGCCATCAGTACCTATCGAGTAATGTGAGAACACAAATGAGCCAAGAGGGACATCCGGCTGAATGGCACCGCACGTTCCGATGCGCAGGATAGTCAATGTCCTATGCTCAGCCTTCACCTGGCGGGTAGTAAAGTCTATATTCGCCAAAGCGTCAAGCTCAGTCATCACAATGTCAATGTTGTCGGTGCCTATGCCGGTTGACAGGCACGTAATTCTCTGGCCGTGATAACGGCCGGTGAACGACTCAAACTCACGGGATGCGTTCCGGCACTCAACATCGTCCATATAAGACTCCAGCATCGACACGCGCCCGGGATCACCCACAAGAATCACCTTGTCTGCCAACTGCTCAGGCCGTATATGAAGATGGAACACGCTTCCGTCTCCATTGATAATCAACTCAGATTCCGCTATTCTCATAACCATTATGTCTTTTATTTTAAATCATTCCGTAATAAGGACTTTCCTGCCATTACAGATATACAGTCCAGGTCTGAGAGGCTCAGCCACACGCTGTCCCATCAGATTGTAATACACATTCTCTCTGACATCATCCAAAACCACATCATCCACAGAGTCATATCCGCCTGCGCCATAATAGGCCTTGATCATCGCATCCACAAGATCCGGCTCAGTCCATTTGGGAACCGAGCGGTCTGAGCGGTCGCTCAGACCCATCCAGTAAAGTGTGGCTATTCCGTACGACTTGGCCGTAGATACCATATGCGACGCATACTCAAGCTTGTTCTTCCTTGGAATTGAGGCGTCGGGAGAGTCCACATCAGCTGTCCCCCATTCTCCAATAATCACGGGGACACCCTTTCTGACAACGATGCTATTGTAAAGAGTCCTACTCATCCAGCCTGATATATCTTTCTTAAGTGGATTGCCCCAGCCACTCACATCAATATATGCGTGAATTTCCAGAGCTATGTGACCGGGAATTGTATCATTGGGGATATCCATCTTACTTATCGGATCTGTGAGATGATCGCTCCAGCCGCCATAGCCGGAGCAAGCTCCGTATGTGGATACAATCAGATTACGGGTAAGATTGTTTCCACCTGTGGAACGTACCGCATTGACAAAGCTTTGGGCATAGTTGTTTATGGCACTGTAGGCCTTCCGGGCACCTGAGGCGTCATACCGGCCGGGAGCATTCATTGTCGCATAACACCAGGAACGGTAGCTGTCCAGCATCTCGTTGTAGCCTTCAAACAGAAGGTGCTCATCGTAGCCACGGAACTCCTCTGCAATCTGAGTCCAGACAGCCTCAAACCTCTCGTGCTCTTTCTCGTAGACCTTGCTGTCGGCAATGAGCCAGGCAGTATTGGCGGCACCCGTATCGTGGTGCACATTGATGATACAGTACAGGCCGGCATCCAGGGCGTAGTCAACCACCTCATGCACGCGCTTCATCCAGGCAGGATCAATTTTGGTCCCGAGATCATCCTTCGACGGATACCAGCATATCTTGTCACCGACTTTTCTGGTACTGAACCTGGCCTCAAGATGCGGATACCAGGTGACAGGAATGCGCACAGCATTGAAGCCGGCCTCCTTGAGCATCTTGAAAAGGGCAGGCTTGGTGACAGGCTGCCCCCAGGCTGTCTCGTACTTGGAAGGAGTGCGCATCGGGCCTGCGTTCCAATGCTCAATCCACATATTAAGAGTGTCGCCGGAATTACAGTCCAGGGTATTTCCCAGATTCCATCCCACGCCCATATTCCTTACAGCGTCAAATATATTCTCAAACTCAATGGTGTCCTGCGAGCTTACGCCTGCGGCAAGCAGCGACAACATACACGTAACCAAAAACCTTCTTTTCATTGAATCCGCATAAATCAGAATTTATATGATGCACCCACGGCAAAGTATCTGGGATACAAATCGTAAGTGCTGTATCTCTCTTGACCCTCACTGATTGTCACGTCAGTAGAAATGTAATCAAAGATATCGCTCAGCTCGGCGTTGACAGTCCAGTTACCCCAGCTGCGTCCGAGAGAGATGCTGGAGAAGAAGCAGTCACCCATAACAGTCTCCTTTCTGTCAATCTTGCTGTTATATGCCATCATACCGCCAAGAATCCATCCACCCTCAAAATGGAACAATGGAGCAAGGCTCAGATTGTAATAGTTATACCTGGCGCTACCTCCGGCGCTCTTCATATAATTGCAGAAAAGATTACCGGCAAATGCCAGGGAAAAGACGCCTCGCCTAAGCATTATAGACAAATCGGCCTTGAGTATGTCATTCGTCCCGCTGTTGAGATATGTGGTGTAGCTCATGCCCTCATTCTCATCAGTCATTCGCGTTGACTCAATAATGTCATCAGCCCGGTCATACCCTATGCCGGCATTCATCTCAATGCAGCTCTTATCCTTCGTCCAATTATGCACATATGCTATTTCTGTAGAGTGAATATGGGGATTAACGAGATTCTCATTGCCAACAATCCAGTTCGACATAGTGTATTCTCTTCTGAACACCGGATAGAGCATTGCGTCGCCAGGCCTGATAAGATTTCGGTTGGCAATCAGGCGGAGAGCCTGGCGCGGGTTTATCTGCCATCTGACATTAAGGTTGGCGGTAAAGTCTCTGCTGCCTTTGGTAAAATCGCTGTTGTTGTCCATTGAGTATTCACGGGTATGATACTGATAGCGTCCGCCTAAGAAGACCTGAAGCGCGTGGCCTTTGTATTTCAAATTGGCAAACGGCGAGAGGTAAAGGCTGTTGCTCTTGTATGAGAAGGTATTATCAACCGAATACGACAGATTGCCGCCAGCCTCAACAGTCACAGATTTATCTTTTCTGACCAAAAGCGGAAACTCAAGTGTGAAATCGCCATTGGCATCCTGGGGCCTGGCCTCTTTCTCAACATCATTGGAATACTGTCTTCCGCTGCCGTATGAATAATAAGCGTTGGTGACAATTTTTGTACTTTTATTGAAATTATGCTCGTATCTGACAGCCGCATACAGGCCCATATCCTTATCCCATGTCTCAGCACGCGAATAATAATTAGTATAATCGATCGTACCGGCTTCAGGCGCGACCGGATGTTTCCAGTAATCATGACGCATAGATATATCCTGGCAGCTGTTTTTATGCCAATTCTCCCTAAGCCAGACCTTAAGGACGTCACGGCTTGATATGTCATATCTGAAGTCCAGCCTGAGTGTCTCAATAAAATACCTGCGCCTCAGCGTATCGGAACTGATACTGATGTAATCGCCAACATACGACTCCTGTCTGGTTGGGCTTGAGACTTTACTGAAATCAAGGCTGAGATTTCCGTACATTGAGAAGCGCCCCTTTTTCATTGCCACACTGACGCTTGGCAGGATATCCGCCTCTGTATCAAGCGCCAGAAAAACCTCGCCGCCCACACCTTCGGCAATAGTTCTTGGTACTATATTCATAACACCGCCCTCTCCGTTTTTCTGTTGGGTAACGGTAGGCGATATGGATATCGTAATCTTCTCGATATCGCTCAGCATGATCCTGCTGAGAAACACATCTCTTGTATCGCCAACGCTCTGACCGTCGTATTGTATGTCAAAATTCTCCAGCCAGGAGTCAGTCCCTTCGGATCTGTTGGTGAGCGCGGGAATCATTACAAGCAGATTTCTGACCGGAGTATTTCCCGGAAGACCCAGTTTGTCAATGTATATCACTTTCTTATCGGGCAGCAGCTCAATCCAGTCATTTTGCGCAATGACACCGGCAGGAACAAGCAGAAGGAGCGACACAATGAATATATGCGGCAAACGTCTCATAACTTAACATCCTTTTTGCAAACTTACAAATAACATTCCTCATTCCAAAGGAAACTCCTCTTATATTGGAGGGGCACGGCAGCCTAAAGAGTGGAAAAAACAGACAGAATAATTGATTTATTGAAAAATCGGAGTAATTTTGCGGTGATAAAGTCTGAATATATGCGCAGAATTACTATTTGGTGGCAGGGATGGCATACCGTACGATGGCGTGGGGTGGCTTGATTTCTTGTCCCGAGATTAAGATTGAGATTCCGGTCCGTTCCCCACAAAAATCACAAAGGAGACGGATTTTTTTGTAAATATCAGAGTAAAATTACAGCAATATATGAAACAGAAGCGTTTCTTCTTAGCAGAGAGTGAGATTCCTACACAGTGGTACAACATACAGGCTGAGATGCCCGACAAGCCAATGCCTTTGAAGAATCCGGTTACCGGAGAGCCGATGAGGGCCGAGGATCTGTTCCCGATTTTCTGCCAGGAGTGCAGCCGTCAGGAGCTGAACCAGACGGACGCCTGGATTGAGATACCTGAGAAAGTCCGCGAGATGTACACCTACTACCGCAGCACGCCACTTGTACGCGCATACGGTCTTGAGAAGGCGCTGGGAACTCCCGCGCATATCTATTTCAAGAACGAGAGCGTAAGTCCGGTAGGCTCACACAAGCTCAACTCTGCTCTGGCCCAGGCATACTATTGCAAACAGGAGGGAGTGACCAATGTCACCACCGAGACCGGTGCCGGCCAGTGGGGCACGGCCCTGTCATACGCCGCCAAGGTGTTCGGCATAGAGGCAGCTGTCTATCAGGTTAAAATCAGCTACGAGCAGAAACCATACCGCAGGAATATGATGCAGGTGTTCGGCGCGCAGGTAACACCGTCGCCATCAATGTCAACACGCGCAGGCAAGGATATCCTTACAGCAACTCCAAACCATCAGGGCTCACTTGGAACCGCCATATCGGAAGCCGTTGAGCTTGCACGCACCACACCTAACTGCAAATACACGCTAGGCTCCGTTCTAAGCCACGTATCACTTCACCAGACCATCATCGGCCTTGAGGCAGAGAAGCAGATGGAGATGGCCGGCGAGTACCCGGATGAGGTTATCGCCTGCTTCGGCGGAGGCTCCAACTTCGGCGGCATCGCCTTCCCGTTTATGCGTCACACCTTCAGCGGAAAGCACAAGGACACACGTTACATTGCCGTGGAGCCTGCATCGTGCCCGAAGCTTACAAGAGGCAGGTTTATGTATGACTATGGCGATGAGGCCGGATATACCCCTATGATGCCTATGTTCTCATTGGGACACAAGTTCGCTCCGGCCAACATACACGCCGGCGGTCTCCGTTATCACGGCGCAGGCGTGATTGTATCGCAGTTGCTGAAAGACGGCTTTATGGAGGCTATGGATGTTGATCAGTTAGAGACCTTTGAGGCCGGGATGCTGTTCGCGCAGAGCGAGGGCATCGTTCCCGCGCCGGAGTCCTGCCACGCCATTGCGGCTACCATAAGAAGAGCCAAGGAGTGTAGCGAGAGCGGCGAGAAGAAAGTGCTCCTGTTCAACCTGACCGGACACGGCCTTATGGATATGGCCGCTTACAACCAGTTCCTGAGCGGTAACCTGACAAACTACACGTTGACAGACGATGAGATTGAGCGTCAGATAAATAAAAAATAACAACAATATTGGGAATATGAGCGATTTCGGTTTTGTAAGGGTTGCCGCAGGTGTTCCTGAGGTACACATAGGAAGGCCCGCAGAGAATGCGGATGAGATTCTGCGTATGGCCGCAGAGGCCTCAGCCAAGGGAGCAAGTATCGTATGCTTCCCTGAGCTCTGCCTGACAGGATGCACTGCCGGAGACCTTTTATGGAACCGTACATTGCTTGACGGCACCCTTGACGCGTTATCGCACATAAAGGAAGCCAGTTCTGATATAGATTCCATAATCATAGCGGGACTGCCACTGGAGTATGGCAGAGCCATCTACGACTCTTTTGCGGTTATCCGCAAGGGACACATCCTTGGCATCTCCGTAAGGATGAGACCTGCGGACAACCGCCATTTTCCAGGCAATGTGCCACCCTGCGGAACCATCTGCATCGGCAGAGAGAATGTAGCCATCTCCTGGAATCAGGTATTCAGATGCGGCAACTTCACTTTCTGCATACAGGATCCTGATAAGGCGGCACATCCGGCAGCCGACATCATACTTTATCCAGCCAGCTACCCGGAGTACGCAGGCAGAGGCGCGGAGCTTGCGGGAATGCTCCGCCAGCGCTCGGCAGACTGCAGGGCCGCCATCGTACTGGCATCATCCGGGCTTGGCGAGTCAACCACTGACTACCTTTATGCCGGGCATTCCGTTATTGCGGAGAACGGCCAGATATTAAGCGAGTCGCATTTCGGCAACGGACTTACCATCGCAGACATTGATACCGAGCTGCTGCATAACGCGCAGCACGACCACGGCGCATTCCCGGGAATGCCTCATACCAATGTGATTGAGATAGAGAAGGCTTGCAACGGAGGCGACGGCCTGATGCGTCAGGTATCGCCCACCCCATTCCAGACTACAGATCAGGTATTTGCCGACACTTTCAGAATACAGACTCTTGGACTTGCCACACGCCTCAGACACACCGGCATCAACAAAGTTGTGATAGGAATATCAGGCGGACTGGACTCAACACTTGCCCTGCTTGTATGCGCCAACGCCATTGACCAGATGGGACTGGACAGGAAGAGCATCACCGGTATCACAATGCCGGGATTCGGCACCACCGGACGCACGTACAACAATGCCGTAGGTATGATGAGAGCGCTTGGCATTGACTGGCGCGAGATAAGCATCAAGGAAGCCAGCCTGCTGCACCTGAGGGATATCGGACACGACATAGATGTGCACGACTCGGCATACGAGAACACCCAGGCACGTGAGCGCACCCAGATACTGATGGATGTGGCGAACGAGATTGGAGCGCTTGTAGTAGGTACCGGCGACCTTTCCGAACTGGCGCTTGGCTGGTGTACCTACAACGGAGACCATATGTCTATGTATGCGGTCAACGCAAGCATCCCCAAGACACTCATTTCCGGTATCATCAGGTATGCGGCTGGAATGGAGCAGTTCACGGCTGCAAGCGCCAATCTGCTGGATGTGATAGACACGCCCATCACCCCTGAGTTGCTGCCCGCAGACAATCAAGGCAACATTGTACAGAAGACAGAGGACATCATCGGACCGTACGAGCTGCACGATTTCTTCCTTTATCACTTCATAAAGAACCGTTTCTCCGCAAAGAAGATACTGTTCCTGGCCACCAGGGCATTCACCGGCAAATACGAAGAGGCTGTCATCCGCAAATGGCTGTCTCTGTTCCTGAAGCGCTTCTTCAACAATCAGTTCAAGCGCTCCTGTATGCCCGACGGTCCCTGCTGCGGACCTGTTACCCTCTCGCCAAGAGGCGGATTGCAGATGCCGAGCGACATCTCATCAAAGGAGTGGCTGGACACTCTGTAACCAGCCGGCTATCACTTCAGCTTGTAAGACAGATAACGGCCTGTATATGATGTCTGGCAGGCAGCCACCTGCTCAGGAGTACCCTCAGTCACAATCAGGCCACCGTCCTCGCCACCTTCCGGGCCGAGGTCAATGATATGGTCGGCACACTTTATCACATCTAGATTGTGCTCTATCACCACCACGGTATGGCCACGGCTGATAAGAGCGTCAAACGCGTCAAGCAGTTTGCGGATATCGTGGAAATGGAGTCCGGTTGTCGGCTCATCGAAAATGAATATGGTTGGCTCAGCCTTCTCCAGACTAAGGTAATATGCAAGCTTGACACGCTGGCTCTCTCCGCCTGACAATGTTGATGACGCCTGACCGAGTTTAACATATCCCAACCCCACCTGCTGCAGCGGTTTCAGGCGTTTGATGATGCGGCGCTCATCGGTCCCGGCCGACTCGCTGAAGAACTCGACCGCCTGATTCACGGTCATCTCCAGAATGTCCCATATATTCCTATCACGATAGGTTACCTCAAGGATGTCCTTTTTGAAGCGCTTGCCGTGGCAGCTCTCACACTCCAGCACCAGATCGGACATAAACTGCATCGACACGGTTGTAGTTCCCTCACCCTTGCACTCCTCGCATCGTCCACCCTCGGAGTTGAACGAGAAATGAGTAGCCTTGTAGCCCATCTGACGCGCTACCTGCTGTTCCGCAAAGAGCTTGCGGATCTCATCGTACGCCTTGACGTATGTCACAGGATTTGAGCGCGATGACTTACCTATCGGATTCTGGTCAACAAACTCAACCGAGCTTGCCATCTGAACATCGCCCTCAATCGAGACGAACTCACCCGGACGCTCACCAGACTCGCTGTAATAGCGTTTCAAGCCCAGATAAAAGATATCGCGCACCAAGGTACTCTTGCCTGAGCCGCTCACGCCCGTAACCACAGTCAGGACATTCAGCGGAAACTTGACGTCAATACCCTTCAGATTATTCTGTCTGGCACCTTTTATCTCGATATAATTGTTCCAAGACCGTCTGGAACCGGGAACCGGAATGTTCTCGGCTCCATTCAGATACCTGGCCGTATAACCGTTACCCTGCGCGCGCAACTCCTCGGGCGAGCCCATACATACTATCCGGCCACCATTGCGCCCGGCCTCAGGACCCACATCTATGATGAGGTCAGCATTGCGTATGATATCCTCATCGTGCTCCACCACAACTACGGTGTTGCCAATCTCCTGCAGTTGCCTCAACACACCTGTAAGACGGTCGGTATCGCGGCTGTGAAGACCGATGCTGGGCTCATCCAGGACATAGAGCGAGCCCACCAGGCTGCTTCCCAGCGATGTCACCAGATTGATTCTCTGGCTCTCGCCGCCCGACAGAGAGTTGCTCAGACGGTTCAGCGTAAGATACTCCAGGCCCACATCCATCAGCAGTTTAATACGGTGGGTTATCTCCTTGAGAATGCGTTCAGCCGTCACCTTCTCATATTCATCAAGTTGCAGATTATCAAAGAAACGCTTCAGTTCCGTAATAGGCAAATCAACCAGATCTGATATTGCCGCTCCTCCCACCTTAACGTACGACGCCTCCTTGCGCAGGCGCTTTCCGTGACATTCAGGGCACAGAGTCTTGCCGCGATAGCGGGCCAGCATGACACGGTTCTGAATCTTATACTGGTTGTGCTCCAGCATCTTGAAGAAATTATCAATGCAGCACTCAGGCCACTCCTCGCCATCCACCACTATGTTCTTGCCGCTTCCGTGCCACAGATAATCCCTCTCCTCCTGTGTAAGCTGAAAATATGGAGTAAAAATCGGGAAGCCGTTCCGCTCCGCCTCAAGCATAAAGTATTTCTGCCACTCGCCAAGCTTCTCGCCGCGCCAGCATACCACAGCCCCGTCATAGACACTCAGTCCGCGATTTGGAATCACAAGCGACTCATCAATGCCCATAATACGGCCAAAGCCCTCACATACCGGGCAGGCTCCTATCGGCGAGTTGAATGAGAAAAGCTGGTCTGTAGGCTCCTCGAAGGTAATGCCATCTGCCTCAAATCTGTAGCTGAATGACTTTAGCTCAGTGCTGCCGTCAGCATTGTATATACGCATCCTGCAGGAGCCGCTTCCCTCGTAGAACGCAGTCTCGGCCGAGTCAAGCAGGCGGTTTACCACCTCTTTGGAGTTGTCGGCAGAGAGCCTGTCAACAAGGACATTGAGCGTGGATGCCTTTGTGGACAACTCCGCAAGTCTGGCATCATCTTTCAGCAACTCCTCTATCCGAAGAAACTCTCCGTCATAGTCAAGACGTGTGAAACCCTCCTTCAGATAAACCTCAAGCTGCTCACGGAACGAGCGTCTGCCATCCAGCCGCAAAGGAGACAGGATGGTGATACGTGTTCCCTGTGGCAGTGACAACATACACTGCATCAAATCCTCAGTACTGTGCTTGCGCACTTCCTGCCCGCTGACAGGCGAATATGTCCGGCCTATGCGGGCGAACAACAGACGCAGATAATCATAAATCTCTGTTGAGGTGCCCACAGTGGAGCGCGGATTACGTGTGCTCACCTTCTGCTCAATGGCTATGGTAGGCGGAAGCCCAGTGATGAAATCGCACTCAGGCTTACGCATCCTGCCCAGGAACTGACGCGCATACGAGGACAAGGACTCAACATATCGCCTCTGCCCCTCCGCATATAATGTGTCAAATGCCAATGAGGACTTTCCAGAGCCGGAGAGTCCCGTAATTACGATGAACTTGTCACGCGGAATATCCAGCGACACGCCCTTCAGATTGTTGACTCTGGCGTTCCTGACCCTGATGAAGTTCTCCTGTTCCATCCGCGCACACAATTAAATTTCGCAAATTTACTCAATTATTACATTCCCCGATTCATCATACAGGCCTGATTGCGTTATTAAATACAGCAAATATGATAAATCATTACCCCATTCAAACCTGCAATTTCAGAGGTTTTGACGATAGCTTAGGCAACCAACCCGCAAAACACAAATCAACCAGCTAATTCATAGAATTTTTATTAAAAACAGCCCGCAAAATAAAAACGCGGCCAAAAATCAGCTAACTTTGCACAAAAATCAGAGGAAATTATGAATGCCATCCGATTCCAGGCCTTAGAGAAGGCCGCCTCAAAGAGACCAGTTGAGATAGATAACGGCAAGAGACCATCCGACTACTTTGGATGCAAAGTCTTCGACAAGGCAAAAATGTACAAATACCTTCCTTCCGACATCTACGCGCGTATGGTAGCGGTAATGGACGGCTATGAGCCACTGGACGCCTCAATAGTAGATGAGGTAGCCGACGGAATGAAGCGCTGGGCCCTTGAGAATGGAGCCACACACTACACCCACTGGTTCTCGCCACTCACCGGCACCACAGCCGAGAAGCACGACGCATTCATAGAGCTTGACGGCAAAGGCGGCGTGATTGAGAAATTCTCCGGCAAGCTCTTGCGCCAGCAGGAGCCCGACGCATCGTCCTTCCCCAACGGAGGCATCCGCAGCACATTCGAGGCACGCGGCTACAGTGCCTGGGACCCTACCTCACCTGCATTCCTTATGGACTACACACTCTGCATCCCTACAGTATTCATAGCATACACAGGCGAGGCGCTCGACTACAAAGCACCGCTGCTGAAATCAATCAGCGCCGTAGAGAAAGCCGCCACACAAGTTTGCCGCCTTTTCGACAAAAGCGTACACAACGTAAACGCCTACCTGGGATGGGAGCAGGAGTATTTCCTTGTAGATACCGAATTGTTCATAGCACGCCCCGACCTGGTACTGACAGGCCGCACCCTGATGGGACACGAGAGCGCCAAGAGCCAGCAGCTGGACGACCACTACTTCGGCGCCATCCCTGAGAGAGTCTCACGCTTTATGAGCGACCTTGAGATGGAGGCAATGAAACTTGGAATCCCAACCAAGACCTGCCACAACGAGACAGCCCCCAACCAGTTTGAGGTGGCAGCCATCTACGAGAAATGCAATCTGGCGGTTGACCACAATATGATACTGATGTCACTGATGAAGTCAGTTGCCAAGAAGCACGGATTCAGCGTACTGCTGCACGAGAAGCCATTCAAGGGAGTGAACGGCTCGGGCAAGCACTGCAACTGGTCATTAGGCACAGACAACGGAATACCGCTTATGGCCCCCGGCAAGACAGACAAGGACAACCTGCGTTTCATCACATTCGTAGTCAACACGCTGGCCGCCATATACCGTCATAACGGCCTGCTGAAAGCCAGCGTGGCAGGCGCGTCGAACGAGCATCGCCTTGGTGCCAACGAGGCGCCGCCAGCCATCATATCAAGCTTCCTTGGCTCAGAGGTATCATCCGTACTTGACCATATGGAGGAGACCGACGACTTTGTGCGTCTGCTCAGCAAGCGCGAGATAAAGCTGAGCATACCGCAGATACCAGAGCTTCTGCTTGACAACACCGACCGCAACCGCACATCGCCATTCGCCTTCACCGGCAACCGCTTTGAGTTCCGCGCCGTAGGCTCCGAGGCCAACTGCGCCACAGCGATGATTGTGCTCAACACCGCGATGGCCGAGCAGCTCCAGATATTCAAGGACGATGTGGAGCAGCTGATAGCCCAAGGCGAGGAGCGCGAGTTCGCCATAATGAAGATTCTGCGCAAGTACATCAAATACTGCAAACCCGTTCGGTTTGACGGCAACGGCTACTCCGAAGAATGGAAGAAAGAGGCTGCCAGACGCGGTCTGGACTGCGAGAGCAGCGCGCCGCTCATATACGACAACTATCTGGCAAAAGAGAGCGTAAGTATGTTCCACAGCCAGGGTGTGATGCAGGAGAACGAGCTTCGCGCCCGCAACGAGATTAAGTGGAACACCTACACCAAGAAGCTGCAGATTGAGGCGCGCGTACTGGGTGATCTGGCCATCAACCACATCATTCCTATCGCCACCAAGTACCAGAGCGAGCTGCTGGACAATGTAATCAAGATGGAGACAGTGCTTGGCAAGGAGGAAGGCACCAGATACTCCAAAGAGAACATCGACAGCATCAAGGAGATAGCCGGGCACGTATCGTCAATACGTCAGCTTGTTGACCAGCTTGTAGAGCGCAGGAAAGTGGCCAACGCCATTGAGTGCGAGCGCGACAAGGCAATAGCCTACCACAACACCGTATTCCCCAAGATGGAGGAAATCCGCGAGCATATCGACGCCATAGAGCTGATGGTGGACGATGAGCTCTGGGCCCTGCCCAAGTATCGCGAGATGCTGTTTATCTGACCTGGCCAGGGCATAGGTGGCCAGACAAAAGAGACCCGCTGTATTCAAAATCGAGTAGGAGGAAAACAAAAGTAGTTTCCTCCTACTTTTGTTTTCCGACCTCTCACACCACCGTACGTGCCGTTCGGCATACGGCGGTTCTTCATTGTTCAGTGCAATTTGACGTAGTAGTCCATAAGACAAGGATAGCC
>JAZLLE010000089.1:0-24592 GCA_045597985.1 Bacteroidaceae bacterium | reverse complement strand
ATGACGGAGGCGACAGTGGCGTAGTTTTCCGCACCGTTCTGCGTCCGGAAGCATCCGCTGACCTTGAGCTTGGTCTTGGCAATCGGCTTGGTTCCGAGTTTGCCCTCAAGCTCCGCAATCCGCTCCTTGAGGGATGTGTTTTCCGCCTTGTATTGGGCAATTTCCTTTCTGCTTTGGGCAATTTCCTCGTCCCTGCGGACAAGATTTCGGTTAAGGACATCATTGGCGCGGACCTGCTCGTGAAGTTTTTCGGTAATCTCCGCAGAGTCAAGATCCTTGGAGTATCCCATCTCACGGAGGAGCTGCTTGCGCCGGCGGGTAAGTTTTATCCGGTCAGATTCGTGGCTTCTGCGGAGCCCTGTGTTGAAGTCCTTTTCCATACCACAAAGGTAGGAAAAAGAAATGACTCTACCAAATTTAATAAATTGTGTATCAATGGATTAAAAGCCATTTATGGGCTTTCTGACAGACTTGACATCCATTTATTCGGAGGGCCAAACGAAAAGTTTTTGAGAGTCCTATATAGCCTATTAAATAGCGACAATAGGCTGATTTTCAATGGGTTGAAAATCGAGTGTACGATGCTGTGAAAATTTTTGAAAAAAGTTATATCAGGGTGGCGAAAACCCCGCGCTTCCCTCAGTTTATAGTCAGGTCAGGGGTACCTGAGCAGTTACCATTTATTTACTAATTGCAGCAGACATTGCCTCCATCCATTTTCCAAATCTATCTACACGCGTTGGAAATTTCCAAAAATGCATTGGAATTCCAGTGGAGAACAATATCTTTGCCAGAGTTTCATAACAAATGATAGATATGATTACGTCAGAAGATATAAAATTGATGGCAGAACGAGGTGAGTCCTATAACGTGGATTTCAAGGTTGCCGTTCCTCAGAAAGTCCGTGATATTACTGAAGAAGTCTGCAGTTTTGCCAATGCGGCAGGCGGCTGCGTTCTGATTGGAGTGGACGACCGAGGAACAATCAAAGGCACGTCAATTGACAATTCCAAACGCTCTGCTATTCAGGATTCCATCGGGGAGATTTCTCCCGCCCTGCATTGTGATTTGTATCCAGTGGATGTGGATGGGAAAGAAGTTTGGGTGATAGAGGTGCCCGCAGGGCGGCAGGTGCCTTATTTCTTCGGAGGCAACGTCTACGTCAGAGAGGGAGCAAACAGCCAGAAACTTACGAATGCCGAAGAGATACGTGAACTGTTTCAGCATGCGGAAAAGATATACTACGATTCTATTCCAAGCAGAAAGTACAACATTTATGATCATCTGGACACCAATATGCTCAAGTCTTTCAGACGCGAAGCGCACATATCCAGTAATGTGGATGACGAGCAGTTGCTTGAAAACATTCAGGCTTTTGCCGAGAATGGGGAAGTCAAACGTGGCGCAATTCTCTTCTTTGACAAACATCCCGAGGACTTGTTCTTTCATGCAGTGGTACGATGTACACAATTCAAGGGGACAGACAAACTGCACATCATAGATGACAAGACTTTCGGCGGGCCGCTTGTCAATCAGTATGAGCAGGCACTGGGGTGGCTCCAGGACAAATTGAAACTTGAGTATGAGATAAAGGGAACGGGTGCGCGGACGGAAAAATGGGAAATGCCGCTGGATGTATTCCGCGAGGCTCTGGTAAACGCTCTCGCACATAGGGATTACTATGAACAGGGTGCCTTTACAAACGTGGAGGTATATGACGACCGTATAGAAATCACAAATCCCGGGGGGCTTCTTCCGCAGGTCGCAAAGCATTTCGGCAGGAAAAGCCTGTCCCGCAATCCTTACATTTTCAGTTTGTTCATGCGGATGAATCTTGTGGAACACGTCGGTTCCGGTATCGGTAGGATGAAGGATCTGATGCTTGGCGAGGGACTGAGTGAGCCACAATACGAAACAGAGGGGATGTTCAATATCACTTTATTCAGAAAAGGTGCGTCTTCAAGTGACAATGGGCTGTCTAATTTGGAGAAACAGGTGTTAGAACTCATGACCTCTGATATCAAGCCCACAATTGACGAGTTGTGCAAAAAGACAGAAAGGAAGAAATCCACAATATACAATATTCTGAAATCCCTCAAGAGCAAGGGGTATTCGCTTTGACTCGTTCCTTATGCTTCATGCTTATATCGATCTACGTTTTCATTGACAAACCTCCTCGGAATCAATGTCTCGAGACATCCGTAAACATGATTCCTCTTATCAAAGACTAGATATGCTTAAGCCGCCTGAGTATGTACCTTTTATGTAAACCATAAAATGGGTATATTATTATATAGCAAGAACATACGAAGCAATATTTACATAACTATTGGCTTTACATAACCATTTTAACGTGAGTCCGGTGAATTTGTTTCAGAATAAAGTGAGCTGATTATCAGTTACTTTGACGATGTTGACGCATGGCTTCTTCGGAAAGAGGCAGTATGAGGCAATAGCTCCGAGCATGTTTACGACAAAATTCTCGAAAGAACGGTGTCTGGAGTGTTCCACCTGAGCTATGTTCTTCAGCTCATCGTTGATGGTCTTGATTATTGCGCGCTTTCTAAGAAGCACCTTGTCCGAAACGCTCAATATTGCCCCTTTCATGTTGCTCTTAAGCTTGGTTATCAGCTGGATTCCGTCAACGAACAATCTGCCGGACAGTTCCTTGCTGATATAGCCTTTGTCACCAACCAACTTTCCGTATATCTGACTGATGAACGATTCATATTCAAGCGGCTTCCTGTCATCAACATCGCCAGGTGTGAACACGAAGTTCAGGAGTTCGCCTTTCTCATTGCAGATGAGATGCAGCTTGTATGTTTATTATTCCTGTGAGTCGGACAAAAGTTTATGCACCTCCTGATCCGTCTGATACAGTTTGTCCTTACAGAACTTGATAAGCTCCTGGGCCTCTTTCAGTTTCTCGGTAATCTTGTCAATGTCAAGCTTGTTGTCCTCTATGTCGGAGACTATCGTCTCCAGCTTCTTCATTGCCTCCTCGTACTTCATATCTTATTCCTTATTAATTTCAACACTGTTTATTGTTCCCTCGGCTGTACCGTCGGCAAAACGCATCATTATGGTATCGCCCTTACGGACTGACAATGCGCTGCCCACTATGTGTCCGTTCACAACGGCCATCGTATATCCTTGCCGCAGTATGCGCTCGGGCGATGAGGCATCCACCCTACCCTCAAGCATCTCCAGTCTGTGATGCTGCGAGAGCAACAGCCCTCGCACTCCTGAGTCAAGCCTCAGGCCCAGGTGGTCGCACTGGTACTGCTGCTCCGCGATACGGCTACGGGCTGATGCAACGGCACGCTCCATCATACTCCGCATAGTCTGTTCCTGACGCACGCGCAACAGCGAGAAGAGCGATGGCACTCTCTGCGAGAGCAGAGCTATGCGGTGTCTCTCCTCCTCCATACGCGATGCGATGCCGGCGGCAAGGCGCTCGCTCAGGTTATCAAGTTGCATTGCTGACTCAAGTATCACCGATATAAGCAACTCAGCCGCAGCCGTAGGTGTCTTCACACGGGTATGCGATACAACATCAATCACAGTATCGTCACGCTCGTGGCCTATACCGGTTATTACAGGCAGCGGGAAATTAGCCACATTCAACGCCAGTCCATACGAGTCAAAGCAACTGAGGTCGCTGGTTGAGCCGCCTCCACGGATAATCACCACCACATCGAACTGGTCCCTGACCATAACGATACGGTTCAAGGCAGAGATAACGCTCTCCTCCACCCTGTCGCCCTGCATCATAGCCTGAAACAGAGTAACAGAGAAACGGAATCCGTACTGGTTGTTCTGCAGTTGGTTGCAGAAATCGCCATATCCTGCGGCTGTGGCAGACGATATCACCGCCACACGCTGCGGCAGCACCGGCATCGGAAGTTCCTTGTTCAGGTCAATCACGCCATCGGCTGTAAGTTTTGCCAATATCTCCTTGCGGCGGCGTGCCATATCGCCCATAGTATATGTAGGGTCTATGTTCTGAATGACCAACGCATATCCGTACGCCTCGTGAAAGGAAATGCTTACCTCGGCCAGGATATTCAGGCCGGCAGCCAGACGCTGGCCCGTCTCACGCTCAAAACAGGGTTTGATGCGCTGGTAATTGCCTCTCCACAGGTTAGCCTTGGCCCGTGCTATAATGCCTCCGCTTGAAGGGTCTTTCTGCACAAGCTCCATATAGCAGTGCCCAGTGGCGTTGGTCTGGCAGGTGGATATCTCGCCCTGCACCCAGAAGGTGTGGTCAAACGATGTCTCAAGCACCTCGCGCACCAATCCGTTCAACTCATATAGTGTAAGTGTTCTCATTGTTCAATGTATTGGTTTATTCCTCGCTGCGAGGCTATGAGAGCCCCGCCTGCCACACGGTCGCCAATATAAAATACGGCAGACTGTCCCGGAGCTATGGCCGATGCCGGCTCCATAAAGCGAACAAGCAACACATCGGGCTCTACCTCGCGGACTACAGTACAGCGGATTGCCCTGCTGCGATAACGTATCCTCACGCTAAGCGCTCCATCGGGAATATCCTTATGGCTTATCAGGAAATGCGGCTCACGTACCAGCATATATTCCGTATCCAGTTGCTCAGGAAGTCCCAGCATCACCGTATTCTTATCGGGATTGGTCTTCAGCACATATCTGGGAGAGCCGAAAGCCACCTCCAGCCCCTTGCGCTGGCCTATGGTATAATAAGGATAACCTTTATGCTCCCCTATCACCTTACCCTCGCTGTCAACGAAACGGCCCGGGCCAATCCTTGAGTCAATATCGGGGATGCGCTCGCGCAGATAAGCGCGATAGTCTTTCTCAATGAAGCATACCTCCATACTCTCGCCGCCCGAGGGATGAATCTCAAGTCCCTCACTCTCAAGAAAGGAGCGCACCT
This sequence comes from Bacteroidaceae bacterium, assembly GCA_045597985.1. Classification (GTDB taxonomy): domain Bacteria; phylum Bacteroidota; class Bacteroidia; order Bacteroidales; family Bacteroidaceae; genus Colenecus. The sequence continues at coordinate 19,680 of JAZLLE010000089.1, read as the reverse complement.
GGCTTTTCTTCATCCCGCCAATCGGAAAGAGAGTACGGGCCAGTACGTTCTGACCAAGCCTCCATAGAAAATAGCTCTGGTCTTTCCGCTCATCCGCACCACGCTCAATGAAGTATGTGCCATTGTCCAAGGCAATCCTGGCATAATGGCCTGTCGCTATTCTCTGACATCCAAGCCTGTCGGCCCACTCCGTCAGCACACGGAACTTGAAACGGGGATTGCACTCCACACAGGGATTGGGAGTCTGTCCCTCAAGCCATTTGCTCACGAATGGCATCGCCACATCGCGGTCAAATGCCTCACGCTCATCGGCCACGTGATGCTCAATTCCCATACGCAAGGCTGCACTGCAGGCGTCGGCGACATACGGCGGCTCAGCATTGCCATCGCCAATGCCAAGGTCGTGATTGCGGATGGTAAGGCCAATCACGTGGTACCCCTGCCTCTTGAGCAGAAGACACGTGGCCGTACTGTCTATGCCACCGCTCATTCCTACCAGAACCCTGTCCATTCTCCAGTTCCCCTTATGGATGCGAATACGCAAAAATACATTAAATCTGCTTTTCGGAGAAAACAAAGAGTTCATATATTGAGTAATTTTGCAGTTGAAAATAAAAGAAGCGATGTCAGAGTTGAGAACGCCCACCGAATTGGGCACAGAGAGAATTGGCAAATTACTGATAAGGTATGCGCTGCCGGCCATTACGGCAATGGTGGCGTCATCGTTGTACAATATTGTTGACAGGGCCTTCATAGGGCACGGAGTTGATGCGCTGGCGCTCTCCGGACTGGCGGTTACATTTCCGCTGATGAACCTGTCCGCGGCAGTAGGCTCAATGGTTGGAGTTGGCTCCGGCACAATGATATCGCTCAAACTCGGGCAGAGAGACAACCAGAGCGCGCTCATTCTTTTCGGAAACTCCATCACGCTCAATGTCATAATAGGTATAGTGTTCGGAGCGCTCGGACTGTTATTCATCAATCCTATACTTACTTTGTTCGGAGCCACGGAGACCACCATCGACTACGCCCGCGACTATATGTCCATTATCCTCATAGGAAACGCATTCACGCACCTTTACCTTGGCATCAACTGCATCCTGCGCTCTGCCGGACATCCCAAGAAGGCTATGGTTGCCACTATTGGAACGGTACTGCTGAACACCGTGCTTGACTACCTTTTTATTATGGTGTTTCATTGGGGCATCAAGGGAGCGGCAATCGCTACTGTAATATCGCAGGTGCTTGCCTTTATTTGGCAGTGCGTACAGCTTTCCGACAAGAACGAGCTTATTCATCTGCAGCGCGGCACATTCAGACTACGTTGGGATTTGGTAAAAAACATGCTGACCATAGGTCTGTCACCTTGCCTGATGAATGCGGCGGCCTGTCTGGTGGTGCTCATCATAAACCGGAGCCTGCTTACTTACGGAGGTGACCTGGCAATCGGAGCATACAGCATTGTGAACAGCATAGCATTTGTATTCGTTATGATCTCAATGGGTATAAACCAGGCCATGCAGCCTATAGCCGGATACAATTTCGGAGCACGCAAGCTTGACCGTGTGATAAAGGTGCTGCGCATATCCATAGTATTCGCAACCATCATAATGACAGTGGGATTCGTTATCGGAGAGTTCCTGTCAGTGCCCTGTATCAGGATATTCACAAATGACCAGACGCTTACTGAGCTGGCACGCAATGGTATGCGCAAGACTTTCCTTGTGTTCCCGCTGATAGGTTTCCAGATGGTTACCGGAAACTTCTTCCAGAGTATCGGTATGCCTGGCAAGTCTATTCTGCTGTCACTCTCCAGACAGCTCATTATTCTTGTTCCGTGCCTGTTCATCCTGCCTAAGTTCGCGGGTATTGACGGCGTATGGTACAGTCTGCCGGTATCCGACGCCATATCTGTAATTCTGGCGGCGGTCCTGCTATACGCTCAAATGAGAAAATTCAACAAGAACACATCACTAAATGCTTAATAGATTATGGATGCTCACTATGCTATCAACATCGGCCGTCAGATAGGCAGCGGCGGAAGGGCAGTCGCGAAAATTCTCTCTGAGGAGTTGGGAATCAACGTCTATGACAAGAAGCTTCTGAAGAGCGCATCTGACGAGAGCGGCTTCAGCGAGGAACTGTTTGTGAAGGCCGACGAGGAGACATCACGCAAACGTCTCCGCTCGCTTTTCCTGAATCATCTGACGGAGGGAGGACTCTCAAGGAATTATATGAGCAATGAGTCCATTTTCAAGCTGCAGAGCGATGCCATCCGCAAGATTCACTCAGAAGAGGACTGCATCATCATAGGACGCTGCGCCAGCTATATCCTGCGCGACAGCGACCGCATACTTAATGTTTTCCTGACCGCTACTCCCGAGGACCGCATCCGCCGTATCTGCGAGCACGACAATTGCAATGAGCGCAAGGCCCGCAGTCTTATAGAGGATGCTGACCGCAAGCGCGCCTCCTATTTCAACTACTTCACCGGATGGAAATGGGGTGATTCCTCCACTTACGACCTGTGTCTGAGCACATCGGTTTTCGGAACAGAGAGATGCGCGGAGATTATTCTGGACATAGCACGCAAGAAGCTCTGCATCTGATATGAGGCGCATCGGGCTTATATCTGACACCCACAGCTGCTGGGATGACCGCTACGCCAAGTATCTGGGCGAATGCGATGAGATATGGCACGCTGGTGACATCGGCGCTTTCGCAGTAGCGGAGCGGCTTGGCGCGATAGCGCCGCTGCGGGCCGTATATGGCAATTGCGACGGTGCCGAGGTAAGGGCCGAATATAGCGAGACCTGCCGTTTCAAGATTGAGGACGCTGAGATTCTGCTGAAGCACATAGGCGGCACTCCCGGACACTATGACCACAGCATACGCACCCAGCTCTCAATGAGCACGCCAGACCTCTTTGTATGCGGGCACTCGCACATTCTGAAGGTACAATATGACACAACGCTTGGAATGCTGTATGTGAATCCGGGTGCGGCAGGTCTGCAGGGATGGCAGAAAGTAAGGACCCTGGTCCGTTTCACCATAGACGGAAAGAAATTCCGCGACCTTGATGTAATTGAGCTTGAGCAGGACAACTCACACATCCAGATTCTTGAGCAATAGATTAAACCATTGAGAGAGCGAGTAGTCAAAGTAGTGATATCCGTTGGATGATATCAATTTATTAACTAAATAAGCAACCAAAAAAATGAAGAAGTTATTTTTCGCAATTGCAGCTATGATGGTTTCATCATTCGGCTTTGCACAGGGTTTTGGCGGCCCGATGGGCGGCGGTTTCGGTGGTGGTGATTTTGATCCTGAGCAGATGGCTCAGCGTCAGGTTGACCGTATCGGCGAGGGTCTGGACCTCACAAAGGCTCAGCAGGATTCACTTCTTGTTTTCTACAAGGCTCAGCAGAAGGAGCAGATGGAGCGTATGCAGAAGATGATGGAGAGCGGTGAGCAGCCACAGATGGGCCAGCCGAACGAGGAGATGATGAAGGAGATGCGGGAAAGACGCGAGAAGCAGCAGGCCAAGATTAAGTCTATCCTCACCGAGGAGCAGTACGCAAAGTACCAGAAGGCTCAGGAGGAGCGTCGTCAGCAGATGCAGCAGGGAGGCTTCAGCGGCGGAATGGGTGGCCCGAGATAGCCATCGGTTCATAACATTGGTAGAAGAGCGGCAAACAAGTCGCTCTTTTTTTTGTTTTAGCCAGACAAATAGGTTAACTTTGCAAGACTTGTGAAATAGTATGCATTTCATTAAAACTTAAACATAAGTTCAAACAAAATTATGGCAAACAACAAGGAAAAACTCTTCTCAGAATTTCCGCCAGTATCCACCGAGGAGTGGATGGCCAAGATCACTGAAGATCTGAAGGGCGCCGATTTCGAGAAGAAACTCGTTTGGAGGACAAACGAAGGATTCAAAGTTCAGCCGTTCTACCGCGAGGAGAATCTGGCAGGTCTGGACACCTGTACAAAACCGGGTGAGTTTCCATTCAAGCGCGGCATCAAGGCCAGCAACGACTGGAAGGTAGCTCAGGGCATCTGCTGCAAGGACATCAAGGCTGCCAACGCAAAGGCTCTTGAGGTTCTCGGCAAGGGTATCACCAAGCTCAACTTCATCATCTGTGACTCTCTGTGTGAGGGCAAGGACCTTGAGACCCTTCTGGAGGGAATCTGCGCAGAGTGCGTATGTATGGATTTCATACTTTGCCCGACCATAGCATGCAAGCAGGCCGAGGCTCTCGTAGCCTACTTCACCAAGAAGGGATACGACCTGAGCAAGATTTGCGGCTGCATCTGCTACGATCCTGTCAACGCTATTCTGAAGCATGGTTCCGACAAGGCTGACGGTCTGTCAGAGGCTGCAAGGCTCATTGAGATTCTCGCTCCTATGAAAAAGTTCCGCTGCCTCACTGCAAATGCGGTAAGTCTGAGCGATTCAGGCGCATACTGCTATCAGGAGCTCGGTTACGCCCTGGCATGGGGTAACGAATATATGCGCACCCTCACTGAGGCCGGCGTTCCGGCAAACAAGGTTGCCAGGAAGATACGTTTCAACTTCGGTGTCAGCTCCAACTACTTTATGGAGATTGCCAAGTTCCGCGCTGCCCGCATGCTCTGGGCCAAGATTGTAGAGCAGTACAAGCCTGAGTGCACTTGCCAGGACAAGCCTGCAGACGGCATCTGCCGTTGCTCATGCAAGATGCACGCACAGGCACAGACCTCCAAGTTCAACCAGACAGTGTTTGACCCGTACGTCAACCTGCTCCGTTCACAGACTGAGGCAATGAGCGCAGCCATCGCTGGCGTGGATTCAATCCTCGTCACTCCGTTTGACTTCGCATACGAGATGCCGGACGACTTCTCAGAGCGTCTGGCCCGCAACCAGCAGCTGCTTCTGAAGGAGGAGTCACATATGGACAAGGTCGTTGATCCGGCCGGCGGCTCATACTACATTGAGAATCTGACCCAGGCCCTCGCCGAGCAGGCTTGGAAGCTGTTCCTCGACATTGAGGAGAATGGCGGTATGATGGCTCAGGTCAAGGCCGGCAAGGTTCAGGAAGCCATCAACGCTACCGGTGCCGCCCGTCACGAGGCCATTGCCAAGCGCAAGGAGACTCTCGTAGGCAGCAACCAGTTCCCGAACATCACCGAGATTGCAGGCGAGCGCAAGCCTATGGCATGCTGCTGCAAGAAGGATAGCGAATATCCTACTCTCAACGGTGCCCGTCTGGCATCTGACTTCGAGGAGCTGCGTCTGGCCACTGAGGCTTCAGGCAAGCGTCCGAAGGTATTTATGCTGACCATCGGCAATCTGGCAATGCGTCAGGCACGCGCCCAGTTCTCTGGCAACTTCTTCGGTTGCGCAGGATACGAGATTATCGATAACCTCGGATTCAAGACCATAGAGGAAGGCGTTCAGGCTGCTTTCAGTAAAAACGCCGACATCATAGTCCTCTGCTCAAGCGACGACGAGTACGCAGAGCTGGCTCCGGCAGCTTTCAAGGCTGTGGACGGCAAGGCCATCTTCGTAGTGGCAGGTGCTCCTGAATGTATGGAGGACCTCAAGACTCAGGGCATCGAGAACTTCATCCACGTACGTTGCAACGTCCTTGACACCCTCAAGGATTTCAACGGCAAGTTGAACATCAAATAATCAGTGCGCAATGAAACCTAATTTTAAAGATATAGACATCAAGGCTGCCATCGCCAACGAGTGCAGCTGCAAGCAGACAGGCGCTGATGAACTTTGGTCAACACCTGAGAAAATTGAAGTGAAGCCTGTATATACAAAGGCAGACCTGGAAGGCATGGAGCACCTGAGCTATGCCGCAGGTATCGCCCCCAACCTCCGCGGCCCGTACTCAACAATGTACGTAATGCGTCCCTGGACCATCCGTCAGTACGCAGGTTTCTCAACCGCCGAGGAGTCCAACGCTTTCTACCGTCGTAACCTCGCCGCAGGCCAGAAGGGTCTGTCAGTAGCATTCGACCTGGCCACACACCGTGGCTACGATGCCGACCACGAGCGCGTAGTAGGTGATGTGGGTAAGGCAGGTGTGAGCATCTGCTCAGTTGAGGATATGAAGGTTCTCTTTGATGGAATTCCTCTTAACAAGATGTCCGTCTCCATGACAATGAACGGTGCCGTTCTGCCTATTCTGGCATTCTACATCGTATCAGGTCTGGAGCAGGGCGCAAGCCTTGAGGAAATGCAGGGTACCATCCAGAACGATATTCTGAAGGAGTTTATGGTACGTAACACCTACATCTATCCTCCTAAGTTCTCAATGAAGATCATCGCCGACATCTTTGAATATACATCAAAGAACATGCCTAAGTTCAACTCGATCTCAATCTCCGGCTATCATATGCAGGAGGCCGGCGCTACCGCCGACATCGAGCTGGCCTACACACTGGCTGACGGTATGGAGTATCTGCGTGCAGGTATCAACGCCGGTATGGACATCGATACATTCGCACCGCGTCTGTCATTCTTCTGGGCCATCGGCACCAATCACTTTATGGAGATTGCAAAGATGCGTGCGGCACGTCTGCTGTGGGCTAAGATCACCAAGAGCTTCGGCGCCAAGAATCCCAAGTCAATGGCTCTGCGTACACACTGCCAGACATCAGGCTGGTCACTTACCGAGCAGGATCCTTTCAACAACGTAGGCCGTACCTGTATCGAGGCTATGGCTGCAGCTCTGGGTCACACTCAGTCACTGCACACCAACGCTCTGGACGAGGCCATCGCCCTGCCTACCGACTTCTCCGCGCGTATCGCACGTAACACTCAGATTTATATTCAGAACGAGACCAACGTATGCCGCGAGGTTGACCCGTGGGCAGGCTCATACTACATTGAGACCCTGACCAACGAGATTGCCCACAAGGCTTGGGAGCACATTCAGGAAATCGAGAAGCTGGGCGGTATGGCCAAGGCTATCGAGACAGGTCTGCCAAAGATGCGTATCGAGGAGGCTGCAGCCCGCACACAGGCCCGCATCGACTCTGGCATCCAGACCATCGTTGGTACCAACAAGTACCGTCTTGACCACGAGGATCCTATCGACATCCTTGAGGTTGACAACACCGCAGTACGCAACCAGCAGATTGAGCGTCTGAAAGCTCTCCGTGCTGGCCGCAACGAGGCAGATGTACAGAAGGCTCTTGATGCCATCACCAAGTGCGTTGAGACCGGCGAGGGCAACCTGCTGGAGCTTGCGGTTGAGGCGGCCAAGGTGCGCGCATCTCTGGGTGAGATCTCCTACGCCTGCGAGAAGGTTGTAGGTCGTTACAAAGCAGTTATCAGAACCATTTCAGGCGTGTATTCATCAGAAAGCAAGAAGGATGCAGACTTTGAGAAGGCCTGCGCCCTTACCGAGAAGTTCGCGAAGAAGGAGGGCCGTCAGCCACGTATTATGATAGCAAAGATGGGCCAGGACGGTCACGACCGTGGTGCCAAGGTTGTTGCTACAGGTTACGCAGACTGCGGTTTCGACGTGGATATGGGACCATTGTTCCAGACTCCTGCAGAGTCAGCACGTCAGGCTGTTGAGAACGACGTTCATGTTCTGGGCGTCTCCTCACTTGCAGCCGGTCACAAGACCCTTGTTCCTCAGGTTATCGAGGAGCTCAAGAAACTTGGCCGCGAGGACATTATGGTAGTAGTCGGTGGTGTCATCCCAGCACAGGATTACGACTTCCTGTACAAGGCTGGCGCAGCCGCCATCTTCGGCCCTGGCACAAGCGTTGCAAAGGCAGCCTGCCAGATTACTGAGCTGCTCCTTGGTGAGTAATCTCTGATTATCCTATTGCAAGAAGCCCCTCCGCCAAAAACGAAGGGGCTTTTTCTATTGCCATTCAGCGAAATTCCCTAATTTTGTAAGACAATCTGAAAGACCACTTACGATGAAGGTTTGTATAGCGGAGAAGCCCAGCGTGGCGAAAGAGATAGCTGAGGTCCTTGGAGCACACAATAAGCACGATGGATATATAGAGGGAAACGGATATCAGGTAACCTGGACGTTCGGACACCTATGCACGCTGAAAGAACCGGCGGACTACACAAATCTGTGGAAATCGTGGAGTCTGGGCAGCCTGCCTATGATACCGCCCCGATTCGGCATAAAGCTGATTGATGACAAAGGCATTGAGAAGCAGTTCAAGATAATTGAGTCACTTATGCTCCGGGCTGACAGCATCATAAACTGCGGCGATGCGGGTCAGGAGGGTGAGCTGATACAGAGATGGGTGATGCAGAAGGTAGGCGTAAAGTGCCCTGTATATAGACTCTGGATATCATCACTTACAGAAGAGTCCATACGTGAGGGTTTCAAGAACCTGCAGGAGCAGTCAAAGTTCCAGAATCTTTATGAGGCAGGCCTATGCCGTGCCATAGGTGACTGGCTGCTTGGTATGAACGCCACACGCCTATATACAATGAAATACCAGACAGCAAACAGCCGTCAGATACTCTCAATAGGCCGTGTGCAGACCCCTACTCTTGCCTTGGTGGTAAACCGGCAGAGGGAGATAGAAGGCTTCAAGCCCGAGCAGTATTGGGAGTTGAAGACACTCTACCGCAATGTACGCTTCAGTGCCACAAAGGGAAAGTTCACCAGTCAGAAGGAAGGGCTGAGGATTCTGAATGACATCAAGGACAAGCCCTTCACTGTTACAGGAATAACCAAGAAGGAGGGCAAGGAATACCCGCCAAGGCTTTTTGACCTGACATCATTGCAGGTTGAGTGCAACAAGAAGTACAACCTTTCGGCAGACGACACGCTCAAGACCATACAGTCGCTGTACGAGAAAAAGGTAACGACATACCCTCGTGTTGATACCACTTTCCTGAGCGATGACATATATCCCAAATGCCCTGGCATATTGAACGGACTGACGCCCTACAGCCAGTATGTGACACCGCTCAAGGGCAAGAGCCTGTCCAAGACCAAGCGCGTTTTCGACAACTCAAAGGTTACCGACCACCATGCCATAATACCTACTGGCGTAATAACCGCCAATCTTACAGAGAACGAGAAAAAAGTGTTCGATATGGTGGCACGGCGTTTCATATCTGTCTTCTGGCCGGAATGCCGTTTCTCCACCACAACCGTAACGGGCAAGGCATCGGATACCGAGTTCAAGGTAAGCGGAAAGGAGATTCTTGAGCCAGGCTGGAGAACACTCTACGAGAATGACAGGACCGACAAAAGTGATGACAAGGAAGAGGACGAGGAGAGGACTTTGCCGTCATTTGTAAACGGAGAGAGCGGGCCACATACGCCTGAGCTGGCAGAGAAATGGACCCAGCCGCCAAAGCCATACACCGAGGCTACGCTTCTGCGCGCTATGGAGACCGCCGGAAAGTTCGTCGATAACGATGAGCTGCGCGATGCCCTGAAGGAGAACGGTATTGGAAGGCCGTCAACCAGGGCCGCCATCATAGAGACACTCTACAAGAGGAACTACATCAAGAAAGAGAGGAAAAGCCTCTACCCCACTAAAATGGCCATGAATCTGATTGACCTGATTCACGAGGAGCTGCTTAAGAGCGCAGAGCTGACCGGCATCTGGGAAAAGCACCTGCGCGAGATAGAGCGGGGCAGCTATCAGCCGGTTCAGTTCATATCAGAGCTCAAGCAGATGGTCACAGATCTTGTTAGAAACGTTCTGGCAGACAATTCAGCCCTGCATCTGCAATAATAAGCGCTCTTTTCAGTTATTATATTGATGTCAGGCAAACCTCTACATATAATAGCTACGGCCGCGATGTCGCTGCTGCTTTGCGGATGCGGCGCCGAGTACAATCTGCGAAAGGCCGAGCAGAGCTATGCGCTCGGCGAATATACCGCGGCTGCCGCGCTGTATAAGAAGGCATATGCCGCCACATCACCCAAGGAAAAGCCGCAGCGCGCCGAGAGGGCCTTTATGCTTGGCGAATGCTACCGTCACGTAAATTACTACCCCAGAGCTTTAGCCGCATACCAGAACGCAGTTCGATACAACTGCAAGGATTCCACAGCCATACGTTATCTGGCCGATATGCAGCTCGCATCAGGCAAGTACAAGGAGGCGGCAAAGAACTATGCAGAGTTCCTTCGACGCTGTCCTGGTGATGTCCTTGCCACAAACGGTCTCGAATCCTGCACGCTGTCGCAGGAATGGAAAGCAAACCCCACCCGGTTCACTGTAAAGAAGAGTAACGTATTCAACTCCAGAATGAGCGATTTCTCACCGGCCTTCGGCAGCGAGAATTACGACCAGCTCTATTTTACATCAACAAGAAACGAGGCGACAGGTGATGATGTCAACCAGATTACCGGAATGAAGAGTTGCGACATATTCGTATCAAGCAAAAATGAGAAGGATGTCTGGCAGAAGCCTGAGGTCATTGAGGGCGGGCCGAACAGCGAGTATGAGGATGGCAGCTGCTCATTCAGCTCAGACTTCCAGACAATGCTCATCACCCGATGCACAATGGACACACAATACCCCAGACCTGCCCAGATTATGAAATCGGAGCGTTCAAACGCAGCCTGGGGCGAGGCTGGAGACTACAATGACACACCGGACTCGCTATTCTCATACGCGCATCCTGCAGCATCGCCAGACGGAGAATGGATATATTTCGTATCGGATATGCCGGGAGGATATGGCGGGCTGGACATATGGCGCATAGCCTCTGGCGGCAGGTTTCTCGGCGCAGAGAATCTCGGCCCCACCATCAACACTCCCGGCAATGAGATGTTTCCTACATTCCGCCGCAACGGAGAGCTGTATTTCTCTTCCGACGGATGGCCGGGAATGGGAGGACTCGACATCTTCAAGGCAGAGCAGCTGACGGACAGCACCTGGCACATCAGTAATATGCAGTCGCCGGTGAACTCGTATGCCGATGACTTTGGAATGACGTTCGAGGGTGATTATACACGCGGGTTCTTCTCATCTAACAGGAATGACGGACGCGGGCGCGACAACATCTACTCATTCAACTTGCCGGAGACAGTACACAACCTTACCGGATGGGTGTACGAGAAGGATGGTTACGAGCTTCCGGACGCAATTGTCTATCTGGTGGGTAACGAGGGCACCAACCAGAAAGTAAACGTGAAAAATGACGGTTCGTTTACAGTACGCCTTACTCCAGGCGCAAGTTATGTGCTTCTTGGCACATCCAAGGGATACCTTAACTATAAGCAGGAGATAACGGCCGACAGCACTGAGCAGGACAGGGATTACGTACTTCAATTCCCGCTGTCATCCATTACCAAGCCGGTGCTTATTGACAACATCTTCTTCGATTTTGACAAGGCCACACTCAGGCCTGAGTCAGCAGCATCGCTCGACGAGCTTGTAGTGCTCTTGAATGACAACCCCAACGTGACCATTGAGCTTGGCGCCCACTGCGACTACAAAGGCAACGACCAGTATAACGAGAGATTGTCGCAAAGGCGCGCTGAGAGTGTTGTGGAATATCTGATTGAGCATGGCATAGAGAAAGCGCGGCTTACAGCCAAAGGATACGGAGAGGGTACCCCCAAGACAATCTCAAAGAAGCAGGCCGAGAAGTATGAGTTCCTGAGTGAGGGTATGACTCTTACAGAGCAGTTCATCCTGACACTTCCTGAAGAGCATCAGGAGATATGCAACCAGCTTAACCGCCGCACAGAGTTCCGCGTGCTCAGAACCACTTACGGGCTATACCAGTAAATCAGGTATTCATTCAGCAGATATTCTTCCTTATTCTCCACTGCTGTGGATAAAGATTGTTGGCTCTGTTCCCGATGTTCTTGACAAAGCCCATCGGAACTCCACTGAATGTAAGCAGCACAAAGCCTTTTGGAGCATCCGGTATAGAGACGGCCTCGGAATGCAGGTATGCCAAAGCCTGCTGCAATGATACCTCGGCTGTAGGAAATGCGGACTTGCTCATACAAGCGCATAAGGCAAGTGGATGAGCGGGAGTCCAGTCGCGTCCTTTCATAACAGATACCTCAACCCCGCAAGAGAGAGTATGCAGTTCAGATGAGGCCTGAAGCATAAAATCTGACAGGACGGACGGCATTGCTGAGACCGAGCCGTTTCTTTCAATAAAGAAGAAATCATCTGCGCCACATAACCAGTCGCGGAACGGGCCATCTGCGCTTTTCAGCGATTTTGATGCTTTCCTGGCAGGCATCGGCACATACACGCCAGGTTTTCTGAGCAACGCCAGAAAGAAGCCCTCACCGCGCGTCTTATGCGGCAGAAAATGATATGCCGCAAGCCCTTTGCCAGTAAGGTCGCCTGTAACGCCCCACTCCTCCGGAACATCCACAGGTATTGACTCAGCACCGAGCTCATCAATCATCCAGGCCACATTATCCTCGTCCTCAAGAGTATTGTATGTACAGGTGCTGTATATGATTGAGCCACCCGGACGCAAGGCAGGCCACACGGCACGGAGTATCTCACGTTGTCTCTGAGCGCACATTCTGACATTTGCGGCACTCCACTCTGTTATTGCAGTCTCATCCTTGCGGAACATACCCTCACCGGAGCAGGGAGCATCCACCAATATCAGATCAAACAGAAGTGATGAGGCGCCGATACGCTCTGGGGTGTCATTGGTTACAACGACATTCGGATTTCCCCACTTTGTCAGATTCTCGGCCAGAATATTCGCACGGCCACGGTTAATCTCATTCGCCACAAGAACACTGCCCTCAGGCAAGAGCGAGCAGAGATGCGTTGACTTTCCACCAGGCGCCGCGCACAGATCCAAGGCCTTTACAGGACCATCCACACATTTTCTGACAGCCTGCTCCACGAACATAGACGAGGCCTCCTGCACATAAAACGCGCCACAATGTAAAAGTGGATTCATCGTAAAAGAGGGCCTGCCCTCAAGATAGTATCCGCTGCCGCACCAAGGCACTGCGCCATCAGTCAAAAGTCCGCAGGAAGCGGCATCGGTCAGTTTTGAGCCATTTACACGCACACTGACTGAAGGCTGTGAGCTTATAGCCTCCATCAATCTGTCCGCCTCAGCATCTGGCAATATATGCCTCATCTCCTCAATAAATTCCACCGGCAGTTCCATAATGCACCAAGAATCTGTTTTCAAATCTTCGGCGAAGATAAAAAATTTGAGTAAATTCGCCCTCAAAGAAGCGAGACAATTATGAGACAGTATCTGGATTTGCTTGACAAGATACTCCGCGAGGGAGTAAAAAAAGAAGACCGCACAGGCACGGGCACAATCAGTATCTTCGGTCACCAGATGAGATTCAATCTGGAGGATGGCTTTCCACTGCTTACAACCAAGAAACTGCATCTCAAATCAATCATCTATGAGCTGCTGTGGTTTCTCAACGGCGACACAAACGCCAAATGGCTGCAGGAGCGTGGAGTGCGCATCTGGAACGAATGGGCAGACCCGGATGGTGATTTAGGCCATATATACGGCTATCAGTGGCGCTCCTGGCCAGACTACGAGGGAGGCTTCATTGACCAGATATCAGAGGCGGTTGACACTATCAAGAACAATCCGGACTCAAGGCGAATCATAGTAAGCGCCTGGAATGTGGCAGACTTGAAGAATATGAACCTGCCGCCCTGCCATGCGTTCTTCCAATTCTATGTGGCAGACGGACGTCTCAGCCTGCAGCTCTACCAGCGCTCAGCCGACACTTTTCTCGGCGTACCATTCAACATCGCATCGTACGCGCTGCTGCTCCAGATGATGGCTCAGGTAACAGGACTAAAGGCCGGTGATTTTGTCCATACAACAGGCGACACACATCTTTACTTGAATCATATTGAGCAGGCCAGACTACAGCTTACAAGAGAACCCAGGCCACTGCCTAAGATGATTATCAATCCAGATGTAAAGAGCATCTTCGACTTCAAGTACGAGGACTTTGAACTAACGGGATATGACCCGCACCCACACATTAAAGCCGACGTATCCGTATAACTATGCTGTCAATTATAGTAGCCATTGCGGAGAACAATGCCATAGGATATCAGGGTGACCTGATATACCACATATCCGCAGATATGAGGCGATTCAAGGCATTAACCACAGGACACACCATTCTGATGGGGCGCAAGACTTTTGAGTCACTGCCCAAGGGCGCGCTGCCAGACAGGCGCAACATAGTGCTGACAAGAAACGGCACAAAGGAATTTCCCGGAGCCGAGAGATTCAGCTCAATCAACGAGGCATTGGAACATTGCGAGGGCGATGAGCTGATATATGTAATAGGTGGTGCGGAGATCTACCGTCAGGCACTCCCTTTGGCCGACGAGTTGGAACTGACTATTGTACACGACACACCTGTTAATGCCGATACGTACTTTCCCGCACTGAATATGGACGAATGGGAAGAGATTGCCAAAGAGACGTTCCCACCTACCGATAAGACGCCTTTCAGCTACTCATTCATCACACTCCGGCGGAGACACCAAGCTTAAAGAGACTTTATTATCCTCAAGCATAAAAAAGAACAGGAGCCCCACGGACTCCTGCTCTTTTATAATGGATTGATTGTTTATTACTGCTTTTTCTTTGTGGCTGAGTAAACGATGTTCAAAGCGTAAGCCTTACGCAGAGCCTGCTTGACATCTGTAACAATACCCATCTGAGTATTCTGATCAATCTTCATTGACACCTTCATAAAAGGTTTGTCGTACTCGTGCATGCTCTCACGCTCCTGTACAACATAATCATGGATAGCGTCAACCTCGGCGAACTTGTCATTAAGCTGGATACGTGTACCCGAACCAAACTTGGCGCGCTGATTTGGCATTGGCTTTCCAATGTAGATGTAAGAGACCAGAGATTTCTTCTCGAGCTTCTCAATCTCGGTTCCCTGCGGTGTAGTGAACTGAACCTTCAACTCAACCTCACGCATGGAGGTAACCATCATAAAGAAGAACAATACAGAGAAAATAAGGTCTGGGAGCGAGGATGTATTCAATTCTGGCATTTCTCTCTTGCCGTTGCTTCTAAACTTACTCATAGCGCTTATTAGTTTACACCGTACTGTTTTGGCTCAGCCTCTGAGATCTTTGACGGATACATACCCTTGGCATAGACCCTGCGGTCATCATCGTCTGGAATATCATACCAGCTCTTGCCAAAAGTCTGCTTGCACCATTCATCGCGAAGCTCGTTGTAAGCCCTGCTCAACTCGTTCTGAACCTGAAAGTAGATATCGTAATTAGTGTCACGGTCAGTTTGCAGGGAAATTACGTGCTTTACTGTAGTGACGACTGTTCCGAATCCCTTAATCTCGTACTCCTCCTTAGCGGGGAGATTTGCCTTATCCTCAGGATTGGCAATGAACTCTTTGGCGATATCCTTGAGCTCACTGATATCAATCACCTCTCCGCGGCAGAGGATATCGTTATTTCTGTTCACAAGAACAGTCATAACGTTACGCTCCTTAATCTTGATTTCCTCCTCCTGTGCGTTGGGATCCCACTCCGGAAGACGGCGGGTAAGACCCGTATCCGTATCCATAGAGGTAGTCACCAGAAAGAAAATCAGCAGGATAAAGGATATATCCGCAGTTGACGACTGATTCAATCCAGGAACTTTTCTACTACTTTTACCCATAGATTATATCAAGTTCTAAGGATTACTTCTTAACCTTTGCCTTGAAGGCACCTACCATTGAGAGCAATGCTGCTACGATAGCCACCAGTGCCAATGCGTACATTGAGTAAAGACAGGTATCGGTAAGCTTCAGCTCAAAAAGACTCTCAACAAGACTTCCGTCACCCTTACGGATAGGATCACCGCTTGCGAGGAAATATGAGACTGCTATAACGGCAAACATAAACAGGAAGACAATGCCCACGAAACCTGTACGGGAAGCTTTCTTTGATTTCTTTCTGAATGCCTTTGCCAGTCCGAAGATAAACACTACGCCGATGCCGATAGCCACCAGTGCATATAGCCAGACGATAAGGAGTCCGGTATATGTCGGTGCGGTATAGACGTTACCGTTAAAAGAGTCCTGTGTACCATAACCCACACCGTAGAACATTACCAGTACTACAGCAGAGAGGATAAGAAGTATCCACAGGGCAATCTGTGATGCACTTACTTTCTTTTCCATTGTGGGATATTATTTACTTCTGGAACTTCAGGTTGTACTTCATGATGATATCGAGCAGGCTTACAGAAGCATCCTCCATATCAGTGTTAAGAGCCTCTACCTTGCTCAGGATGTAGTTGTAGAACACCTGGAGAACAAGAGCTACGATAATACCGAAGATGGTTGTGATAAGGGCGACCTTCATACCACCGGCAACAACGGTCGGAGAGATATCACCAGCCTTCTGGATAGCATCGAATGCCTGAACCATACCAATCACAGTTCCCAAGAATCCGAGTGACGGAGACATTGCGATGAACAGTGTGATCCAAGAGAGGTTCTTCTCAAGGTTTGAGGCCTGAACGCTGCCGTATGATACGACTGAGCGCTCAACTACGTCAAGACCCTCGTTTACTCTCATAAGTCCCTGATAGCAGATTGATGCTACAGGACCTCTTGTGTTGCGGCAGATATCCTTTGCACCCTCAACATCACCCTTCTCAAGAGCAGCCTGAATCTCCTCAAGGAGCTTCTTGCTGTCAATCTCTGACAGGCTGAGGAAAATGATACGCTCAATGCAGAGAGCAAGACCGAAAATCATAGCGATTGCTACTAGTGACATAAAGCCTGCGGAACCCTCGATGAACTTGATCTTGATGTTCTTGTGAAGACCAACTTTCTCCTCCTCGATGTTGGAGGCTGCCTGTGCTACTGCTGGAGCTGCCTCTTCTACGGCCTCCTCAACAGCCTCTGCGGCTGCCTCTGTCTGCTCCGGAGCAACCTCGTCCTGAGCGATAACTGACTGGGTCAGTCCAAATGCGAGGACACCCATCACTGCAACGAATGCAAAAATCTTTTTCATTTTGAAATTACTTTTAATTAATTGTTAGTATTTTATATCCTTAAATCCTTTCAATTTGCGGAAAGACGGGGATTCGAACCCCGGATACCCTTTAGGGGTATACACGCTTTCCAGGCGTGCCTCTTCAACCACTCGAGCATCTTTCCCAATCAGGCACCTATCCACAAGGGTCTGTAAATCGGGTGCAAATTACAACTTTTTTGCGAGACATCTTACTTTTTAATCTTTAAATGCAACTTTTTTTTCAGTTTTCACATCTTTTTAGAATGTCAGCCGCGCAAAATGGCGCCAAAACAGAAGTATCGGGCAGAAAAAACACCGCCGTTTCCATATTTGTTCAGCTTTTCTTAATTTTGCATTCAAACGCGACACGGGAAAATGATCAGCAGCCTTCAGCCAGCAGCCAGCAGCCAGCAGCCGACAGCCAGCAGCCAACAGCCCTTCAGAACCTGCGCCTTTCTGAAACCGCTGGCGCTCGTTTACCTGGCCATCACATCTGCAAGGAACCGCAGATATGATAAAGGTGCCGTATCCTCTTTCCGTGCAGACTTTCCAGTCATCTCAATAGGTAATATAACAGCAGGAGGCACCGGCAAGACCCCACATACGGAATATCTGACACGTCTGCTCTCTGACAGGTACAGGATTGCCGTGCTGAGCCGTGGGTACGGACGGCGCACCAAAGGCTACATTGAGGTAAGCGCCAGGGCAAATGCCCTTCAGGTAGGCGATGAGCCACTGCAGATGAGCCGGAAGTTTCCAGACACCACGTTCGCCGTATGCGAGAAGAGAGCCGAAGGCTTGCAAAGACTAAGGCAGAGTGTCTGTCCCGATGCGGTTATCCTGGACGACGCATTCCAGCACAGGGCCGTAACACCATCTCTGAACATACTTCTGGTAAACTGGAACCGCAACATTATGGACGATATGGTTCTGCCGGCAGGTCTGCTCAGAGAATCGGCCAACGGGCGCAGGCGCGCGGACATAATTATTATAAGCAAGTGTCCCGACAATCTGTCCTCAGACCAGATGGACACTGAGCGCCGGCGGCTGCAATGCTCCGACCGTCAGAGAGTATTCTTCAGCAGAATGGAGTACGATGAGCTGATTCCGTTTGACGGGAGCTCGCCGGCAAGAGCGCTCAACAGTATCACAGACCGTACATCGGTTATTGTCGCGACAGGAATCGCATCGCCAGGAGCGATAATCAGAGAGCTGTCCAGACACGCAAAGGACATAACCCCGCTTACATTTTCCGACCATCACAATTTCCGCGACAGGGATATCACGCGGATTGACAAGGCTGTCAGTGAGGCCCGCCACAACGACAAGATAGTAATAACCACGGAGAAGGATGCGGCAAGGCTACAGGATATGCGCATCAGCCAGGAATTGCGCAGGCTCATATACATTCTACCTGTAAGAGTACGCCTGATTGACGGACAGAGTGATTTTGATAATATAATAATCAACCACATAGAGAATTTTAAGAGAAGCAGATGAAAGGTACGGAGATTTCAAAGCTCGGAGAGTTCGGTCTGATAGAGCACCTGACCAAAGGCACAGAGATTAAGAACGGCTCCACTAAATACGGGATTGGCGATGACGCGGCAGTGCTGAGTTATGGTGATATGCAGACACTTGTAACAACCGACATGCTCATGGAGGGCGTTCATTTTGATCTGACATATATGCCTTTGAGACACTTAGGCTACAAAGCCGCATCAGTAAACATCTCTGACATATACGCGATGAACGGACAGCCCAGACAGATGACACTGTCGGTGGCCATCAGCAGACGTTTCTCGGTTGAGGATATGGAGGAGCTCTACGCAGGCGTCCTGCTTGCCTGTCAGAAGCACGGAGTAGATCTTGTTGGCGGCGACACCACATCATCGCTCACAGGACTGGCTATCAGCATAACCTGCATAGGCGAGGCCAGAAAAGAGGACATCGTATATCGCAACGGCGCCAGGCCAAATGACCTGATATGCGTATCAGGCAACCTCGGAGCCGCATATATGGGCCTGCAGCTTCTGGAACGCGAGAAAGCCGTATTCAACAGTATGGAGCACAAAGACAATACTCCGTTCTCTCCAGACTTCGCCGGTAAAGAGTACATTCTGGAGCGTCAGCTCAAACCCGAGGCCAGAGGTGACATTATCAAGGAACTTGCCGGGGCAGGCATAAAGCCTACGGCTATGATGGATATCTCAGACGGACTCTCATCGGAACTGATACATATATGCAAGCAAAGTGGCACAGGATGCCAGATATATCAGGACCGCATTCCAATTGACTACCAGACAGCGGTGATGGCGGAAGAGCTGAATATGAACGTATATACCTGCGCGCTTAACGGAGGCGAGGACTACGAGCTGCTGTTCACTGTGCCGCTTGAATGCCACGAGACGATAATGACGCTGAAAGACGTTCACCTGATAGGACATATCACAAAGCCCGAGACTGGCCGCAGACTGATAGTTGGACCAAATCAGGAATTCGAGCTGAAGGCTCAGGGCTGGGAAAACCACCTGAACGAATAGGAGTTCCCTATGGATCTAATCGGGTAGGAGGTAAATGCTAATCATAAAAGGTATTTCCCTCCTACTTTTGCATTTACCGACCTCCCACACCACCGTACGTGCCGTTCGGCATACGGCGGTTTCGCGCTTTCTCATCCTACGATGTGTGGCAAGTTGT